>JAUMVG010000002.1:1187-99590 GCA_030530315.1 Clostridia bacterium | reverse complement strand
AAGCCATTCATTCTCTCCGATTGGTGGGAGTGACAACGCGACAACAAATGAATACGGAACCTCATGTGAAGAATCATAGACGATGCACGGATAGAAATCCGTCATAATCTGTTTCTTGTGAAATTGGCTTTTATCTCCTTCAGTCCAAGCAGGCATTTCACCCTCTTCCTTTGCACTTTTGCCAAAAATATTTGTGTCGATTTGCAACCCCAAAGTGTTTTGCTTTGTAGTATAATCGAGCATTACGACATCTTTGTCTTGCATATATAATATTTTTTGTCCAGAGAAAATATCACCCTTGGTTGTATATCCAGCGTTGGTAAAAACGCTTTCATCAAAAGAGGACACGCTTTCCATCAATCCAACACACGAAAATGAAAATACAGCCAATACAAGCAGCACCAAACAAATCAATTTCTTCACGTTCATTACCTCCTATTTTCCTATCATCTGTCGAATCGTAACGGAATAGTATTATTTTACTCTCTTTAATGGTATTACAATATCCATGCCTGCTACGGAGTTTGACAGTATGTAGATTATATCTTCATCTGCTGACAATAATATTTCACCTCCGTCAATCGACGCTTTGGCTCTCGTAAACGTATAATCAAGGTATATACGTCCGTCAGCACTGATAGACAGTTTTTCAGCCTTTATTGATATTGTGTTTCCTCCATCATCCCTCCAATCACCCACGAGATAATCAATATAACCGTTAAGAACTTCTTTTGCCTCATCAACGCTTAAAACGTCTGCCACAGCATACACCAACATTGACATAACCAACAATACTGCCATCACGACTAAAACTGTTTTTTTCATCCTCATTACCTCCTAACATTGTTCCTCAGTGTCTGCGCTGCAATCTTCGGCGTGCCCTTCAACTTGATATACTTCGATACCGTAGAGGCGGCGCGTCCCATCTCACGCCCCACGCGGGCATAATTGCCGTATTTGTCATAGAGGAGTATCATTTTCTCGATTTCTTCGGTTGTAACTCTCTCTGACATTATCTATCACCCCTTCTTCTTCGGCTTCTCGCCCGTGCGCACATGGTTGTCGGAATCGGTTATGCACTCTTTCCAAATCTTGTCAATGTAGCCCGTGAAGGTCTCGTGAGGCGTGCCTGCCGCGCCGTAGGTATCAATCATCTTGTTAATCTCGTTCAGCTTATCCTGATAATTGTAAGGGACGGTAATGGTTTTCTTGTCCGTGTCCAGTATAACCTTCATCTGCTTAACCTCCGTTTCTTAATGGCTCTCGTCCTCGACGCCCAAACACATATCCCGCCCGTCGAACAGCAGGGATATGCTGTAATCCTGATTGCGCCACGTCCTCACGGTCTGCCCGTCTGCCTGCCGTGCCTCCGTCTGCGGCGCATCCATCGTCCGCAGGATTTCCGCGTAGGTTCGCCCCGCGAATACGCCCATTTGATTGACCCGCTGCTGCAACGTCGGCTTGCGGCGAAGCATCAACAGCACGCCCGCCAGAAACGCGGCGGCAATCCAACCCAGATATAGAAACATAGCCTCCCTTCTCTCTCTGTTGATACTCCTATGATAAACAAAAACGATGTAAGATGTCACGCAAAAATCTGTTGCGCAACACTTTACATCGTCAAAAAAGGAAAATCGCCCCAATATGGGGCGAAAATCAAAACTCCATCAAGCTGTAAAAGGTCAACGCCTCGCCGTTTTCATCTGTTCCATAGACAGTGAAACCGCCGCGGACAAACTCACCCTTTGGAAAGCCGCCATTGACAGAGAAGGTTCCGAACGCGGGGACATCTACGGCGCATAGCGTCGCCCGCAAGGTCTGTTCATCCAGTGTTGTTGATTTGACAACGCCGTTGTTTCCCTCCAACTGCGCATCCACGCGGATAACATTGAAGGCGACGCCGTTTTGTTCGTGCATTACGACTTCATACATTTGGTATGTCGTGCCGTTGCTCTGATTTTCCCATACCCTGTTATCAAACACAAAGTAAGCCTTGCCTGCCTCGTTGGCCGTTTCCTGTTGATAATACGCGGCGTTGAACACGTCCCCGCCGCCCGCTGGCGCGGGCTTGCGGGGGAACAAAAGAAAGAATGACAGCGCAACGCATACCAGCACCGCCGCGCCTGCGATAATCCACCATTTCTTTATCTGCCGCCTGCCTGCCGCCGCTGGCGCGTCTTGTCCCTCTGGCGGCGCGATACTATCCACGACAGGCGTGGCGCTCTGTCCCTCGACTGCCCGTATTAAATCAGCGCCGAGAATACCAGATAAGCGCCGAATCGTGTCTAAATCGGGAATCGTTCGCCCGCGCTCCCAGCTTGAAACCGTTTGCCGCGTGACGGCGGCGGCCTGCGCCAACGCTTCTTGCGTCATGCCCTTTGCCTTGCGGGCGGCGGTTAATTGCTCTCCAAACGTCTGCATTTGCGTTTCCTACCTGTTAAATGGTATGACCTATTATACCGCATACAGCGCGGGAACACAAGCAAAAAGCGTGAAAAGCGTCGCCCTGCGCTGCTTCCAGACAAATGAGCACGAATGAAGTTAATTGACGTACATTTCCACGCGATAACGCGCAAATAACGGAAAATCTCCGTCGTTAACCAAAATTTGCAGGCAAATTCCCGTCTATAATGAGAAACCGCAGGCATTTTCCGTCCGATACCTGCGATATATCCCACGATTGCTTTATTTTTCCCAAATTTTTTGATATTATATATTCATAGAAAAGGGAAAAACAGAAATTTCCCGTATGAAGGGAGTGATTATAGAAATTGCGCGGCTCCAAACACTTATCGGAATTGATTGACCTGTCCGCGCTCAAAATCGACGCGCTGAACATCGTGAAAGCGCCGACTGGTAGCGGAAAGACCTATTTTGCATTAACTGCCATCCCTCACAGCATCGGGGAAAAGGCGCTGTGGCAGGTGGTATATCTGATTGATACCATCAACGGCAAAGACCAAATACTGCGAAACTATAACGCATACTCCTATTGCAAAGCGTGGGACGCCATAGCCACGGGCGAAACGCTATATTGGGGTGACGGGGACGAATCCGTTGTAATTATGACCTATGCGAAGTTCGGGCAACTGCTGGAAACGCGCCCCGACTTCCACAAGCATTTCAAGTATATCATCTGTGATGAAATGCCAAGCGCCATACAATACCAGTATTTTGAGAAACGCCCTAATCTGTGTTCTATTGCGCTTCACGGTCTGGAAAGGGCGGTCAGGAATGACAGCACAACGGTTATTGCATTGACGGCGACGCCAAACCAAATACCCAGCAACTTTGACGCCCCTTATACCTTCATCCCCATTGATGAAGCCGAGTTAATCCATTATACGGTTGATGAAGTCAGGAAATATACAAACCTCGAATACCTTATAGAGCATCTAAACCCGAATGAAACGGGAATCTGTTATGTAAAGCATATAACGAAAATGAAGGAAATAGAAGCGCACGCGGCATAGTGTGGTTTGCGTCCCGTCAGCATATGGAGTATCAATAATGCCGAACACGATATGACGCAGGCGCAGATTGCCGCCCGTGAATCCATATTGTAGGATTTTGCATTGCCGCCTCAATACAATTTTCTCATAATAAACGCGGCGAGTGAAACAAGTTTGAAAATCAAATCGCCCGTGGATTATGTGATAGTCCATTCCGTTGATACCGATACACAAATACAGGTGCGCGGGCGTGTGAATCACGATATAAAAGCGATATACATTCCCGAGAATGATTATAGCGCCATCGTGCCGCCCGAAGGTTTTTTGAATACTCTGCTATTCAAAGCGGACAGGGACAAATTATGTGAAATCATCAATATGCGGAATGAGTGCGGGCGGCTTGCGAAATGGCCGACGGTCAGCAAGGCGCTAATGCAGAACGGTTATACGGTTGTCCCCGCAAGGCAAAACGGTTATCGGGGATATACCATCATCCCCCCTGATTGATTGCCATTTCTGTATATAAATCATGAGGAACCCTACAAAAATGGCCGTCGGCCATTTTTGTAAGGGGTTCCATAACAAGAAAAAAAGGAGAAAACAACATGCAAAAGAATCATATCATTTTCAACACCAACCCCAGCGGCCTATTATCGATTGCAAAGCGGGAAAATCCCGTGAAGCTGTGGTGTCCCAAACGCGCGTTATATGTGCCGTCTCACGATGAAGCGCAAGCCATCATAAAGAAATATAATCTGTACAAAGGAGCGAAAAAATATGCTTAATAACATCTATGGAAACAGTCTTATCAAAAAGCGTGAATTGCAGTTCCGTGAAGCCAACGGCGGCGCGGTTGGTCTGCAAGATATATTTGATTATGTGGATATTGCTCTAAACGAATTGCGGCAAGAGATGAACAGCCCTCATAACGTGAAGGTAGATATTGCCATTGATGAAGCGGCAAAGGCAGCGGCAGAAAAGGCAATCGCCGAAATCCTCAACAGCCTCAAATGACCTCGTTTTCTGAAATTTAAAACCCTATGGGATTTTCTCGGGGTCACATATAACGAAAATCGAAGCGGGAAAAGTTTTTATCCGCAAATACACCCCCCGAGTATGCAACAGGCGGGAACAGTCTGCAAACGCGCAGGCGGTTCCCGCTTTTCTTTTGCCGCCGTCGCTTTTCGCCTGATAATGTGCCGCATCTATGGGGCGTCTCAAATACTATACCTTATGAGACCTGGAAAATCGCCCCGATTTCACGTATCACAAAGTTTGTAGTTAAGTTTTGCGACGTATCATAAATAATATTGACATTATGATACGCTTATGATACACTATTGTCAGTGAAAGGAAGTGTACCAAATGGCAAACATCAAATACATTCGCGTCAGCACGAAAGAGCAGAACACCGCCCGTCAGGAACAGGACAAGGCACAGTATGACAAGGTGTATATTGAGAAAATCAGTGGCAAGGACACCAACCGCCCGCAGCTTCAAGCCATGCTCGACTATGTGCGGGAAGGGGACGTGGTGACGGTTGAAAGCTATTCCCGCCTCGCCCGAGACACCCGTGATTTGCTAAACATCATTGATACACTCAATAAGAAGGGTGTGGCGTTCGTCTCGCAGAAAGAACAGATAGACACCAGCACGCCCGCAGGCCGCTTCATGCTCTCTGTGTTCGCCTCCCTCGCACAGTTTGAGCGTGAACAAATCCTCGCAAGGCAGGCCGAAGGAATCGCCATAGCGAAGCGTGAAGGGCGCATGGGACGCCCCGAAGTCCAGCCCTGCGACAACTTCACCAGCATCGTCAAAGACTGGCAGGCAGGCAATATAACAGCCGTAGAGGCCATGAAGCAGGCAGGCATGACAAAGGCCACGTTTTACAGGAAGGTCAAGGCAATGCAGGCATAACGACGCAAAGCGCCGCCGAAGAAATCAAACAACCTTCGGGCGGCGCTTCATTTCTATTGTTAAGACGTCACTTAACGTGGGTATTAAAGACCTTTGTTGTGAATCGCATAATTACTCACTTAACATTCTTAACTATCTGTTGTTCAAGGTTTCTGTTAAGCACTATATGATGATATACAAATTGCACAACAAGTCATCGTGTATTGTGTTATTACTCGCCAAAATCACCCCCAGCGGCGCAGCCGCTGACGTGGGTCTCCAAAACCTTTGTTGTGAGTTCGAATCTTACTGCCCCTGCCAAAGCCGGTCGATTGACCGGCTTTTTGTATTGTATGATATCGAAATTCGTTTTATCATCCGATACGAACCACCCGTAAACACGACATAAGGCACAGGGCAATCATTTCTTGCTCTGTGCCTCGTCTCATTCAAAGGGCCATTTCCCGCGCTTGAGGGCCTTGCGGACGCGGCTGCTGCGGTGTCTTTCTCGGGTTTTGACGTTGTGTTCCCATTGTTTGCGGGCCTTGTAGTGCTTCCAACCGCTGCTGCGTCCGGCCTTGTTGAAGCAATCGAAGTCGATCCAGAGGCACAGCAGCCATCGCTCCTTGGCCTTCACGCAGCTTCTGAGTCTCTCGAGGCCGCAGTCGGCGTATTCGTGTCGGTCGTCGATGCCCCGAGCGGCGCGGCCGCACTGCACGCGGTGGCGGATGTTGGGGTAGTTGTTGACGGTGTAGCTCATGGCTCATCCTCGCTCCAGGCGGCGCGACACCCATGCCCGAAGCGGCTCCCTTTATTATCGAGTCGCGCTACAGGCCGTCGAGGCGAATACCGGCGTTTTTCATGTTTGGCCCTTCCCTTTCTTGGTTTGGCGGTCCCTGTCGATTCCCCCATTGCATTTCTATTATAAACGCGAACGCGGGCAGCCCGTCATCCGGGTTTTCCGCGTTCGCGCGCACTATTCGGTTTTCCTCGCTCACGGCGTCAGCACGGACTGGCCGCCGCTGGCCTGCCGCCGCAGCTCGTCGATGGCCGCCGCCAGCTGGTTGTCGCTGGCGGGGTCGGGCTCCAGCGGCACGGAGCCGCCCACCAGGGCCAGCTCCAGGTCCGGCTTCACGCCCACGCCCTGGGGCGAGCGATCGTTGCCGTCGTAATACTGTGAGGTGGTCAGCTGGACGCCGGCGCCATCCTCGGGATAGGTCTTGAGGGACTGCACGACGCCCTTGCCGTAGGTGTTCGTGCCGATGATGGTGCCCCGTCCAAATACCTGGACCGAGGAGGCCAGGATCTCCGACGCGCTGGCGGACATATTGTTCACCAGCACCACCAGGGGCACGTCGTACATGGCTTCGTCGGAATAGAAGTCCTCCCGGGTGCCGTCCCGGTCCTTGATGTAGACGATCACGCCCTTGGGCAGCAGCCGGTCCGCGATGTTGACCACCTGGTCCAGCAGACCGCCAGGATTGTCACGCAGGTCGATGATCAGGCCCGCGACCTTCTGCGCCTCGAAGGTGTCCAGCGCCTCCATGACCACCTTTTCCGCGTCGCCGGTGAACTGGGTGATGGACAGGTAACCGAGGTTGCCGGCGATGACCTGATAGCTGGCGTAGCTGATGGTCACCTCGCCCCGTTCCACGGTGATGTCCCTGCGCGCGCCGTCACGGACCACGGTCAGCACCACGCTGGTGCCACCCTCGCCGCGGATCATGTTCACGGCCTCGTTGTAGGTCCGTCCGTCCTCGCCGCTGATGGCGACGCCGTCCACGGCCACCAGCACGTCGCCCGCGCGCAGTCCCGCGGCCTCGGCGGGCGTATTGGGATAGACGCGCACCACCTGAATTCTTCCCTCCGCGGTGTTTTGCAGCAGCGTGCCGATGCCCTGGTACCTGCCGCTGCTGTTCTCCTGCTGCCGGGTCATTTCCTCCGGAGTGTAGTAGAAGGTGTACGGGTCCTCCACGGAAGCGGTCATGCCCCGTATCGCGCCGAGGACCAGCGTCTCGTCGTCCAGCTCGTGGTAGTATTCGTCCAGCATCGTCCGGCGCACCTCGTCCAGGCGGCTGTAGCGCTGGATGAGCGCGTATTCTTCCTCGGAGATGCGCGTTTCATCCGGGGCGCGCAGCTGACTTTTGCCTGAAATCAGCAGCGTCGCCGTCGAAGAGATGACGGCGATCATCACCGCCGCCCAGATGAGCGCGAGGGTGCGCAGCGTGTGTTTGCTCATGATTCCTCCGAACGTGGCTATTTTTCAAACGTTCCTTTGCGGTCACGCGGAAATCCCCCGTGAATGGCCCGCATTCAAACAGATACGCCGGCGATCATGCCGGCGCATCCGGGCTTCAACCAAAGTCTATGGGACGGTCCCTTCGGACATTACAGGCGATACTTGCGGTTGTTCTCGCCCTTGCCCAGCAGCATCATCATCTTGAAGGTCACCGCGTCGTCAAAGTTCCGCAGGTCCAGGCCGATGGCGTGCTGCACCTTCTCCAGGCGGTAGACCAGCGTGTTGCGGTGTATGTACAGCTTCCGCGCCGTCTCGGAGAGGTTCAGGCTGTTGTCGAAGAACGTCTCGATGGTGTGGATCATCTCGTCGTTGAACAGCCGCGCGGTCTTGCGGTTGAAGATCTTCGAGTTGTAGTTCGCACCCATCTCCGGGGAGACGTCGCTGAGGAAGCGCTCCAGCAGCAGGTTGCGGTATACGAACACGTGCTTGTTGCTGTGGTAGATCCTGCCCACGTTGATGGCGTTGCGCGCCTCGGCATAGGCGTCCGGGATGGCGACCAGCTCCGAGCAGGGATCGGAGATGCCGATGTAGACGGTGTTGCCGGTCTCCGTCAGCAGGCTGCTCTCGAAGGCGTTGGCGTACTCCTCGATCTCGGTAAAGTCGGCGTCCTCATTTACGGCCTTCAGCATGGCCACGGAGTGATGCCCCACCTCGGTGATCATGTCGTTCTCGTCGTCCATGGCGTCGCTCATCAGCCGGATCGCCTGCTCGACCTCCATGTCCTGGAAGTAGAAGTACAGCACGCAGCGGTTCTTCTGCATGGGGATGTCGTGCTCGGCGGCCAGCGACTCGAACTCCGCGCCCTCGACCTCGCCCCGCAGCATCAGCCGCAGGGATTGCTCGCGGTTGGTCTGGCTCATGTCCTCGCGCATCATCATGTTGATGATCTCCGCGCAGAGCACCGCGCACTTCTTCACGTCCTCGCTGTCGCCGTGCAGGCAAATGAACACCGGCTGCTCCTCAGCCGTGCCGATCAGCGTGACGCCGCCGTACACGAAGGGGACCGTGGGGTTTTGAAGAATGTCGTCCGGCATGGTGAAGCTGCGTGAATCGCCCTCCGGCAGAATCACGTTTCCGCTGTAGTCCAGCAGGAGCGCGGATAGATCGATCATGTCCAAAATACGGGCAATCTTCACCGTCACGCGATGATCAAGATACATGTGGTTCCCTCCTGTCAGCGTCCTTGTTCAAGTTTGAAACAGTATAACCCATCAATGTTTAAATCCGGCGTAATTCCCGGTCACTCCCATTACATTCTTGTTAATTTTCGCATTTTTTGTGTACATTACACGAATTATTAAGATTTATAAAGTCACTGTATCCTCACCCATGACATCCACGTCCAGCCAGCCGCGCACAATGCGTCCCGTCGGCATGACGGCGGTCCACAACAGCTCCTGGATCATGCCAGACTGCCGGATGCTGACGGTCCTGTCCCCGGCCACGATGATGTGGTCCAGCAGTGGAACGCCCAGTGGGGCCATGGCATTCAGCGCCCGCAGCGTGCAGAGCAGGTCCTCCCGCGAGGGCCTCAGCGTGCCGCCGGGATGGTTGTGGGCCAGCACGATGTAGCGCGCCTCCTCCTGGAGCGTTGTCATCAGCACCTGCCGCAGGTAGAAGGGCGCCGCGTCCACCGCTCCCTTCTGCAGCAGCACCGGACGGATCAGCTGTCCCCTGCCGTTCAGCAGGATCAGATAGAAGCACTCCACATGAACGCCCACGTAAAGCGTCTTCAGGTATGGCGACATCCGCGAGAGTGTGTCCAGCCTGGGGTTCAGGCCCCGCTGCTGGGAGAGCGCCGTGCGCGTCAGGCTGGGGATCAGCGCATAGTAAAAGGCGTCCGTGCCGCTCAGGCCCGATGCCACCAGGGTCGAACGCGGCGCCTCCAGGAAATACTGCGGCGCGGGATAGCTCAGCCGCACATCCTCCATGAACGCCTCCGCCGACTCCTGTCCCCGCAGAAAGCGCTGGGCGTCCTCGATGGCCTCGTACAGCGCCTCCCTGCGGTCGATCGCCGGGCCGCTCCTAGCCGCGTTGCCGCCGGGTTCAGCGGCGGTCCTGCCGCGCGTCCCGCTGCCGCTCATGCACCCAGCGCGCCCGCCTGCTCCAGCGCCGCCAGCACCAGTTCGGGCGTCTCCAGGCGCTCGCCCATGTACCAGCCGTCCTGTTCCTCGTCATACTTCAGCTCTGCCGCGCCGTCCACGGCGACGCCGCCCTTCACGAACACCAGGTCCAGGGAAACGGGCCGCTCGATGTCATACAGGTCCGCCACATATTCCCGTTCGGAGAGCGCCTCCGCGTCCTCGCAGCTCGCAAGGAACGCCTTCAGCGCGTCCAACTGGGTCTCGGTCAGCTTCAGCTTCATATTATGTCTCTCCTTTGCTTGCCGCTGTCACATGGAATGCCACGCTTCGGCGCGATCGCTCCGCAACGGTCTGCTACCGACATTTTCCATCATAAGTTTAACGCATTGCCGCCTTTTTTGCAATACCAAACCCAAAAATACGTTGACCTGCCCGACAATGTCCCGTATAATGAAAATGAAGAATTGTGTATAAGCGAGGCCCACATCCATGAAGACCGCCTATGGTACGCTTGCGAAGCTGCTGTTCGCGTTGATTGCAGCCCTGCTGCTGTTTGCGCCGATGCGCTACGGCACCGAGGATTACCTCTACGCCCACCCGCGCTCTGTCAAAATGAGCCCGGGCGACAGCTATGCGCTCAGCTACCGGCTGGATTCCGACGTGTCCCAGACCGTCTCCTATGCCTCCACCGACGAGACGGTCGCCTCGGTCACGGCGGGCGGCGTGGTCACCGCCGAGGGGCCCGGCAAGGCACAGATCCGCCTGGACGCCGAGAACGGCGCGCGGGCCCTGGTGCAGATCGACGTCATCGGCGTCCCTGACGCGACCCTGACGCTGAGCACCCGCTTCCTGTCCATGGAGAAGGGCCAGGTCTCCGGCCTGCGGGCCATATTCAATGAAGGCGCCGAGAACACCCTGGTGCAGTGGAGCAGCCAGGACGAGAATGTGGCCCAGGTGGACGCGGTGGGCCGCGTCTCCGCCGTGGGCGGAGGCAGCACCCGGGTGGTCGCCACTGCCGCCAACGGCCTCACCGCCTGGGCGGATGTCAACGTACACGTCTCGGGCAACGCCGTGCGCATCATGCCCGAAGAGCTCACCGTGGGCGAGGGTAGCTACGTACTGATGGGCGTGCGCTACCTGCCCCAGGACACCACCGACGACATCACCCGGTGGGCCAGCAGCGACGAATCCATACTGCGCGTCCAGAATGACGGCAATATCTTCGCGGCCGCCCCTGGCACGGCGGTGCTCAGCGTCTTCTCCAAAGACGGCCTGACCTCCAGCACCGTGGTGACCGTGGAGCCCGCCGCCGATGACTTTACCGTCTCCCCCGCCGCCGCCACGCTGGACCGCGGCTCCAGCATGGCCCTCGAACCGCGATTCATCGCCGCCGATGGCCAGATCGATGAAAACGCCAGCGGCCACTACATCACCTGGACCAGCAGCAACCCCGCCGTGGCCACCGTCGAAAACGGCGTGATCACCGCCACCGGCACCGGCACGGCCCGCATCAGCGCCGCCGCCGACGGCAAGATCGCCAGCTGCAGCCTGAAGGTGCAGACGCCCGTCGAAGAAGTCCGCCTGAACCTGGACCAGCTCTACGTGCTGCGGGAACAAACGGACATTCCCGTTCAGCTCGAGGCCGAGGTCATCCCAGCCGACGCGGACAACCGCCGGCTCACCTACGAGACGGACAACGACCTGGTGGCCATCGTCAACCAGCGCGGCCTGGTTACGCTGATCGGCGGCTACGGCACCGCCACCATCACTGTTCGCGCCAACAGCGGCGCGGAGGACCGCTTCACCGTCAACGTGGTCTCCGAGCTTCCGGAGGGCGTCGCCTACCCTGAAGGGTGACCCAAAAGATCTTCCATAGGATACCAGGGAACGCAGCGCTCCACGAGCCCCCTTTCACCGTTGTTTGGCGCAAAAAACATACAGATCCTTCGCTTCGCTCAGGATGACAGAACCGCCGTCGGGCCGGTTTCATTCTGAGTAGAGCGAAGGATCTTATACATATATACTGTGCGAGCCGAAAACAACGCAAGTTGAAAAGCAAGCACTCTTATTGGCGCGTCATCCGAGGCCTATTCGCACGCCGGATCCGGCAGTTCGACGTCCAGCAGCTCGTCCATGTCGATGCTCTCGCCGTCCGCCAGCACGATGCGCCCCTCCGTGGGAAGAATCTGCTTTACGCGCACATCCCGGGTCACATAGCGGCCGCCCTCCTTGTGGCTGTCGTGGATGAACCAGGTCACGCTGGCCTCGGCGGGCAGGCGCTTCGCCAGCTGCGCCAGTCGCTCGCTGATTGCGCTCTTCTCCTCCTCGGACAGCTCGATCCATCGCTCCGTCTCCCGGGCCGCCTCGATGATCTCCGCGCCGAAGCCGGTCAGTGCCGCGAAGGGGGAAAACTGCGCGGCGCGGTTCAGCATCGTCATGCGCGGATGCCGCCGGGACACGTGATGGGGCCTGTCGATGATGTCGTCATACTCGCCCACGTTCCTATCCTCCTCCCTCGTGCTCGCTTCCTCATGCTCGCAACCTAAGCCCTGTGGCCGCCGATCTGGTCGTTGCGCTCCCGCGCGGTGGCCGCCTCCTGGAAGTTCATGCCCTTCAATATGGCGTTCTTTCCGAATTTCTGCTTGATCTCCAGTACGACCTCCTGCTGACGCCGCTCCCGCTCCCGGGCAGCCTCGGCCTCGGCCTGCCGCTTCTCCAGCGCCTCGTAGTCGGTGAACATATCCAGCTGGACGCTCTCGGCGGCCTCCGCCTCTCGCACATCCCGCTCGTCCTTGACGCGGTTGGCCACCACGAACATTCGCCGGACCAGCAGCTTTGGGTTCACGATCCTGTCGTACAGCGCCATCATGGCGGCGATGATCTCCCGGCTGGAGGAGGTATAGCCCGGCAGGTTGGCACTGCCGTGGGCCTGCTTGGGGGCTTCCCGCCCATAGTAGTCCAGCGTCACCGGGCCGGTATAGGCCCTCCGCCGGGCGGCGTCGGTGAGGTTCTCCCGATCGTAGCAGACCGTCAGCTCCAGCTGGTTGGTCTCGAGCTTCTTGCTCACCAGGTCCAGCGCCAGGCTGTCGGTCATCTCCCGGACGATCAGCCGTCCCTGCTCAAAGTCATAGGGGCATTTCAGCACCTGTCCGACGCTAAGACTGTTGCTCTCGGGCTTGTAGCTCTTGATATCGGCGATCGTGCAGGGCTCCCAGCCCCAGGCGTGGTCGATCAGCAGCTCCGCGTTCACGCCGAAGAGGCGGTACAGCAGTTCCTCGTTGTAGTAGTCGCCGCTGCCCCCTTCGGAGCATCGGGCGATGTCCCCCATAGTGAACAGGCCCTCCGCCTCCAGCTTCCGCGCATAACCCCTGCCCACGCGCCAGAAATCCGACAGCGGGCGGTGGGACCACATCTGCTCCCGGTAGCTGCGCTCGTCCAGCTCCGCGATGCGCACGCCGTCCCGGTCCGGCTCAACGTGCTTGGCCACCACGTCCATGGCCACCTTGGCCAGGTACAGGTTCGTCCCAATGCCCGCCGTGGCCGTGATGCCCGTGGCATAGAGCACCTCCCGCACCATCTTCAGCGCCAGGAAATGTACCGGGTCCATTCCGGCTCGCTCGGCCTCCGCGCGGTACAGGTGTACGTAGTGGGTCACGTCCATGAACACCTCGTCCACGCTGTAGACGTGGATGTCCTCCGGCGAGATGAAGCGGGTGTAGATGTTGTAGATGCGGGCGCTGGTGCGAATGTAGTGGGCCATTTGGGGCTGGGCGACCACGTATTCCAGCGCCAGGGAGGGATCGGCCTCCAGCTCAGGCTGGGAGCTGGAGCGCCCGGTCAGCCGCCTTCCGGGAGCCGCCTGCCTGCGCTGGGCGTTGATCTGCCGAACGGCCTGCACCACCTCGAACAGCCGGGGGCGCCCGGGAACGCCGTAGGCCTTCAGGGCCGGCGAAACCGCCAGGCAGATGGTCTTTTCCGTCCGAGCGGCGTCAGCCACCACCAGATGGGTGGTCAGCGGGTCGAGCCCTCGCTCCCGGCACTCCACGGAGGCGTAGAAGGATTTCAGGTCGATGGCGATGATATTCACTTCCCTCGCCTCCTTCCCGGTTTTCTCGTCTTCATTATACCAGCCTTCCGCCGCGTTGTCCACACCCGGTCCCACGGCCACGGCGTGGCAGGCGGCTGCCGATATCCGCCATCTGCCCCTGCGCGCCCTTTAATCGAGTTTGCAGCACGAAAAAGCCGCCCCATCAGGGACGGCTTTTCTTCGCATTGGCTTACCAGCGATCGTTGTTCTCCATGCGCATCTTGTCGAAGCAAGCGCGGCAATACACCGGGCGATCTCCGCGGGGCTGGAAGGGAACCTGAGTGGGCTGGCCGCACTCGGCGCAGATCACATCATACATCGGGCGATCGCTGCGGTTGAAACCACCGTTAGCGGCCTTGCGCTTGTCGCGGCATGCCTTGCAGCGGCCGGGCTCGTTCTGGAAGCCCTTATCGGCGTAGAACTGCTGCTCAGACGCGGTGAAGATGAACTCATTGCCACAGTCACGGCATACCAAAGTCTTGTCTTCGAACATGGAAAAAACCCTCCTAATTGTGTGTGCCCATGCGATGTATAGTCTCTGTTGCCGATTCCTGTCATCGGTAGGGTTCCACCGGAGGGATACGGTTTCGAAGCGCTCTAATCGGGGCTGGAAATATTATAACACAGTGGAGCAATTTTGTACAGCCCTTTCGAGATATTTTCCGCCACAAAATCGAAAATAATTTAACACAGGCCGAGCGCCTTTTGCCCAGTAAACAGGGCGGTTTTCCCGTCTTTTCTTCTGAGAAGGACTGAGCCGATCGCTCCGCTCGCCGTGTCGTAGCGCGCAGAGCGGTCGGCTGAAGTTCTGTCAGTTATCCGCCCGGTTATAGCCGTTTTTCATGTGCTGGCTGGCATCCAGCAGCACCTTGTTCAGCGTTGAGACGGTCTGCTCCTTCGCCATGGCGCAGATGGCCTCGTTGGCCTCCTTCGCCAGGGTGAAATCGCCGGTTTCGGTCATGCGCCTGTCGTACTCCCAAACCAGCCTGCGCCCCTTGGAGGCCATGGCATTCTGGTAGCGCTCGATGTGCTGGATACTGGTGGCGTAGTTGTGATCCGCCAGTGCCGCGATCAAGCGGCTGCCCCAGTAGAAGTTCTCTGTCGAGGTGTCCAGGGTCACGTTCTTCAGGTAGCCCGGCACGTCCGTTACATTGGTGTAGACCGGCAGCAGCGCGGTAAAGGTCGTGGGGCCAAAGCAGACCCATTCCAGGCCGCGTATGGCCTCCGGCGCGTCGCCGCGAATCTGGCACACGCTGGTCACGCCGGTGCGGTTGATGCCGATGGAGCGGTACATGCCCCGCTTGCCGGTGTCCTGGCTGGAATAGGGGTTGAAGGGCGTGCCCTGGTAGTGGGAGGACAGCAGGTACTTCACATCCTCCACCGCCACGAGCCGGTCGGGCTTCATGGACCACGGGATGTCGTCGCTCTCCGGGGTGAACTCCGCGTCTGGTCCATCCCAGCGGTGGGACTTGGGCGTCAGGTAGCGGCCCATGAACCAGGCCCTGGGGGTGTTGTAGATGTGGTCCATGTCCGTGCGGGAGCCGAACACGTTCCGGGGGTTGAACACGCCGTCCGCGTTCAGATCGAGGCGGTTGTCCCGGATGAACTCCCGGAGGTCCGCAGAGCACATGTGGGCCTCCCTGGCTCCGAAGGCGTCCTCCAGGTCAAAGGCGTCCATTCCGAACTGGTTGGGATTGATCACCACGCGGTCCTCGGGAATGCGCCGCGCCATCCAGTGATGGCCGCCGATGGTCTCCAGCCACCACACCTCGTCGGCGTCGTTGAATGCGATGCCGTTGGACTCATAGGTGCCGTACTTCTCCAGCAGCGCGCCCAGGCGCTCCACGCCCTCCCGGGCAGAGTGGATATAGGGCAGCACCAGCACCACGATGTCCTCTTCGCCGATGCCGCCGGGCACGTCCTTCTCGCGGCGGGATTTCGCTTCCTTGAACTCCACCAGCGGGTCGGCGGCCAGCACCCGGGGATTGGAAGTGATGGTCTCCGTGGCGGTCATGCCCACGTTGGCGGCGTTGATGCCGGTGGCCGCCCAAATGCCGTGCTGCTTATCGACGCTGGGACAGGCGGTATAGCGCATGGGGTCGTCCGGGAGCTCGATCTCCACATGGGAGATGACGCTCTTGTATTTCCTGGGCTGCTTCTTCGGGTCTACGACCACCAGCTTCTTGACGTCAAAGGAGCCGTCGTCGGTGCGTGCGATCATGGTGGAACGGTCGTTGCTGGCGCGCTTGCCCACCAGCACGGTTGTACAGGACATGGCTGATTTCCTCCTTATAGGTTCACTCTGATTAACCATTATACGCCTTCCCTCTCCTCTTTTCAACGCTTTTCGCGGCAAATCCAGAGGTTTCTTCATGTGTTTTCGCATTCACCCGCGCAGAAATCGCCCTTCATTTTTTCAGGATTTGCCCATTGGAAATCGGCGGTCGCATTCTGGTATAATAATGTCGAGGAAATATCGCCGTCGAAGCATTCGCCGGCAAGGCAGGAGGCAATTTCATGGTTGGAGAGACCGTCATTCACACAAGGTTTGGGCGGGGCACTGTCGAGGGATTGGAGAATGCGCGCATATCCGTGCGCTTCGACGACGGGACGGTCCGCGTCTTCGCCTACCCCGCCGCCGTCGAGCGCTTCCTGACCTTTGAGAATCCCTCCGCGGCGGCACGCGCCGCGGAAGACCTCGCCCGGTATCAGCTCGCGGCCTCCGAGGTCGCACGAGCCAAAATCGAGGAGAATCGGAGGCGCGAGGAGGCGTTGACGCAGCAGCGGCTCGAGGCCATGCGGGAAAGGCGGGTCTCCACCGCGAAGAAGGCCGCGGCCAACCGTGCGGCGGCCATCGCCCGCAGCAGGGCGAAGGCGGAGGGCTGACGAAGGCAGGCCGCAGGAAAAGCACAGCGCACAGAAGAGATCCTTCACTCCGTTCGGGATGACACGACATTCAATCGTCGTCATTCCAAACGGAGTGAAGGATCTTTTGCGGTGCTTGACTTTATGGCAGGTTTGAGCTCGACACTCCCCCGTCTCCGTCAGCCGCCCAGGTAGGCCGCGCGAACGCGGTCGTCCGCCAGCACCTCCGCGGCGTCGCCGGAAATGGTAATCTTGCCGGTACCCAGCACATAGGCGCGGTCGGCCACGGACAGGGCCATCTGCGCGTTCTGCTCCACCAGCAGGATCGTGGTGCCCGCCCGGTGCAGCTCCTTGATAATGTCGAAGATCTGTTCCACCAGGATCGGCGCGAGGCCCATGGAGGGCTCGTCCAGCATCAGCAGCTTGGGCTTGCTCATCAGGGCGCGGCCCATGGCCAGCATCTGCTGCTCGCCGCCGGACAGCGTGCCCGCCACCTGCTTTTCGCGCTCCTTCAGCCGGGGAAAGCGCTGGAACACGTCCTCCAGCGAGGCGGGGATCTCCTCCTTCGGGCGGGAGAAGCCGCCCATCTCCAGGTTTTCCCGCACGGTCATCTGCTGGAACACGCGGCGTCCCTCGGGGCACAGGGCCATGCCCAGGCCGACCACCTTGCTGGCGCCGATGCCCACGATGCTCCTGCCCTCGAAGGTGATGACGCCGCTGCGGGGCTTCAGGAGGCCCGAGACGGTGTTCAGCGTGGTGGACTTGCCGGCGCCGTTCGCGCCGATCAGCGTCACGATCTCGCCTTCGTTCACCTCGAAGGAGATGCCCTTGATGGCGTGGATGCTGCCGTAGTAGACGTGGATGTCGTCCACCTTCAGAAGGGTCTTGCTCACGTTCGCTTCGCTCATGCTCAGCCCTCCTTCTTCTTGCCCAGATAGGCTTCGATCACGGTGGGATTGGCCTGGATCTCGTCGGCGGTGCCCTTGGCGATGATCCTGCCGTAGTTCAGCACGCAAATGCCCTCGCAGATGCCCATGACCAGGTTCATGTCGTGCTCGATCAGCATGATGGCGATCTGGAACTGGTCGCGGATCTTGATGATGTTGTGCATCAGCTCTTCGGTCTCGTGGGGGTTCATGCCCGCCGCAGGCTCGTCCAGTAGCAGCAGCGACGGATGGGTCGCCAGCGCGCGAACGATCTCCAGCCTGCGCTGGGCGCCGTAGGGCAGCGAACCCGCCCGGACCCCGGCGAGGTCCTGCATGTCAAACAGGCTCAGCAGCTCCAGGGCCTGCTCGTGCTGCCGCTTCTCCTGCTTCCAGTATCCGGGCAGCCGGAAGATGCCGGTGAACATGCCGTACTTGACCTGGTTGTGCAGGCCGATGCGCACGTTGTCCTCCACCGTCATGTTGTCGAACAGGCGGATGTTCTGGAACGTGCGGGCGATGCCCAGCTTGTTGGCCTGGACGGTGTTCATGCCGGCGGTATCCTTGCCGTTGACCAGCACCGTGCCCATCGTGGGCTGGTAGACCTTGGTCAGCAGGTTGAACACGGTGGTCTTGCCCGCGCCGTTGGGGCCGATCAGGCCGGCGATCTCCGTCTTGCCGATGATCAGGTTGAAGTCCTCAACGGCCTTCAGGCCGCCGAACTCGATGCCCAGGTGGCGCGCCTCCAGCACGGGGGTGCTGTAGTAGTCGCGCTCGGGAATGATGCCCTGGCTGGGCGCGGGCACCATCTTGGTGTCCAAAAGCCGCTTCTTGCTCTCCGTCTGCGTCATTCTGCCGCGCCTCCCTTCTGAGCCTGCGCCACATTGCCGCCGCGATGGATCAGACGGCTGAACAGCGAGCGGATAATCGGGTTGTTGGTCGCCAGCATGACCAGTATCAGCACGATGGCGTAGATCAGCATGCGGTAATCCGCGAACGCGCGCAGCAGCTCAGGCAGCACGGTCAGCAGCGCCGCGGCGATGATGGAGCCCCAGATGTTGCCGATACCGCCCAGCACGACGAACACCAGCACCAGTATCGAGGTGTCAAACTTGAACTTGGCCGCCGTGATGGTGGAGAAGTTCAGGCCGTACAGCGCGCCGGCCATGCCCGCGAGCACGGCGGCGGTGACGAAGGCCATCATCTTGTACTTGGTGACGTTGATGCCCATGGCCTCCGCGGCGATCCGGTTGTCCCGGGTGGCCATGATGGCGCGGCCCGAGCGGCTGTTCACCAGGTTCAGCACCACGAACAGCGCGAACAGGATCAGCACAAAGCCCACCGGGAAGGTGGAGATCTTCGCCACGTCCTTGGCGCCGTTGGGGCCGTTGACCAGGATCGTGCCGGGGATGGCGGGGTTGTTGAAGGCGACGTACAGCTTGCGGCCGTCCAGCGAGAAGTACAGGCAGTTCAGCACGTTCCGGATGATCTCGCCGAAGGCCAGCGTGACGATGGCCAGGTAGTCGCCCCGGAGCCTGAGCACCGGGATGCCGATCAGCACGCCGAAGATGCCGGCGACCACGCCGCCCGCGATCATGGCGAGGATCAGCCGCACGATCTCGTTTTCAAGGCCGAAGGCCGCCGTGAGCCAGGCGGAGGCGATGATGCCGGAGAACGCGCCCACGCACATGAAGCCCGCGTGGCCTAGGCTCAGCTCGCCGGAGATGCCGACGACCAGGTTCAGCGACACGGCCATCACGATATAGACGCAGATGGGGATCATCTGGCCCCTCAGGGAGCGGGACATCGAGCCGTTCGAGATCATCGACTGGCAGATGATGAAGGCGATGATGACGATGCCGTAGGAGATGATGTTGTTGATCGTACTCTTCTTCAGCTTCATGGCAATCACCTCACACTTTCTCGCGCACGGGCTTGCCCAGCAGGCCAGCGGGCTTGAACAGCAGCACGACGATCAGCACGGCGAAGACCAGCGCGTCGCCGAGCTCGGTGGAAATGTAGGCCTTGCCGAGAATCTCGATCACGCCCAGCAACAGGCCGCCGATCATGGCCCCGGGAATGGAGCCGATGCCGCCGAACACCGCCGCCGTGAAGGCTTTGATGCCGGGCATGGAGCCGGTGGTGGGCTGCAGCGTGGGATAGGCGGAGCAAAGCAGCACGCCCGCGATGGCCGCCAGCGCGGAGCCGATGGCGAAGGTCAGGGAGATGGTGCGGTTCACGTTGATGCCCATTAGCTCCGCGGCGCCCTTGTCCTCCGACACGGCGCGCATGGCCTTGCCCATCTTCGTCCGGCCGGTGAACAGCGTCAGCGCGATCATGATCACGATGTTGGCGATGATGGTCAGGATCGTCTCGCTGCTGATGACGAGGTTGCCGTCAAACAGCTTGATGGTGCCAAAGCTGAACGCCGAGGGGAAGATCTTGGGGTTGGAGCTCCAGATCAGCAGCGCCGTATTCTGCAGAAAGTAGCTCACACCGATGGCCGTGATCAGCACCGCCAGGGAGGCGGACTGCCTCAGCGGGCGGTAGGCCAGGCCCTCGATGATGACGCCCAGCGCCGTGCACACCGCCATGGCGCACAGCACCGCCAGCACCGGCGGCAGCGAAAGATACGAAATGGCGCAGAACGCGATGTACGCGCCGACCATGATCACATCGCCATGGGCGAAGTTCAGCATCTTCGCGATGCCGTAGACCATGGTATAGCCCAGCGCGATGATGGCATAGACGCTTCCCAGGCTGATTCCATTGATCAGAAATCGCAGGAACGAAACCATGTATTCCAACTCCTCACTTAACGGATTCAAGGTAACCAACGCTTACCAGCACGCCTTTGTGCTGGCAAGCGTTGGTTACCTCCATATAAACCGAATATCCCCGCCTCCGCGATGCGCGGAGGCGGGTGGTATGGCGCGCGGGATTCTCAGGATCAGCCGTTGAAGCCCACGTACTGGCCGTTCTCGATGACGACGGCGGTCGGGGTCTTGGACACGGCGCCGGTGGCATCCCAGGTCATGGTGCCGGTCAGGCCGGTGATCTCCAGGGTCTGGAACTGCTCGATCAGCTTCTCGCAGGCATCCTGATAGGAGGTACTGCCGTCGATGCCGGCGTTGACGGAGGCGGTATACAGGGCGTACACGGCGTCATAGGCGTCCGCGGCGAACTGGTTCGGGATCTCGCCGGTGATCTCCTGATAGCGGGCGACGAAGGCCTTGGTGGCATCGTCCTCGGCATCGGCGGAGAAGGGGGTCAGCATGAACACGCCCTCGGCCAGGCTGGCGTCGAAGCCCTCCATGGTCAGGATGCCGTCCATGCCGTCCACGCCGAAGAACACGGGCGCGTAGTCCATGGTCTTGGCGGTCTGCAGGATCATGGAAGCGGGGGTGTAATAGATGGGCAGGAACACAAGGTCAGCGCCGGCGTCCTTCGCCGCGGAAACCTGCACGGAGAAGTCGGTGGTCTCGTCGGTGAAGGTGGTCACGGCTTCGGAGATGACCTCCAGGCCGATCGCGGCTGCTTCCTCGATGAAGGTCTGGTAGATGCCGGTGGAGTAGGCGTCAGCGTTGTTGTAGATGATGGCGATCTTGGTGGCCAGGTTGTGCTCCTTGATGTACTGAGCGGAAGCGGTGCCCTGGGCAGGATCGGTGAAGCACACCTGGTACACGTTGTCCTTGTTCGCGGTGACGTCCGGGGAGGAAGCGGAGGGAGTCAGCATGAACACGCGCTCCTCATAGGCCTCGGCGCCCACGGCGATGCAGGGGCTGGTGGTGGTGGTGCCGGCGATCATCTGAGCGCCGTTGTCCAGCACGTTGTTGAAGGCGTTGATGGACTTCTCAGGATCGTGCTCGTCGTCCTCGTTCAGCAGCTCGATCTGCAGGCCGCCCTGAGCGTTGATCTGCTCCGCGGCAACCTGAGCGCCAAACTTGCAAGCGCTGCCGTAGATGGCGGCCGCGCCGGTGAACGGACCGATAACGCCGATCTTGAGGGCGTCCTCAGCCATGGCGGCGGAAGCCAGACCCATAATCATTACGATCGCGAGGATCATAGCGACGATAGCCTTGTTGAACTTCATAATCGGATTCCTCCCTACTGAAATTGCGCTACGCGAACCGATAGGTTCACATATCGTTAATGCATACTATACAAGTAGAGCATTTTGTTGTCAAGTATTGATTTAACCTATTTTTGCGTATTTTACGTTATTTCTGATTTGAACGCAAATCCCGTTCATCCTGCATTTTTATACTTCATTCGCATCAAAAGCGCCCGATTTTGATTTAATTGTTTTTTGAACCGTCTTTTTTGCTGCCGTGGTGCAGTGCTTTCCCCCGCCCTGCTTCGCGCGGCGCGCAGCTGGGCAAACGGATCCATGAAACGCCGCTCACGCCATCGCCGGACCTGCCTGCGCGCCGACGGCGAACGGCCTTCAAAGTGGCGGCATACAACAAAAAAGAGTTCCGCAACCCGTGCGGATCTTATGTGTCCCGGCGCAAAAGGGTACCTTCAAAAACTAACGCGACGACCGACGCGATGAGTTTTAGTCAGTTTTGGCTTGCAAAAGACGCAGGCCGCCTGGCGGGCAGTCAAGGCTTTTGCAAGACGAAGATGGCCGAAATTCAGCCGTCTGGCGGCGATGAGAGTTTTCAGAGATACCCTAAAACGGCTTCCGCGCCCGACCTGGTCTTTGACCCCACACTCGCCTGCTGGAAGGTTCGCTCCTAAGGCCTCATGCCTCCCCACTACTGCTTCTCTCAACGTGAAATATAGATGTTGGCAGGTCTTACTTCTAAGCCGCACCATGCTCACCGGAGTTTTCCCGGCTTACGTGGATCGTTTCGCCTGCGACTGGCATCGACTTTCAACCACGGACGCGCGGAAGCCAGTTCCATTATAATTTGAATCCCCTGTTCCGTCAAGCGCGGCAGGGGGATTCATTCAAAAGAAACCTCATTTGCCTTCCCGTCGGTCGGAGGCCAGCATCGCGTAGACCGCGAGGTCCACGATGCCCTTGTTGTTTCGCCCGGCCTGGCGGTGCACGCCCTCCGGGCGCATGCCGATCTTCTGCATCACGCGGCCGGACTTCGGGTTGTTCACGTCGTGCTTGGCGCAGATCCTGTTCGCGCTGACCTCGTCAAACAGGTAGCTGACCACCGCGGCGGCGGCCTCTGGCATCAGTCCCCTGCCCCACTGTGCCCGGCTCATGCACCAGCCCAACTCCAGCTCGCCGATGTCGTCGTCCGCCCGAACGACGCTCAGGCTGCCGATGACCTCGCCGTTTTCCTTCAGCTCCAGCGCCCAGTTGTAGGCGTCCGGACGGGCATAGCCTTCCGCCCAGGAGGCCAGCACCTGCCGGGTGACTTCCACGGAATCGTGGGTCGGCCAGGTCAGGAACTCCGTGACGACCGGGTCCGAGGCCCAGTTGGCGTACATCTGCGGGGCGTCCTCCGCCGTGAATCGGCGCAGAACCAGGCGCTCGGTCTCGAGCCGCTTCGTTCCTCCGTGTCTCATGGGCATCCTCCTCGGCGTCACTTGATCTCGCTCAGGTCGTAGGGCGTGTTCTGATAGACGAAGTAGTTCAGCCAGTTGGAGTACAGAAGGTTGGCGTGGGCCCGCCAGCTCATCAGCGGCGGCTGCGTGTCGTCGTCATCCGGGTAGTAGTTCTTCGGCACCTCGATGGGCAGGCCCGCGTTCTTGTCCCGCAGGTATTCCCGCTCCAGCGTGTCCGGGTCATACTCGGAGTGGCCGGTGATGAACACCTGGCGCCCCTGGTCGGTGGCCATGGCATAGATGCCCGCCTGCTTCGACGAGGCCAGGATCTTCAGCTGCGGCACAGCCTCCACGTCCTCCCGACGGATGGTGGTGTGGCGGGAATGGGGCACCATGAACACGTCGTCAAAGCCCCGGAACAATATGGAGCTGCGGCGCTCCACCACATGGGGAAACACGCCGAACAGCTTCTTGCCGAGGCCATACTTTTTGATGCCGTAGTGGTAGTAGAGGCCCGCCTGCGCCCCCCAGCAGATGTGGAAGGTGCTGTGCACGTGGGTCTTGCTCCACTCCATGATCTCGCACAGCTCGTCCCAGTAGTCCACCTCTTCAAAGGGCAGGTGTTCCACCGGCGCGCCGGTGATGATCATGCCGTCGTAGCGGTTCTCGCGCACCATGTCGAAGGTCTTGTAGAAGGCCAGCATGTGCTCCTGGGACACGTTCCTGGATTCGTGGGAGCGCACCTGCAGCAGCTCCAGCTCCACCTGCAGGGGCGTGTTTCCCAGCACGCGGGCCAACTGGGTCTCCGTGGCCACCTTTGTGGGCATCAGGTTCAGCAGCAGGATGTGCAGCGGACGGATATCCTGGCTGATGGCCCGCGATTCGGTGATGACGAATATATTTTCGCTCTCGAGCACCCCGGTGGCGGGCAAACTGTTGGGAATCTTGATCGGCATGGTCTTACCTCCTGTCGGGCGGCGATATTCGGGCGCTCACGCGCCTGAAATCCTTCCCCGTCCCGTTCATAACATTGATTGTCGGCGTGTTCCTCCGGAACCCGCCGAGCCGGAAAGCATTCCGATGTCTTTTTTAAAAAGGGGAAGCGGCCAAGCCCGCTTCCCCTTTCCGCGCGATCGGCGACGCGAATCAAGCAGGCTGCTGCGGCATCCTGCCCATGCGCATACTGCGGCGGTTTCGCGTCATATTCCTACCTCTTTGCAACGTTTTACAGTATTGTAGCGCCGCCACGGGCAAAAGTCAAACATTTCACGTGGATTTAACCGCCCGGTTTTACCCGATCAGCTTCGCGCAGGCCCGGGCCAGCTCGTCCAGCGTGCCGCAGGGCACCATGCTGCAATGCTGCCGAAGCCGCGTGGCGCCCTTCAGGTACTGCCACTTCGACTCCGGGATCGGGTTCATCCACACCACGCTGCCCGCAGCTCGGGCCGCCCGGATCAATCCGGCCTCTGCCCGGTCGACATCTACGGACTTGCCGTCGCTGAGGATGAGCAGCACCGTCCCCGGCGTGAGCACCGCCGGGCTCGCCGCCAGCAGTACGTCCAGCGCCGCGCCGATGTTCGTGCCCCGGCCCCACACGCCGGAGGAGCGCACGTAGCCGCTGAACCGGTCCATGTTCTGCAGCGCGAAGGGATTCACCTTCTGCACCTGCTCCGAGAACAGGAAAATGTCCGAATGGTCGGAGACTTCGGAGAGCGATTTCAAAAAACGTATGGCGAACTCAGAAAACTGGAGCATCGAGCCGGACACGTCGCACAGCATCACCACGTGCTTTTTGCGGCTGTGCCTGCGCTTGTAGCGCAGCTTGCACAGAGCCCCTCCCGTGGAGAGCCCCGCCCGCAGGGTGCGCCGGAAGTCCAGCGCGGCGGAGCGGCCCGCGCTCTTGCGCCGAGCGCTGATCTCGCCGTTGATGCGACGGGTGACCTGGTCGATCAGCTGGTGGGCCTTGGGAATGTCCGTCTCCTTGAAACTTGAGATGTCCCGGAACAGCAGGTCCGCGTCGCTGTCCGCCTGCTGCGCGCCCTCCGCCGCGTCCTCCAGGATCATCTGCTGCTCCAGCAGGCTCTTCATGAACACCGAGCGGATGAAGCCCTCGTACAGCTTCGGCGCGTGCTGCATCTTCTCCGAGAACCTGTCCACCACGTCCTTCAGGTGGTCGCGCTCGCTCTGGGGCATGCGGGCGTACACATCCTTCAGGTCCTCACGCATGTCGATGGGCCTTCCGTTGACGCTCAGCCGCTCCTCCAGCTCCCGGCGTCGCGCCTCCAGCTCCCGCTCCGCCTCGGCCAGAGCCGCCTGGTTCTGCTCGAACTGCTCCCGGGAGACGAAGTACAGGTTGAAGCAGCGGTCGAAGACCTCCTGCTCCCGGCGGCTACCGGCAAAGATCGCCCGCAGCGCGTCGCGAACGGTTTCCCGGTCCTCAAAGCCGACCATTCTCAGGGCTTTCAGGGCGTCCTCCGTCTCGCGGATGCCCACCGCAAGGCCCTGATTCCTGAGGAAATAGACGAAGCCGGACAGTTTTCCGACCGGTGTCGGTTTCAGGTGGACGTGGTTGTGATGACCGCAGCCGCCGTGGTCCCCGCCACGATGGTCACAACTCCCGTGATGGTGGCCGCAGTCACCGTGGTGCTGGTCGCAACTCCCGTGTCGGTGGCCGCAGTCACCGTGGTGATGGTCGCAGGTGTTCCCTGTATGATGACCGCAGCCGCAGTGACCGTGTTCGCAGGCCTCCGAAGCGCTTTCGCAGTCGCTGCCACAGCCATGATCGCAGTTCCCGGGGCAGTTCGTGCCTTCATTGCCCGCGCAGACTTCGGTCTGTTCTTTGCCGTACTCCGCTTTCAGAGGCATCTCCCTGTCAAATGAAGCTTCGGATGAATTCGTCATCGTCCAGCACCTGCGCAATATCGTCGTTGTTCTTCAGGGCAAACCCCAGGGTCACGGCGGCGCTCTCATCGTCCAGCTCGTCCACGCCCAGGGCCATCAGCGCGCTGGCCCAGTCCAGGGACTCGGCCACGGAGGGCTTCTTGGTCACGTTGTCGCTCTGGCGCAGATAGGCCACGGCGCGGGCCACCTGGGCCGCCAGGGCCTCGTCCAGCCCGGGGAGCTTTGCCGTCAGTATGGAAATCTCCTTGGGAATGTCCGGGTACTCCAGATACAGGTAGGCGCACCGCCTTCGCAGCGCCTCGGAGAGGGGGCGCGTGTGGTTGCTGGTCAGCACGATGAAGGGCATGCTGCGGGCGCGGACGGTGCCGTACTCGGGGATGGTCACCTGCATCTCGCTGAGGAGCTCCAGAAGGAAGGCTTCAAATTCTGCGTCCGCCTTGTCGATCTCGTCCACCAGCAGCACCACGGGCTCGTCGCTGCGGATCGACTTCAGCAGCGGCCTCTCCAGCAGGTATTCCTCGCCGAACAGGTCCTTCATGGCCTGTCCGCCGCCCTGATTGCCCATCTGTATGGCCAGCAGCTGCTTCTGATAGTTCCACTCGTACAGCGCCTTGGACTCGTCCAGTCCCTCGTAGCACTGCAGGCGCACCAGCTCCCGCCCGAAGGCCTTCGCCGCCGCCTTGGCGACCTCGGTCTTGCCCACGCCCGCCGCGCCTTCGATCAGCAGCGGCCGGTTCAGCTTCACGGCGATGTAGAGCGTCGTCACCAGCGCGTCGTCGGCGATGTACTGTTCCTCGTTCAGCTTGTCCTTCAGTTGTTCCAGAATCTGGCGCACGAATACCCATCCTCCCGTATTTCCGTTTCTATGGGAGGATTATAGCACAGGTTCATTAACTTTCAAGGGGCCTCCGGGGATATTCAATATCCCTCCTCCAGCGCCTGCATACGGGACTTCTGGTCCACAGAGGCCAGGAATTCCCGGGTGGAGATCAGGCCGGCATCGTACTGCCTCAACAGCTCACCGGCCTCTCCGGTGCCGTCTCGCTCGAACCACGTGGGGCTTTGCGCGATCACGCGGTCGTCATGGGCACGATACCAATTGAGTTTTTTCTCGGGAATCAGCCATATGCCGCTTTCCATGAAGGCGTCCAGATCCTGCTGCCACTGTGCCAGCGTCTCTTCCAGCATCTGCCGGTCCCGGGGCTCCGCCGTCTCCAGTTCTGCCTGAAGGCGGGCGATCTCCTCTTCGTTTATGCCTATGATTTCGTCCTTATCAGGTCTCTGGAGGGGTTCAGTCATGTCCGGGCACAGAGAATAGACCACAGTCGGGTCAAGCTTATCAGCAATCAGCTCCAGAAGTTCCGTAGCAGCCTCGGGATGCCGGGTATAGGGGCTGATGAGGGCGACCTTCAGGTTCAGGGCCATCGTGCCGGGAAGATCGTCCCCAAACCCCAGCAGCAGCGGTGTTCCATCGACGCCGTCATACGACACAAGGGTGCACGGCGTGTTCATGTGGACCAGGTATTCGGTATCGCCGCCCCAGCTGTATCCGCCGCCAAAGAAGCCGTCATCTTGCTCCTCATCCTCTTCCAGACCGAAGTCTGTCAAATCCATCTGTTCCACGCGCTCCAGCAGCGCCGCGAGCCTCGGGTCACCATAGTCTGGCACCACCCCGGAGGCCTCCGAGCACCAGACCCAATCGTTCAATATCTCGTTACGAAGCGTCCAGCGAAAGTCCCCCTCGGTCATGCCATCGTAGGTAAAGCGGTCGTGCTCCCCCAACAGGCCCAGCCGCGGCCGAATGTCGTCCTGAAGGAAGTCCAGGAAACCCTGCCAGGTGTCCGGCACGTCCTCCAGCGCAAAGCCGAGCTTGTCGAGCAGCGCCTCACCCACGCCGATACCTTCGCCGTAGACCTCCAGCGGCAGCGCCATTGGCACGCCGTTGCGGCACAGCTTCCTCTGAACGCCGGGATACATGCGCCCGATGAGCCCGGACAGCGCCTCGCTGGAATCCAGCGGCAGCGCATAGCCCCGATCCACCAGCGCGTCGAAGGCCGAATCGAAGTCCGTCTGGAGCACGTACACGTCCGCTTCAGTGCTGCGGGTGAGCATCTGGTCCAGCAGCTCCCCGCCCACGCCGTCCTCGATCAGGACGGGCTTAACCTCCGGATGGGCGACGGCAAACTCCAGCATGATGCCGTCGAACATGCTGGGATTGCCCCGCACGACCAGCACATCGTCCTCCGGCAGCTCGCCGGAGACATCCATCACCGCGACGTACTCGCTCACCGACGCCGCATAGAGCCGTCCGTCGTCCATCAGCGCGGCGCGAGTCGGCTCCACCGGCAGCGCCGTCGCAGCAGTCCCCTGCGTTCCCGATGCCGGATCGATGGGACAGATCCGTCCTTCCACCGAGGCGAACACCTCCTCCGAGCTTTGAAGGGCGGCAAATCCCTTCGCAGAGATCGGCAGCTCGCAAATCAATTCCAGACTTCCGTCCGTTTCCACTTGGAACAGCCGGGTTTGATCAAAGTCGCTTTCCGCCAGCAGGACGCCCGACGGCGTATCCAGCAGGCGGCGTTCCGCCCAGTCCCCCAATTTCTCGACATGCGGACTTCCGGCCTGGCTGTCCACCGTGACGAGAAGATTGCCGTCCCATCCCGCCAGCAGATACAGCACGCCCTCCCGCGCCAGCGCGTCCACGATCCTTTCCAGGCCGTTCGCATCCTCAAGGGCCTCGGGAACGCCCAGCGTCCGCACGTTCCCGGCCCTGGCAGCCCCGTCCTCCAGGACGACATCGAAGACCTGGAAGGCCGTCGGAAAGCCCTCCTCGTCAGTGGTGAATCGGGCCCCTTGCAGCCTGCCGTCGTTCAGGAAGAGGGTCGCGCCGTCGAAGGCGGTTCTCCATCCGTCCATGAAGCTGTCGGCTTTGTCCTCAGGCTTCGGCAGTTCTACGGCGTCCTCCCAGACCTCGAGGGCCTCGTTCCCCGGACGCCAGGTGTACAGCTTCGCGCCGATGGCGTACAGGGTCTCGCCGTCAGACAGCATTCGCTCCACGATGTCGCCGTCCACGGTCGACAGCAGGAGGTTCTCCTCGGCTCCGGCCGAACCGAGCAGCACGGCGCAGGCCAGCGCCGCCAGCAGCTTCCACAGGGTTTTCATTCCAATGCCTCCTCTCGCGGCGGAAATCCGCCTGCATCTACCCAATAGACGCCGCTCGAGGGGGCCTTCGTGAACCCCACTGCGTAATTTTACACAGATACGGTCCTCGAAACGCAAACGGGCGGGAGCGCCGCAATGACGCTCCCGCCCATTGATATATGCATTTGTGTCGATCCATGCCGGGATCCGATTGTCCCTCGGGCTCAGCCCTCGCGCAGCAGATCCCGCACCTCCATCAGCGCAAATCCCAGCAGATTCTCGCCCTGCCATTGGAACGGGTCCCGGGCTCGGGGATCCTCCGCGTCCAGGCCGATTCCCCAGATGGCGTCATCCGGACTGGCTTCAACCAGCACGGCATCCCCCGTGCCCAGCAGATATGCGCGCAGTTCCGGATTCTGGCTGAACTTCGCCAGGTTTCCGTCCCGGACGATGGCGTATTTGTTTGCCTCCCACACTTCCGGAACAAAGCCAGACACCATGCGGCCCAGCGCCTTCTGTTGGTCCGGGTCATCGGTATCCAGGATGGCGCGGAAGATAAAGTCGTCCCCGAACAGCAGCGCCTTGTGGGCCATCATGTACTGCTCGGCGGTATTGTAGCGCACGCCGTCGGCCTCAAACCCGCAGCGGTGCCACTGGCAGAGGCAGCCCTCGTCGACCGCGCCGGTGTCCTCCCAGAAAAAGAGCATGGGAGCGGCGGGAATGTTTGTACGCTCATACTTCATGGACGCATCCCCCATATCGCTTTACGGGCTTACTTCTCGACGACCTCCAGCAGATCCATGGGGCAGGCCTTGGCGCAGATGCCGCAGGCGATGCACTTGGTGGCGGTCTCGCCCAGGGTCATGACCTGCATGGGACACGCCTTCACGCACTCGCCGCAAGCGGTGCACAGCTTCTTGTTGATCATGTACACGCCGGTCTTGGGGTTCTGGGTGATGGCGTTGTTGGGACAGGTCCGGGCGCACTTGCCGCACTGGATGCAGGTCTTGACCTTGGCGTCGCCCTTGTTGTCCACGATCTGGATGCAGCTCTTGGCCTGGTCAAACACCTTGTAAAAAGCCTCGGAGCAGGCGCGCACGCAGCTCAAACACGCCATACAGGGGATATCTTTTTTCGCAACCAACTTCTTCATTTCAGCAACCTCCAAATTATTTGTATAGTGTCATTATAACCGAGCAAAGCCAGTTATGTAAATATAACCTTTCATAGCAAAAACTAACTTTCACCCGATCATTTTTTGCGCTTTCCGTTAATTTCTTCTTCATAATAAACTAATCAAACCTTCCCTTTCAAAATGCCTCCCGGGGGGATACGCCCATTGACTTTGTGACGGGTATTTGATAAAATAAGAACAACCATGGCTTGGTCTGCGCCATCGTGGATTCACGCCGGCTTCGATGGGTTTATGCACCATAAATATGGTCGCATATTACATCCTGAGAGCCGCCGCTTTCGCCTCCTGCGTGGGCGGCGCGAAGGCTCACCAGCCCTGTTTTCCGCAACAAATACTGAGAATTTGGGAGGAACTGACATTGAGCGAGATCACCAACACCTTCATCACTCTCGAGGAGATGGAAGCCGCAACCAACCGGCTGCTGGAGACGGCGGCGAAGGTTGGCGCTGACACCTGGCAGCAGCGCGTCAAAAACCAGACTCCGCACTGTAAGTTCGGCGAAGAGGGCATCTGCTGCCGCATCTGCACCATGGGCCCCTGCCGCATCACCCCCAAGGCGCCCCGCGGCATCTGCGGCTGCGACCGCGATGGCATTGTGGGCCGCAACTACCTGCGCTTCACCGCCGGCGGCGCCGCCACCCACTCCGACCATGGCCGCAACATCGCCCACGTGCTGTACCTTTCCAAGGAGGGCGGCGACTACCAGGTCAAGGACCCCGAGAAGCTGATCCGCATCGCCAAGGAATGGGACATCGAGACCGAAGGCCGCGACATCTATGATCTGGCCCACGAGGTCGCCGAGACCGGCCTGCTGGAGTACGGCAAGCCCTTCGGCGTTCAGCGCTTCCTGAAGCGCGCCCCCGAGGTGCGCCAGAAGGTGTGGCATGACGCCGGCATCGAGCCCCGCGCCATCGACCGCGAGGTCTCCCAGTCTATGCACATGACCCATATGGGCTGTTCCTCCCTGCCCGAGGCGCTGGTCCGCCAGTCCCTGCGCGCCGGTCTGTCCGACGGCTGGGGCGGCTCTATGATGGGCACCGAGTTCTCCGACGTGCTGTTCGGTACCCCCAAGCCCGTGGACACCAACGCCAACCTGGGCGTCATGGAAGAGGACATGGTCAACATCATCGTCCACGGCCACGATCCGTCGCTGTCTGAGATGGTCGTGTTCTACGCGCAGGATCCCGAGATGATCGCCCTGGCCAAGGAAATGGGCGCCAAGGGCATCAACGTCGCCGGCGTGTGCTGCACCGCCAACGAAGTCGCCATGCGCCACGGCATCCCCATGGCCGGCAACTTCCTCCAGCAGGAGAACGTGGTGCTGACCGGCGCCTGCGAAGCCATCGTCGTGGACGTGCAGTGCATCTTCCCGGCCCTGGGCCCGCTCTCCAAGTGCTTCCACACCAAGTTCATCACCACCAGCCCCATCGCCCAGATGCCCGATTCCGACTACATCGAGTTCAATGAGGCGACTGCCGGCGAAAACGCCCGCAAGATCGTGGAGCTGGCCGTGCGCAACTTCCAGAACCGCAACAAGGACCTGGTCCACATTCCCCAGCTGAAGACCAACGCCACCGTGGGCTACTCCGTTGAGGCCATCAAGAAGTGCCTGGACGGCGTCACCAACAGCCACGTGAACGAGGTCAACACCATGAAGCCCCTGATCGAGTGCGTCAAGTCCGGCGTGCTCCGCGGCGCCGTCGCGCTGGTGGGCTGCAACAATCCCCGCGTGCGCCATGACTACGCCCACATCGAGCTGATGAAGAAGATGATCGCCAACGACATCATCGTCATCGTCTCCGGCTGCTCCGCCCAGGCTGCCGCCAAGGCAGGTCTGCTGAGCAAGGAAGCCAAGAACCTGTGCGGCGAGGGCCTGAAGCGCGTCTGCGAACTGGTTGACATTCCTCCGATCCTGCACATGGGCTCCTGCGTCGATATCTCCCGCATGATGATCCTGGCGGCCGACATCGCCAAGGATTGGGGCATCGACATCTGCGACGTGCCCGTGGTCGGCTGCGCGCCCGAGTACATGTCCGAGAAGGCCGTGTCCATCGGCAACTACGTCGTCGCCACCGGCATCGACACCTTCCTGGGCGTCAACCCCTACACCAAGGGCGGTCCCGCCATCGAAGGCCTGCTGCAGGGCAGTATCAAGGATTGGGTCGGCGCGAACTTCACCGTCGAGCTGGACATCGAAAAGATGGGCGACGACATGATCGAGCGCATCGAAGAGAAGCGCGTCGCGCTGGGCATCTAAGCAATCATCGGGGATGGAAAACGGGGTCCAAATCCCCCGCTTCTCCGGTCCCGGCATGAACCGAAAGGATTTAGTGACTGATGAAGGTAGCAATTACCGGCAAGGGCGGCGTCGGCAAGACCACCCTCTCCTCCGTCCTGGCGCGGCTGTACGCCGATGAGGGCCGCACGGTCCTCGCGGCGGACGTCGACCCGGACGCGAACCTGGGCCTGGCCCTGGGCTTCTCCGAGGAGGAGGTCAACTCCATCACCCCCATCTCCAAGATGCGGAAGCTGGTGGAGGAGCGCACCGGCGCGAACAACGTCAACAAGTTCTTCAAACTGAATCCCCAGGTCAGCGATATTCCCGACACCTACGCCCGCGAGATCAACGGCGTCAAGCTGTTGGTGATGGGCACGGTGGAGACCGGCGGCTCCGGCTGCGTCTGCCCCGAGCACGTCATGCTCAAGGCCGTGCTCTCCAGCCTCATCTTCCGCAAGGACGATGTGGTCATCATGGACATGGAGGCGGGACTTGAGCACCTGGGCCGCGGCACAGCGAGCATGATGGACCAGTTCATCGTGGTCATCGAGCCCGGCGCCCGCAGCATCCAGACCTACACCAAGGTCAAGCAGCTGGCTTCCGACATCGGCATCACCCGGGTACGGGTCGTCGCCAACAAGGTGCGCGACGAGCAGGACGAAGCTTTCCTGCGCAGCCGCATCCCCGAGGAAGACCTGCTGGGCTTTATCCACTACGACGCGGACGTGATCGACGCCGACCGGCGCGGCACCTCCCCCTACGACACCAGCCCCCGAACCGTCGAGGAGATACGGGCCATCAAGGCGCGCATCGACGGCGAGAAGGCACAGTGACCGGGCGGATGCCCCCACTCCCCTCCCCGCAGCGCGGGGTATGAGAGAATCAATCATGAAAGGAATGTAAACATACATGGGACTGTTTCAGACTGTATTCCGTGGTTCCGATGAAATGTACTTCAAGGCCGAAGAGGAGCTGAACGCCGTCATCGCCGAGCTGGGCGAGGACGCGCCTATGACGATGCCCGACACGGCTTACTTCCTGGCCTGCATCTATGCCTACCTGGGCATCAAGGTCACCACCCTGGGCGAGCTGAAGGCGGCCCTGGCCGAGATCCGCAAGATGATGACCCGCGAGAACCGCACCAAGTCCATCTTCGATTCCGGCGTGGCCACCGCCATGGCGGCCGAGGTCATCGAGGCCTGCAAATATGCCCGCACCCCCACCCCCTATGAGGGCACCCAGTACCACGGCCATTTCTCCGACGCCGAGGTGCGCGAGCTGGGCGTTCCGCTGGTCACCCGTGACATCCCCGGCTTCGTGGTCATGATCGGCCCCGCCCCCACCGCTGAGGAAGCTCTGGAGACCGTCAAGGGCTACCAGTCCCGCGGTATCTTCGTATTCATGATCGGCGGCATCATCGACCAGGTGCATTCCCTGGGCATGACCACCGGCTTCAACGTCCGCGCCGTGGCCGTCGGCCCCGACATCTGGTCTGTTGGCCACGTCATCTCCCTGGTGTGCCGCGCCACCTTCATCTTCGGCGCGACCCAGCCCGGCGACGCCCAGGCATTCCATGACTACACCTTCAAGCGCATCTTCGCGTTCGTCAACGCCTATGCGCCCGTGGCAGACATCGTCGTGGCCTGCGGCGCCGGCGCCATCAAGATGGGCTTCCCGGTCATCACCAACGACGACCACGATCCCACCTGGCCTGTGCCGAAGTCCCTGATCGTGTACAAGAACACCAAGGACTGGATCGAGACCTCCCTGGAGGCCCGCGATATCAAGATCAAGATCACCAACATCGACATCCCCGTGGCCTTCTCCTCCGCTTACGAGGGCGAGATCATCCGCAAGAAGGACATGCGCATCGAGATGGACGGCTCCCGCGTGGACTGCGTCGAGCTGGTTCAGACCAAGGAGCCGCATGAGATCGAGGACCACAGGATCACCCTGGAAGGCCCCGACTTCGACGAGTTCGAGCACGGCGCGAAGATCCCGATCGCCTACATCGTGGACGTCTGCGGCAAGACCATGCAGACCGACTTCGAGGGCGTGTTTGAGCGCAAGTTCCACTCCTTCCTGAACTGCATCGAGGGCGTGATGCACACCGGCCAGCGCGACATGATCCGCATCCGCGTGAGCGACGCCGCCTTCGACGCCGGCTTCCGCGCCAAGCACATCGGCGAGGTGCTGTACGCCAAGATCAAGAGCGAGTATGACACCGTCGTCGACAAGTGCCAGGTCCGCATCTACACCGATCCCGAGAAGGTCAAGGAGCTGCGTGCCGAGGCGAACCACACCTTCGACGTGCGCGACGAGCGCCTGAAGACCATGACCGACGAGTCCGTGGACGTGTTCTACACCTGCATCCTGTGCCAGGCGTTCTCCCCGTCCCACGTCTGCATCGTCACCCCCGAGCGTCTGGGCCTGTGCGGCGCCGTGTCCTGGCTGGATGCCAAGGCCACCAATGAGCTGGACCCCAACGGCCCCTGCCAGATCGTGCCCAAGACCCGCATGATCGACGAGCGCGTCGGCCGCTATGAGGACGTCAACGAGGCCGTCAACAAGTACTCCCACGGCGCCCTGGAGCAGGTCACCCTGTACTCCATCATGGAAGACCCCATGACCTCCTGCGGCTGCTTCGAGTGCATCTGCGGCATCGAGCCCCTGTCCAACGGCGTGGTCATCGTCAACCGCGAGCACGTGGGCATGACCCCCATGGGCATGAGCTTCTCCGAGCTGGCCTCCATGACCGGCGGCGGCGTGCAAACCCCCGGCTTCATGGGCCACGGCAAGCACTTCATCGCCTCCAAGAAGTTCATCAAGGCTGAGGGCGGCCTGGCCCGTATCGTCTGGCTGCCGAAGGCCCTGAAGGAGCAGATCGCCGATCGTCTGAACGAGTCCGCCAAGGAGCTCTATGGCATCGACAACTTCACCAGCATGATCGCCGATGAGACCATCTGCACCGAGGATCCCGAGGAGCTGCTGAACTACCTGACCGAGGTTGGCCATCCCGTGCTGGGCATGGAGCCCCTGATGTAACAGGCAGCGCCTGCTGGCGATAGCTGCCGCGCATATTTGCGACGCCGGGTCGGCCATCGAACGGCCTCCCGTCTGAGATCACGGTAGATCGACTGCAAGGCACAATGATCCCTCCCGCCCTGAAAGTTATTTCTGGCGGGAGGGTGTTTCATTTCTTTTATCTTAACTCACGAGGCTGCTGCATTTGCACCATTGATTCAAAGCAAAACGCCTGTGCTTCAATAATAGCAATACAAAACCTTTTGACCGCAACAGCGGGTTGCTTGTGTTCCGGGTATCTCTATAGTAGAATAATCGCAGATCATTAATTTGCGCGGGAGGTACCTGTCATGAAAACACAGGAAGTCATCCATCAACTCAGGACGAACATGGGGCTTTCCCAGGACGATTTGGCGGAGAAGGTGTTCGTGACCCGGCAGGCGGTGTCCCGCTGGGAGAATGGCGACACTGTGCCGAACACGGAGACCTTAAAGCTGCTCTCCAGGCTCTTTGGCGTCTCCATCAACACGCTGCTGGGTTCGCCCCAGAAGCTGATCTGCCAATGCTGCGGCATGCCATTGGAGGACGCGATCATCGGCCGTGACAAGGACGGAACACCCAACGAGCACTATTGCCAGTGGTGCTACGCGGACGGAACCTATACTTACAGCGACATGGACGACCTGATCGACGTCTGCGTGCCCCACATGGTCAACCAGGGCTTCACCGAAGAACAGGCCCGTGTCTATCTGAAACAAAGTCTGCCGCAGTTGGATTATTGGAAACGATATGAGGAACTGAGCGACGACGGTCAGTTTGAAGCCTTCAAAAATCAACTTATCGACGAGATCAACGCGCTGCACGTTGAGGGAATGCCGAGGCTCGAAAAGCTGAATGCCCTGGTCGGCAGCTTTGTGAACCTGGAATATCCCCTTCCCGGCGGCATGAAGGCGAAGTTTCTCAACGACCAGACCACCTACCTTGGCAACCAGCTGGAATCGGAATTCGGTGGAGAGCGATGCTTCGGCGTTCTGGCCTGCATGGATTTCATACTGATCAGCACCTATGAGAAGGACGGTGTCAACCCGGAGCTCGTTTTGTACAAGAAGAGATAATCATTTCCGCCGCGGCGTCTGTGTCGCCGCGTCACATTAAGAGAGGGGTATACCAATGGACAAAAAGGCACTGCGTCGGGAGATCGGCGCGAAAAAGCGCGCGCTGTCTTTGGAGGAGATCGAAACAAGGAGCACAATGTTGGCCGATAGGCTGTATGCGACGGAGCAGTATAGAAACGCAAAATCATTATACGCCTACCTCTCCTTCAACCAGGAGGTGCGCACGAACCCCATCATCGAGCGCGCCTGGGCAGACGGCAAGCGCGTGGCGGTGCCGAAGGTCATCGGGGATGAAATGGTTTTCATCTGGATCGACAGCTTCGACAACCTGGCTCCCCAGGGGGCGTTCAACATTAACGAGCCCATCACAGACGGCCCCGTGGCCGACGACGAGACCGCGTTGGTGCTGATGCCTGGGTTGGCCTTCGATCCTGAGGGGCACCGCGTGGGCTATGGCGGCGGCTACTACGACCGCTATCTTGCAAAAGAGCCCGGCCACCCTCTGGTGGCGCTGTGCTACGACTTCCAGCTGTACGACCATCTGGAGGTCGAGGACTACGACGTGCCGGTGGATCTCGTCATCACAGATTGATGCGCTGCAAAATGGACAGCCCTCGATTAGAGCATGGAAGATCCTTCGCCTTGCTCAGGATGATGCGGTCGCTCCTTTTGTCCCGAGCGGAGTCGTTGCAGCAGAGTCAACGAAATGCACAGCATCTGTTCCCTTTTCTATTTGAAATTGCAATCGAAAAGCCCTCCCCGACGGGTCTCATCCGTCCGGAGAGGGCTTTTCTCATTGTATGTTTCTTTATTACCTGCGTTCTCGCGTGTATCGCCGGTTTCGCTCAGCGCTGTTGTTCCCCGACGCGGTCGCAAAGCATCCGCGCCAGCAGCAGTCCCACCGTGCCAACCGCCTCCACGCCCAGGCAGTTCACAACGGCCTCGTTGACGCGCACCCTGCCGGAGGCGGGAAATTCGTCATCGGCCAGCCACAGGCTGAGGCGCAGCGGATAGAGGGGCATGAATTTGAAGTCCGCGCAGAGGTCCGCGCTTTCCCCTTCGACCCGGGTGCCGCCCAGTCCGGCAGCAGCCGCGCGCAGGGCTTCCGTGTCCTGCGTCGTCAGCTCCCGAGCCAGCAGGGCGTCGATCTCCCGGTCGAAGCTGGCTCCGCGGATCAACCCGCCGTTGGGCAGTTTGCCCAGCCCCAGCCAGCGCTCCCCGGGCTTTCTGCCGTCCGCGCCGGAGAGGTATTGCAGGATGCTCAGGTGGTGCCACATATCCAGGGGCGGCTCCACGCGGTAATCCTTGCGCCGAACTACCAGTTTGCTGCCGAAGCTCTCAAAGCGCCAGGCGTCCGCGTCCGGTAGGTATTCGATCCCGGCTCGCTCAGCCACACCCGTCGGATCCAACGTCGTCAGGCGTTCGACGGCGGCGGCGAGAAACGCCTCGTATTGCGGATTTCCCGTCACGCCTTCGCCTCGCGACGCTGCTTCTTGCTCTTGAAGTAGTGCTCCAGGATCGGCACATACAGGAAGCAGACGATGCCCGCCGTGAAGCCGCCGTTGTACAGGTTGAAGCCGCCATGGATGGCGGGTACGCTGGTGACCAGGCAGTAATGCAGGATACCGCCGACGATGCCGGCCAGGATGCCGTATTCACCGCTTATCGGCGCAAGACCGCTGGCGAAGCAGAGGCCCACGACGATGGCCTGGGCGTTGACCGCGAAGGCGGTGACGCCGGCGCGGTTCAGCAGGCCCATGATCACGTAGCCGATCATGATCGGGAACACGTTCAGCGGCGTCGCGCCGTTGCAGCAGCAGCACAGCATGCAGAAGATCGCGCCCATGGTGGGGCCGGTGAACTTCGCGCCGATAAGGTTGTAATACAGCACGATGAACAGGCCGTAGATGCCGATGTTCATGACGTTCGCGCCCACGGAATACTTCGCGGTAAAGTCGCTCTTGTAGCCGGAATCGGTGAACAGCTTGCCGTAGTCCTTCAGGCCGCCGTTGAGCACGATGCCGAACACCACGCACAGCGCGAAGGTGACGATGCAGAACACGTTCACAAAGGTCCAGTTGCCTTCACCCAGGTCGGCAGTGATCGCGGGCGCCTCAACGCCCAGGGTCTTGTGCAGCACCGCGAAGATCAGGAAGCACAGGAAGCCCGCCGCGGGGCCGGCGTTGTACAGGTCATAGCCCTTGTGGAACCCGGGGCTGTGGGCGCACAGCGGAGGCAGCGCGCAGCCGAACACCACGCCGATGACCAGCGCCAGCACCACGCCCAGGAGAGTCAGGTGCGGCGTCTCCCCCACCACCGGATAGTAAAACAGCACGTGTGTAATCAGCGGCGCGATGGCCGTGGAGAACATGAAGAAGTTCAGGTTCTTGCCGAAGGGCTGCTTCCGGATGAGGGAGTACACAGCCACGCCCAGCATCAGCGGAAGGATATTGACGATGTTCATGCCGTAGGAGCAGAAGCCCAGGGTCAGGAAGAACGCCAGCACCGTGCCGCCGTTGACCTTCGCCTCAGGCAGGAACATCAGCGCGCAGCACACCGCGCCTACCAGGAAGTAGTTCAGCATCGAGCCGGAAATGCTGCCAAGCTCGGGCTTGAAGTAGTCCTTGGTCAGCTGGGCCGGCCGCATGATGATCCTGCCCAGACCGGTGAAGATCTCCTTCAGATCCGGCGCAAACAGCGCTCCGATCAAAAACGCCGCGGTAAACGCGCACATGACCGTGCGCAGCACCCGGCCGGTATCCGCCTTGCGAATGTCCGTCATGCTCATTGGTATCTCTCCCTCTTACTACTTTGGTTTCAACTTGGGCTGCCCGCAGGCAGGCAGTTTCCCGGCGCGACCTTCATCTGCAAACATCACCCAGGGATGGCCCGCAATTGATAAATCACGCCTTATTTATTATACCTCGGCGGAGGTAAAGTTTCAACCGCGTGGCCCTGAAAACCTTGACTCGTTTTGCGTTCCCAGTACACGAGCCCCAGCTTCCAGGACATGCAAAGGGAGCCATTCCGCTCAGAATGGCTCCCTTGCAGACCGCTCTCAGTTGGCGACCTCGACGTTCTTCAGCTGATCCAGCTTGACATAGCCGAACAGCAGCTTGCCGCTGGTCTGCCGCACCAGCGCCCAGTCGCCCTTCACGGCGCAGATGTTGACAACGCGGGCCTTCTTCAGCTTCACGCTCTTGGCCTTGCTGGAATTCTTCTGATAGACGCGGGTGCCCTTGGCCAGCTTGGCGTTGTAGGCGCCGGCAATATCGCCGTGCAGCAGGTTGGAGGCCTTGACATAGACCTTCTTGCCGCCCGCGCTGACCTTGGCGTTGCCGCCGTAGGCCTTCACCGTCACGGTGGTGTTGGCGGGAATGGTGCCCACGTACTTCGTCATGGCGGCGTTGGAATAGGCCTTCGCCTTCTTCATGACGAGGTCTTCGTTGCCGTTGGTACCGGTGCCGTCGCCATTCAGCAGCGCGTCGGTGCGGACGTACAGCGTCACGCCGAAGAGGCTGATGCGGCTGGAACCATAGGAACTGACGACTACGGGCGTCCAGGCGGGAACAGTGCCCACATACTGGGTCATGGAAGCGTCGGAATAGGCCTTTGCGGCCTTCTTGGTGATGTCGCCCTCAGAGGCCAACGCCTGGCCGCAGAACACAGCCAGAACCAGCATAATTGCCAACAGCGCCGTCAGTTTTTTCATCGATCGTACTCCTCCCGCATCTTCGCATATGTATTCTGATACGCTCAGTTCAACATACATTGCGACCGAAGCATTTCTTTCGGCCACAGTATAAATTGTATCACAAATGGGCCGCGAGCGCAATATTCCATCGCATTATATACAAATTTTCAACATATTTATCTGCTATGACTCCAAACAGACAGCGCCTCTCCCTTATCTCGGGAAAGGCGCTGTGTTTCGATATAAGATTACTTTGCCTGACGCTCCGCGGCCTCGACCACATGGCCGATCAGCACGCTGGTGGTCACGCTGCCAACGCCGCCCGGCACGGGGGTGATGGCGTCGACGATGGGCTCGACCTCCTCGAATACGGCGTCGCCGGCGATGGCGCCCTTGCCGCCCTTGGAGTTGATCTTCTCGGCGTCCCAGTTGATGGAAACGTCGATGACGACCTGGCCGGGCTTGACATAGTCCTTGGTCAGGCTCTTCAGCACGCCGGCAGAGGACACCAGGATGTCCGCTTCGCGGGCCTCCTTGGGCACATCCACGGTGCGGGTGTGGCACACGGTGACGGTGGCGTTCTTGCCCATCAGCATCATGGCGGCGGGCTTGCCGACCACCAGGCTGCGGCCGATCACGACGGCCTTCTTGCCCTTGCAGTCAATGCCGTAGTAGTCCAGGATCTCCATGCAGGCCTGGGGGGTGCAGGGCGGGAAGCCCAGGTCCTTGCGGCCCTCAAACACGCCCGCGTTGGACAGGTCGGTCATGCAGTCCACGTCCTTGGCGGGATCGAGGGTGTTGCAGATCTCGTCCTGGTCCGCCTTCAGGTGCTTCGGCAGGGGCCGGAACATCAGCACGCCGTGGATGTTCGCGTCGGCGTTGATGGCCTTGATCTGGTCGATCAGCGCTTCCTTGGTCACGTCCTCGGGCAGCACGAACTTCTCGACCTCCACGCCGATCAGCTCCGCGCGGGCCGTCGCGCCCTTCTCATAGGACAGGTCGGACGGGTTCTCGCCGCAGCGAATGATGCCCAGCTTCGGGGTGATGCCCTTCGCCTTGAGTTCCTCGACCTTCGCCTGCAGCTTCGCGTTCAGCGCGGCGGTGACTTCCTTGCCCAAAAGCAGCTTAGCCATAAGTATATTCCTCCGTTCAGAGGGAACAGGAAACAGGGAACAGGGAACAGGAATGGCTTTTTCCGTTCGACCGTCGGCCCGTCGCCTTGCTCCGGATTTGTTCGATCAGATTCCAACGGATTCTTCGCTTCGCTCAGAATGACGTCCTAACGACATCTGTCATCCTGAACGAAGTGAAGGATCTATTATGCCTTTATATGCAGGTCAAAAGAAGTTCGCGCGCACACCGGCGAAGATCTCGTCCGCCATGGCGCAGTACTTGTCCAGCATGCCGTTGGCCTTGGCGTTCATCTCCTCGGCGACCTCGCGGTTCTTGAGGGACTTGGTGTTGATGAACACGTTCAGGCTGGCGGACTGGAGCGCCGCCTTGCAGCACACCGCACCGCAGCCGGCGTCGGACACGGCCAGGCGGGAGCCCTTCGCGGCGAACACGGCGATGGCCTCGATGGCCTCGCAGCACAGCTCCATGATCTTCATGGGCACTTTGCAGGCCACGATGGTGGCCTCTTCCAGCACCTTGTCGCGGTTGGGATCGTCCTTCGGGATGCCGTAGGCCTTCGCCAGGGGCTCAAAACCCTCGGCGTCCGCGGGCACCTGATCCAGCAGGTCCTTCTGCAGGCCGTCGCACTTGGCCTTGAGGGCGATGATCTCGGCCTCGACATCGGCATACTTCTTCTTGCCGACGGTCAGGCTGCCCACCATGTTGCCCAGCGCCGTGCCGATGGCGCCCACCAGCGCCGCCGCGCCGCCGCCGCCCGGAACGGGGGCGTTGGAGGCCAGCACTTCAACAAATTCCCTGCAGGAATTCTGGGTGAAATCAACTGCCATTGTATTCTTCCTCCTAAAATGATTGGGGAGAAACGACCTCATCCGTCAGCCCTGCAGGCTGCCACCTTCCCCAAAGGGGAAGGCTTTGTGGAGGTCGTATTACCGAAATATGGGTGACATCGCTGCCACCCATATATGTTTTGATATTTGATTCGACAGCCCAAAGGCAGCGATTGCCTGTCGGCTCAGCCGACTTAGAACAGGCCGGAAACCTTGCCGGTTTCGACGTCCACATCCACGCGGCGATAGGCCGGGTCGGACGCGGTGCCGGGCATCATGGAGATGGTGCCGGCCATCGGGCACAGGAACTTCGCTCCGCCGTACTCCAGGATGTCGCGGATGGGCAGACGCCAGCCCTTCGGCACGCCCTTCAGAGTCGGGTCGTGGGACAGGGACAGATGGGTCTTGACCATCATGGTGCAGTAGTCCGCGTACTTCGGATCGCTCTCGAAGCGCTTGGCCTTCTCGATGGCCAGGGGCGCCCAATCGACGCCGTCCGCGCCGTAGACTTCCTTGGCGATGCGCTCGACGCGCTCGCGCAGCGGCATGTCAAGGCTGTACAGGAACTTGATCTCGGGCTTCTGCTCGCAGGCTTCCACGACGACCTGAGCCAGCTCAACGGCGCCCTCGCCGCCATAACGCCAATGGTTGGACTGGGCGCAGCGCACGCCGCGCTCGGCGCACAGGCGCTTGATCAGGGCGATCTCGTTGTCGGTGTCGGTGTAGAACTGGTTGATGCAGACCACGGGCACAATGCCGGACTTGAGGACGGTGTTCACGTGATGGAACAGGTTCTCGCAGCCCTTCTCGACCAGCTCCAGGTTCTCCTCGGTGTACTCCACGGGCAGGGGACGGCCGGGAGCGACCTTGGGTCCGCCGCCGTGCATCTTCAGAGCGCGGACGGTGGCCACGATGACGGAGACGTTCGGGGTCAGGCCGGACAGGCGGGTCTTGACGTTCCAGAACTTCTCGAAGCCGATGTCAGCAGCGAAGCCGGACTCGGTCACGTGGTAGTCGAACAGCTTCAGAGCCAGACGGTCCGCGATGACGGAGGACTGGCCGATGGCGATGTTCGCGAAGGGGCCGGCGTGGATCAGCACGGGCTGATGCTCGACGGTGTAGCACATGGTGGGATTGATGGTGTTGCGCATCCAGGCGGTCATGGCGCCGGCAACTTCCAGATCCTCGCAGGTCACGGGCTCGCCGCTGCGGCTGTAGGCCACGACGATCTTGCCGATGCGCTCGCGCAGGTCCTTCAGGTCACGGGCAACAGCCAGGATGGCCATCAGCTCGGAACCCACGGCGATGCCGAACTTGGACTCCATCAGGTAGCCGTCCTTGTTGCCGCCGATGCCCATGATGATGTTGCGCAGGCCCTGGGCGCAGAAGTCCAGAACCCAGCCCATCTCGATGCGCTTGGGGTCGATGTCCAGGCGACGGCCCATGTTGTGCTTGGCCATCTCCTCGTCGGTGTAGTTGCGCTCATGCTGCATGCGGGCGTTCAGCGCCACCATGGCCAGGTTGTGGGCGTTCATGATGTCGTTGATGTCGCCGGTCAAGCCCAGGGAGAACTCGGTCATGGGCATCAGCAGGGCGTTGCCGCCGCCGGCCGCAGTGCCCTTGACGTTCATGGTGGGGCCGCCGGAGGGCTGGCGCAGGGCGCCGCCGACGTTCTTGCCGATCTTCGCCAGGCCCTCGATCAGGCCCAGGGAAACTGTGGACTTGCCTTCACCCAGGGGGGTGGGCGTGATGGCGGTGACTTCGATGAACTTGCCGTCCGGCTTGTCCTTCAAGCGGTTCATGATCTTGATGAAGTCAAGCTTCGGGGTCTTTCCGTAGGGAATGATCTCCTCGGGCAGAAGGCCGAGCTTCTCACGGAAATACTCCACGGAAGGCAGCGTCTTCTCAGCTTCTTCCGCGATTTGCCAATCCTTGTACTGGGTAGGGTCAAGCATGTCAGTTTCCTCCTTCATTAATCACATATCTCCATGGGATCCGTCCCGCGCCGCCGCGGGACCTCCGTCGCGCAACAGGGGCGCTTCGGTTATTTCCGAAAGACAGTATAGCACCATTATTCAAATTAGTCAATAAATAAAGCCGTATTATTACATAATGCTCGCGTTAATATCGACCTCATCGAACCGTGCCGCCACTTCCTTCAAATCTTCCCGATTGCGGCGTTGACAGAAATCCACACAGTATGATACATTAATTTTATCACATTGGAATTGGAGTGTCAATAAAATGATCCGTTATAAAGGTCTTAAGGGAACGCTGGAAAAGCGCGTCGTCCCCGATGAACAGGTCAGCCGCGAAATGGAGAACATCCTCGAGCACGCCACGCGCCGCATCCCCGTTACCGACCGGCCCAGCCGTCTGGACGATGAGGTGGTGCTGGACTACGCCGGCTTCTGCGACGGCGTCCAATTCGAGGGCGGAACCGCTCAGGACCAGACCCTCGTGCTGGGCAGCGGCACGTTTATTCCCGGCTTCGAGGACCAGCTCGTAGGCAAGCGCCCCGGCGAGGACGTAGAGGTGCGCGTCACCTTCCCCACCCCCTATCACTCCGAGGCGCTGGCCGGCAAGGAAGCGGTGTTCAAGTGCCGCGTCAAGGCCATCAACCACTTGGAAAAGCCCGAGCCCGACGACGCCTTCGCCAAGGAGGCGGGCAGTTTCAAATCCTTCCAGGAATTCCGCGAGGCCCTGCGCAAGGGCATGCAGGACTACGTGGACCGGCAGGCGGACGAGGAGTTGAAGCTGCGCCTGCTGGACCAGCTGCTGGAGGGCTACGCCTGTGAAATCACGCCGGACCTCCTGAAGCGCGCTGCCGAGAACGAGCTGAAGGGCCTCGAGGCCCAATTGGCGCAGCAGGGCCTGACGCTGGCCGCGTACTGCCAGTTCACCGGCAAGACCCGGGAGCAGCTGCTGGAGGATTGCGAGCCGGACGCCAGGAAGTCCATCAAGCGCAGCCGGATCATCTCGGAAATCGCGCAGTCGGAATCCATACAGGCCGACGAGGAATCCATGACCGAGGCCATCCGTCAGATCTGCGTCAACAACAGGCTCACCCCGGAGCAGCTGATGCCGAAGCTGGATGAGGCTGCCATGCGCGCCATCGCGCAGAACGTCGTCACCGACAAGGTGCTGAACCTGATCCGAGACAATGCCGAGATCACCGTGGTGGAGCGGAAGGACTGATATAGCGCCGACAAAGGACAGCCCTGCATATCAAGGCTGTCCTTTTCCATGGCCTTTTCCCCTTGGAGGCGCGGCCCTACGCCTCCTCTCCCCCGTCCTCGCGGGCGGTGAGGGGCATGTTCTCCAGTATGAAGTCCCTGAAGGCGATCCGCTCCGGGGAAAGGTACTTCTTCTTGTGCACGAAATACAGGTGATAGGGCATCGTCCCCTCCATCGGAAAGGCCAGCAGCTTGCCCTCGGCCACGTATTCGCGGACGGCCACCTCGGAGATCACGGAGATGCCCACGCCGGAGGTCACCAGTTCCTTGATGGTCTCGGTGTCGTCCACCGCCGCGGCCACCTTCAGCTTGATGTCGGGGATGTTCAGCTTCGACCAGCGCAGGAATTCCTGCTGCAGCGTGGAGGTGCTGCTGCGGGTGATCAGTGGCTCGCAGCCGAACAGCGCCAGGGGGAAGCTCCTGCCCTCCAGCGCGCGGAAGCGCTCGGTGTTGGGGGTGATCACCACCAGGTTCGCCATCTCGCAGTGCTTCACGGCATAGTCGGAGTTCATCAGCTTCATGGTGCAGAAGGCGAACTCGAGGGAATCCGCCTGCAGGCGGCCGTAGATCTCCGAATTGTTGCAGGTGATGAAGTTGAAGCTGATGTCCGGGTGATCGCGATGGAACTTCACGATGCGGTCCGTCAGGTAGTACCGGATGATGTAGGGCGTGGAGACGATATTGATGGACTTCTGGTCCTGGTTCGCACGGCTGAGGGCGAATATACTGTCGCGGTTCAGCTTGAGCATCTGCTTGGCGTAGGAATAGAAGGTCTTGCCGTCCTGGCTGAGCTCCATGCTGCGGGTCGTGCGATTCAAAAGCCGCGTGCCCAGCTCCGTTTCGAGGTTGCGAATGTGTATCGTCACCATCGACTGGGAGAGCTGCAGGCGCTCCGCGGCGTTGGAGAAGCTCCCCTCGTCCACGGCGGCCACAAACGATTCCAGCTGTTTAAAGTCCATCGAGCGAATCCTCCGGCATATTTATTAATCTCGTTAGATTATATATTAAAAAAACTCAATTGTCAAATGCCGCGCGTCACGCTTGCACCTGGCAATCGAGTTTTGTATCTGGCTTGGCTTTTTCGCCTCTTCCTACTTCATCCGGCGCTTGATGTCGGAGATCAGGATGTCCCCCACCACCGTGCGGTCCTCCGCCGAAAAGGCCTGGGGGAAGTTGTCGGAAAACAGGATCTGGCTGTTGGGCGGGAATTCGTCGTCCCCCTCCCACACGATCAGCCGGACATCGTAGCCGGGCATGATCTCCACCTGGCAGGAGACGTCCCCCTTGTCCAGCAGGATGGCCGGCATGCCCTCCAGGGCCGCCTTGAAGGCATCCAGGCGCGTGCCAAAGGCGAAGGCCGCCCGGGTCAGGCAGCGCCCGGTGAAGGGCTTCAGGTACACCTCGCCCCAGGGCATCTCCCGGTATGGCAGGAAGCTGCCCGTGCCAATGGACTGCTTTCCCTCCAGCAGGTAGCGAATAATCAGCATTTGCGCAGGCAGGTTGGAAAGGGCAAAGCCCGTACTATCATCGGATGCAATGCTGAACTTCGGCCAGGTGATCCGGTAATCGACGGACATCAGGCGCACGGTGAATAGCTGTGCCTCGGCATCATACTTCACGCCGCAGCGCTCCGCCGCCTCCATCGGGTCCAGCTTCTCAAACAGCCCCGTGTAGTGCTCGAAGGGCACCATTTCCTTGTGATTCTCGATCGTCGGCATGTCGTCTCTCCTCGCTCACAGTGTACTCTCCCATATTACATGATTCAGGCAAAAACGTCAAGAGCTGGCCGTCAATTCTGGGCTTCCGTCCGCGTCCATGGATGACTATCGCCGCTTTCCCGCTGAACCCGCAGGCCCGGAAGGCGCGTGCCCTCTCCTATCCCACATAATTCAAACACATACGCCGCGCCCATGTGCCACGGGCGCGGCGTATTCCTTTAAAGCGGTCGCCAGTCGCGGAAGACGCTGTTCAGCTCCCCGGCTCCAGCGAGCCGCGCCGGGCAATCGCCTTCAAGCGCGAATCCTTTACATCAGCGGATCGAGGCCCAGCACCGGATGTCCTTTTTCGGTCAGCCAGTTCAGCAGCTCCTCGGGATCGGTGGTGATGGTCTCGTCGGCGATCATATCGGTGAAGTTCTCGATGCCGTAGAGCTCCTTCGCGGTCCTGTTCAGACGGTCCGCCACGTCGTCCTTCAGCTCCTTGGGCATCCAGACGATGCGCTCGGTGCCGCCCTCGGCGGAGGCGAACTTCTTCGAGGCGATGAAGTGCCGTCCATGGCCCATGAAGCCGGGAGTCTGCACGCCGCCGCCGGTCATGGAGGCCAGTTCGCCGAAGGTCATGCCGGTGGGCGTCATGCCGCTGTACTCGCGGTTGCAGATGATGACGCCGTTGGACAGGGGTTCGATGCCGCAAATGCACTCGAAGCAGCCGCAGGAGGTCATCGGGTCCTCCATGATGGAGTACAGGGTCACGTTCTCTACCGCGCCGTGGGTGGCCTGGGCGACCGCTTCGTTGACGGTGTCATAGCGACCCGTGCGCTCGTCGGTGCAGCCGACCTTCGCGATGGGCTGGCTGGGTCCGGTGGGGTTCAGCTGATAGGTGGCCTTGGCATCCAGCCAGGAGACCGCGCCGCACAGACCCAGGCGCTCTGGGGTCACCACGCAGCAGTGGGCGGGCGCGAAGCTCTGGCACAGCGTGCAGGTAAAGAAGGTGTCCACGGATTCGTCGGTCATGCTGGCCAGGCGATCGTCGCGGGCGTTGTAGGTGGGCATGGCCACCTCGTCCAGCACGGTCTTCGCCTTGGCGGCATCGGTCACCAGGCGCACCTGGCACTTGTCCACCACGGCGTCGAATTCGTTCATGATCATGTTGTACAGCACCTCGCCGAAGTGCCGCAGCCGCAGCCCCTTGTCATAGGCCTCGTGGCTGACGCGGATGCGGAACTGGTTGCGCTGGCCGGTGTGCATCACGCCCTCCATATAGTTGAACCAGGCGTGGATCTTGCGCTCGATGACGGACTCGAAGTCCGCCTGCATCTTCTCGCCCGCCACTTCGATGTAGGTCGCCAGCGGATACTCGGTCTCGCCGCTGTCGATGTCCGGACCGTCGATGACGATGCTGTGGTCCTCGATCTCGTCGAGGCCGCGCATCTTCACGATCTCGCAGGTCACGTTCTTGCCGGAGTAAAACTCCACCTTCATGTCCTTCTTGCGGATGATCTCGCCCTCGAAGGCGGAGGCGAAGGCCACGGGAATGGGCAGCTCCGTCACCTTGATCTTGATGTTGCGCAGCTCGAGGGACTTCCTGACCGTCATGGCGTGGTCGGTCACGGCCTCCAGCGCGCCGGGCACCTGAAGGTCACCGATGGCCTGGTCCACCACCACCGGGAAGCCCAGGGCGATGGCGCCAGCGCCAGCGGACACGACCACCTCGTTCAGCGGTCCGAAGGTGTTCACGAAGGCCGGCACGCGTTCCTTGGTGTACTTCAGCAGGCCCGCCAAGTCGCCGGGATTGTGGGAACCAAAGATCAGCGCCGCGCGCACGGCGACGGTGACCACGTGGATCACGGCGGTCACGTCGTGGCCCAGGGGCACCACGCGGAACTCCAGGCCCAGCTTGACCCCGCCCTCGGCGCACTGCTCGATGACATCGCCGATCAGGAAGGACATAATGCCCTTGGACTGGTAATCCTTGACCACCTTCACCACGTCCGCGGGATCGTCGGCCTTGCCGAGGACCACCGCCACGCCGGGGATATCCCCGGTCACCAGCGGCACGCCCAGGGAGCGGATGATGGGATCGGGCACAAAGCCGATGCCGGAATCATTTGCGTAGGGATCGGTGCCTTCGACTATTTCAGGCCTTCGATGATCTCCGCGCCCACCGCGGTGGCCAGGCCCGCGTTCAGCGCGTCGCCCAGCTTGGGCTTATTTGAAATGAGGCTCTTCAGCACGCCGACGCATGCGGGCAGATCGCCCAGCTTCGCCACCTTGACGCCCGTCGCGGCATAGATCGTCGGGAAAAAATAGGCGGTATCCGGGAAGGCGACCTTGTGATCCGGGCCGTACTTCTCAATGGCGTCATTTACCGCGCCTTCGGTGAGAGCCGCAACCGCGTTGGAACCGGCAAAGATAAGATCCGTTAAGGCGCTCATTTTTATTCCTCCATTACTTTTCATATCTCCCATATGGGGTTTGACTTAAGTATTATATCCCACTGGACTTAATAAATCAAGCGCTGACGTGTTGAAAACGATAAGCGGAGACCGCCAGTCACGGCGTTCTCCGCTTATCATCGGTTGTCATCAAGGAAAATGAGTTGTCTGGATACCCTGGAATGACAAGTATTTACAGTCTAATTCAAATGCATAATTGACTTCTCAATTATTGCTAACGCATCCTGCGCCGTGTCGCGCGTCGGTCCGCATGGATCAAGAGCGCGCCGCATAGCGCCACCACAATACAGGTAATTAATATAACTAACTTTACAATCTCGCTCAAAAACAGCTCCGCCTTTGGCCAAATGGCGTCGATCAGCAAGAGGAGCAGCAGCAGCGCGCACAGCGCCGCGCTGACGATGGGCAGGTATCTTTCGATCTTCTTCATAGCGCGCCTCCGTCCATCAGGCCGTCCTGCCGGTGCTCCGGGGCTGTCTGCGCGCCTCGCGGGCGGGAGCATTTGCGGGTCGGGCTTCCGTCCTTCCCCGTCCCGCCGGCATACGGTTCCTTCGCCCGCGTCGGCTCCTGCGGCTCAGGCTCCAGGCGTTCCAGAGGCCAATGAGGCACAGCGCAAGGAGCAGCCCCTTGGTCAGCCCGTTGTCGATGAAGTTCATGGCCTTGTTGACGCGGTCGATCAGGAAAAACACGATGTACATGTTGCAGATCAGTATCGCAGCGTGAGGCAGCAGCCGCCTGAGCCTGTCCAGCATGGTCAAACCTCCGTATTCACCGCGCCGGTCACTGGGTGATCCGGTCGACGATCATGATGTAGTCGCTGCTGTCCCGCCCGCCCTGGGAGGGATCGTTGACCATCTTCGTGCCCGCGCAGAACAGGGAAGTCTGGCCGCCGTCCAGATTGTAGGCCAGCTTGCACCCCAGGTTGGACATGATGTTGGCCAGCTGGGTCATCGTCGCGCCGTGGGATACGTCGTTGCGGCCGTCCACCGCCACCAGGCAGTAATGGCCGGGTTCAAAGTAGCCGATGGCCGAGCGCGGATTCTTCTTGCGAAGGTTGGCGTCGCAGTTGAAGCGCTTGAGGGGCTTGCCCTCCTCGTCCAGCAGGGACGGGCCGAAACTCCAGCTCTGGTAAGCTCCCTTGTCTATCTCCGTCATGGTGTCGAACCGGGAGGATTTGATGGCCTCCATGTGGCCGTCCCAGTACAGCACCGCGATGTCGCCCCGCGCCGTCCTGTCGCGGTACAGCACGCCGTTGCGGATGATAACGCCCACGTTCCGGCAGCCGTAGTAGTCGCCGTTCAGCGTCACGACGCTCTTGTAGCGCTCCGCCACGTCGGTGATCCACTCTGTATAGCCGCGACCGTACTGATCCCGGGCGAAGGCGGTCATCAGGCAGCTGACATCCGCCACATACACGTCCGCCACGTAGGTCATGGCCCTGGCTTCCTCCACGTACTGGGAATACATCGTAACGTTGATGTTCCCGCTTATGTAGCTCTCGTCGGTGCGAACGACCTCTCCGTCGGTGAACTTGTCCGCAAACTTGTGCCGGAAACTGCCTGTGCCGTCCACCTCCAGGGCCGCGGCATCCTGAACCGCCGCCGTTTCAGTGCCAGAATCCTCCGGGGCCACCTGTTCCGGCGCGGCCTGCTCGCCGGGAAGCGACTCGTCCCCCTGTGCGGACTCCTTCATCTCGCCGTTTCCAGTATCTTCTGATTCGTCTGCGATAGATTCTGGCTCGTTCTCGGCGTCCGCTTCCCCGCCGTCCTCCTGAAGGTCCGTCGCGGCGATCTCCGCCGCCGCGGCGCCTCCGTTTCGGCTCGAGACAATGCCCACCGCGGTCTCCGCGTGAGGTATGACGTGATGCGGCAGTGCGTACAGCACCAGGGCGATGCCAAGCGCCAGCACGTGGCTCACGGCGATGATCCAAACCGGCAGGGGCCGCCGGCTGAATTGTTCACGCAGCCAGTAGAGCACCGGGTTTCCCCGACGCCTGCGCCATCCGCTTCTCCGTGCCATGTCCATGTCTCCCATTCCGCTGCCGCGCTGATCTTCACGCAGGCTCGTCCCCGCCATGAGGCGCGAATCCCTGCCCGGATCTCCGGCATTTGATCCTCATTCCAGCGTTCGGAAAGGCTCTGTTATCGCTCCCGTCCGCCCCTTGAATTCCCGATCATTATACCACATTGCCTTATATTTGTCCTGCAGTTTCCAAATACATAACCAAAACATTAGGATTACACAGTATACCTTTCTATCAGATGGTCAACGTGACTTTATTGGACCCACTGTTCCGTATTATGCGCCCTCTTTCTACCATAACACACAAAAGAAAAGAGACCCGTCCGCATGCGCGGGCAGGTCTCTTTGTAGGGATCGTCAGATCTCCAGGTAGGAGTCGGCGTAGAGGTTGTTGTTCTTGATGATGTCGCAGGTCTTGATGGTCTCCATCAGCCGCTGATCGTTCGGGTTCACGATGGCGGAGGTCAGGCCCTGCATCATCGCCATCGCCAGCATGCAGCTGTCGAAGATCGGGCGAATGTGCTTCGGCATGCCGTTGGAGTTGTTGGACAGGCCGCCCGTGCTGTTCAGGCCCATGTCGCTGAACATCTTGATGGCCTCCAGAACCTCCATCTGCTTGTCCTGCATGCCCTTCACCACCAGGAACAGCGGGTCGAACCACAGGTCCTCCGCCTCCATGCCGTGCATCAGGCCCTCCTCAAGCATCCGCTGGCAGTGCGCCATGCGCTCGTCATTGTCGGAGGCGATGCCGTTCGCGGAGCACAGCGCGATGACGATGGCGTCGTTGTTCGCCGCCAGCTCGATCCGGTTGAAGCGGTCGCCCGCGTCCGCGGAGTTCACGATCGGCTTGCCCTTCTCGCGGTTGTACACCTGGATGCCGGCCTCGATGGCCTTCATGTTGGAGGTGTCCAGCGCCAGCGGCACGTTGTCAAACCGCTCCTGCAGCAGCTTGACCGCCCAGATCATGCGATCCTCGCCGTCGGACTCGGCGGGGCCGATGTTCACGTCGATGTAGTTCGCGCCGGCCTTCAGCTGCTGCTCGCAGCGGGTGATGATCGGCTCGGGGTCCCGCTCTTCAAATGCCCTGCGGATTGCGGGAGCGGTCACGGAGATGCGCTCGCCGATGGTGATGAACTTTGCCATAAGTCAATCCCTCCAATAAGTCATGTAATAATAGCATACGAAGCCGGTGCGGCAGAGCCGCGCCGGCCGTATAAACCATTAAGCGTTGAAGTCCTTGATGAACTTGACCAGCTGAACGGCCTCCATCGGGCCAACCACCACGTTCCAGCCGGGCAGCTTGGCTTCGATTTCGCCCTTCATCACGGCGACCTTGCCGGGGATGATCAGCGTGCGGGACTTGATCTTGTTCTCAATGTCCGCCTCGTCGAAGAACTTCTTGATGGTGCCCGCGGAGAACTTGCCGGCCGCCCACGCGGTCAGGACGGACATGCCGCTGGCATCGGTGATCAGCAGGTTGACCGGGCACTTGGAGCGCTCGTACTCGCCGGAGACCAGGAAGTAGGTCAGGGCGAAGTCCACGGTCAGGGAGCAGACGGAGTTCTCATCCGCGCCGTTCAGGGCGTAGATGCCGGGCTCGACCTTCATGGGCTTCTGCGGATCGGTGAAGATGTTCTGACGCAGGCCGTACAGCGCCAGCGCCTCGGCGTAGGTCATGTTATCCATGACGATGATGGAGCCATAGCGCAGGGTGAAGGCGGAAGCCAGAGCGGTCTGCATGTGCAGGTCGCCCTCGGCGATCGCGGCCAGGTTCACGATGGACGGATAGCCCAGGGTGCGCTCCTGATCCTTCAGGTTGCTGCGGCGCACCTGCACGGCGTTGGCGAAGGTCTCCTTCGCGGTCTTGCCGGTGCAGTCGATGATCAGGTTCTTGTTGCCCTTGGCTTCCAGCGCCTTGATGTTGTCATAGATGCCGGAGATGCCCTCGCCGGTCACGCCCAGGGTGACGCCCGCGGCGGTGGCCACGGCGTTCATGGCGTCCAGGTTCTCGGCGTTGGCGCCGTTCAGGATGGGCTTGGCGGCCTTGCAGACATCCAGGGCGGCCTTGGCGACATCGGCGTCGGAGCAGTTCAGCACCAGTGCGCGGTCAGCGGCCATGGCCTTGTTCACCAGCGCGACGTACTTGTCGGCGCCGTTGCCCGCGTAGTTCAGGAACAGGAACTCCACATACTCGCGCTCGCCGATGCGTTCGTAATCGACCTTCTTGATCTCTTCGATCTTGGCGTCGATCTCGGCGTCCTCCATGCAGGAGCACAGGGTGACGGCGTACAGGTTGCGGTTGACCAGGGTCTTCTCGTGGCGGAACAGCACGGTCTCGCCGCCGAGCTTGTGCTCGTTGTTGCCAGCGCCCACGGTGATGGTCTTCATCAGGGGCGCGGTGGACTCGGACAGGGTGGCCAGAGCCTCAGCGGACATGTGGGGGCACTTGTCGATGGACACAGCGCCGGAGGCGACCTTCATCGAAAATGCCATGCAGGTGGGGCTGCCGCACTCCTTGCAGTTCTTCTTGGGAGTCAGCTTAAAAATGTCAAGACCTTTCAGAGCCATGGTATATTTCCTCCTTCCCCGCTTACATCAGGCTGTCGATAAACTTGGCAATCGTGGCGACAGCGGCAGGGTGCTTCATGATGACCATATCGGAGCCGCCCACCAGGCAAGCGGAGGCGGTGCACACTTCCATCTCGATGCCGCGCTCGTCCAGGGGACCCCACTCCGGGCTCTCCTCTTCGGGCGACATGGATTCCTTCACGCCCCAGGTCTCGGGAGAGACGGGGGTGACGATGGGCATCTGGAGCTGCGCGTCGTTCTGAGCCAGCGCGGCAGCCTTCACGCGGTCCAGCGTGGAGGAAAGGTACTCAAAGCCGTAGCCAGCGGCGGAGGAGCCCACGTTCATGCAGACGCTCTGCGCGGGCACGCCCAGCTGGGACAGCAGCACGTTCAGCTGCTTGGCCAGGTTGATGTCCACGGCGGATTCCGCGCCGACCTTCTGGTTGTAGGCCAGACCGGCGGAAGCGCCGACGTTCTTGTAGTTCTCTTCGCGGGCGGAGAGCACCAGGATGTTCTTGCCCTGCAGGGCGTCGGAGATGGCGTTGAACAGCTCGGCGTCCTTTTCGATGTTCTTGCAGCCCATCACCAGGATCGGCATTTCGACGGCATCCGCCACGGCCTTGGCCAGGGCGACGCAATCGGCGACGGAGGTGTTCTCGGCGTTGGGGTCCGCGCTCTCAAAGTGCAGACAGATGGCGGAGGCGCCTTCCATCGTTTCGGCCTTCTTGGCCATGTGCACCGGAGTCTCACAGCCGGCATAGAACTCCAGCAGGCCGGGAGAGACGATGCCTTCCAGGCCCTTGTCGCTGATCTCGATGGCGATCTTGGGCTTGTTGGCGATGGGTGCGTCAAAGGTGTAGAAGGGCAGAACGTTTTGGCCGCCGATCACGATGCTCTTGTCGCCCGTGCCGAGGGTGACGGCATTGATCTTGGCATTGAACGCCTGCTTTTTCGGAGTGAAAGCCATGTTGAATTCCCCCTGTTTGTTGTCGTGTCGGGTTATAAGCCCAAAGTGTGCATGATTGATTTCAGCGCGACCTTCACCGGTGCGTCATCTGGTACCTTGGCGCTGGGCTTGCCGTCACAGTCGTACTCATAGACGAGTTCGTCGTGAGGCAGCACGCCCGCCAGCTCCAGACCGTGCTTCTCAATCTCTTCCTTAACCCCGTCGCTCAGTTTGCCGTCTGGCGCGCGGTTAACGATCAGTTTCATCTGGCCGGGCTTCAGCTCCAGCTGGCCAACCATCTCCGCGATGCGGGCGGCCGCCTGGATGCCCCGTCGGGAGCAGTCGCTCACCAGCAACAGGGTATCCACGTGGGGCAGCGTGCCGCGGGAGATGTGTTCAAGCCCCGCCTCGTTATCGATCACCATATAGCCGTACTGGCCGTAGTACTTGTCCACCTGGGTCTTCAGCACGCCGTTGACATAGCAGTAGCAGCCCTTGCCCTGGGTGCGGCCCATGACCAGCATGTCGAAGTCGTCCTCTTCGATGAGGGCGGAGGAGAACTTGTACTCGGCGTACTCCTGCTTGGTCATGCCCGAAGGGATCGGGGACACCGGCAGAAGCTCTGCGCGGGCCATCTCTTCGCGAATGTCGCCCAGTGTGGTCTCCACCTCGACGCCCAGAACCTCATTGAGGTTGGAGTTGGCGTCGGCGTCCACCACCAGCAGGGGGCCCTTGCCTTCTTTGATGAGCTGTTCGATGATCATGCCGCAGGTGGTCGTCTTACCGACGCCGCCCTTGCCGGCCACAGCGATGACATGTGTTGACATGATGTCTCCTAAATAACCGTTTGGATTGTTTTAGATCAGGTCCACGATGCCGGATTCCTTCACCAGGCGGGTGACATCCTCGTACTTGTTCAGCGCGTACAGATGGATGCCGTCGATGCCGCAGACGCGGTACTCGTCGATCAGCTTGATGGTGTACTCAATGCCGGCCTCCTTGAAGGCGGCCTTCTTGGCGGCGATGGATTCCTCGCTCTCGTTCGGCGCGAAGGGGTTCGGGAAGATCCAGTTCTTGGAGATGATCTCAGCCAGCTCGCGGGGCATGACGCAGCCGTTGCGGCTCAGCGCCATGTTGATGGTGGCGGCGGCGTCCAGCACGGGCATGATGCCCACGTCCACGGGCAGCCAGATGCCCGCCGCGCGGATGGCGTCCATCCACCAGCGGAACTGGTCCATGTCCCAGCACAGCTGGGTCATGATGTAGTCGGCGCCCTCATCCTGCTTCTGCTTCAGGAAGGAGATGTCCGCCTCGATGCTGCGGCAGGCGATGTGGCCCTCGGGAGAGCCCGCGACCGCGATGGTGAACTGATCGCCGAATTCCTTGCGGGTGAACTTCACAAGCTCGGTGGCATAGTGCAGATCACCGTTGGTCCCGGTCCAGCCGAAGGGGATGTCGCCGCGCAGGGCCAACATGTGGTTGATGCCGTGGTCCAGGTAGTTCTGCAGCTGCTCCTTAATGCCTTCCTTGGTGTTGGCCACGCAGGTGAAGTGGGTCACGGGAATGGCCTTGCCGTCTTTCTGGATTTTATCGAGCACTTCGAGGTTTTTGCCGACATTGGTGCCGCCGGCGCCATAGGTGCACGAAATATAATCCGGCTTCAGCTCATAAAGATGGTCCAGCACGCCGCCTTCGCCGCACAGCTTTTCCATGCCTGCGTCCGTCTTCGGCGGAAAAACCTCAAAAGAAAAACCCATCCGCTGTTTCAGGATGTCCGCTACGCTCATTCAGTCGTCCTCCTACTGTCTGTTTGCGTTCAGTGTTCATTTGATTGCGCTGCAAACAAACGCAATTCAACAAACATCATAATATCACAAACCGAAACAATAGGCAAGCGATTCCGGCGAAAATTGTGACACGATTGGGCTAAATTAGTGTGAAGAGGAACTTCTGCCGAAGCCCCTTGCTGTTGGTAAAAATGGTGATGACGCCGTCCGCGCCCTCCTCCACATCCATCTCGTCGATATCTCCCTTCAGAAGGCCGCGAACGTAGTCCACCGGGTCGTCGGTCTCGATCTCATCGAAAAACACGTCCCGCATCTGGTTGCCGGAGCAGCTGTTCTGGATCTCACGCACCACTTCGTATTCCGCCATACTCTCCCCCCCATTTCTCGCTTCGGCCAGGCAGGCCGCTCCCATTTGGATACCTCCAAAAACCAGCGCGCCGCCCGACTCGATGAATTTTAGTCAGATTTGGCTTGCAAAAGACGCAGGCTGCCTGGCGGGTAGTCAAGGTTTTTGCAAGACGAAGATGGCTGAAATCAGCCGTCTGGCAGCGATGAGCGTTTTCAGAGGTACCCCTTTGCGCCACACGGCAAAAGCCCCGCTTCGAGGGCCGCCTGTCGTTTGGACAGGCCGCCGTTCCCGCGGGGCTTTCTCCAGCGCGCGCTTCGCGCCGCCGCAGGGCAGCCTGCCCTGCTCAGTGCGCCAGGACCTTCGGGCGGACCACCACGGTGCCGCCGGTCAGATCAGCCGAGGCGACCTCGCCCTCGATGCGCTCCTCGCGGCCCATGATATCCGTCAGCGTGACCACGCCGTCCTTACACTCGATCAGCATGACGTTCTTCAAAACCTCGTTCTCCGGGCGCTTCTCGCCCCTGTAAACCGTGGACAGACACATATCGGTTTCCTCCCTTTACGCCTTGGTCGCGTTCAGCGCCGCCAGCACCGTGGACAGACGCATGTTGCCCTTTTCAAAGTCGGATACGGCCTGCATCACCTGCTCGAAGGCTGTGACGTCTCCCAGGTCCTTCAGCCGGCCGGCCAGCTGGACCAGCTCGTTGGCGTGGGCCGTGTTGTGGTTCACCATGTACTGCATCAGCGCCACAACCTCCGCCCGGGGATCGTGCTCGCAGCCGCTGCAGTCGCTGCCGCAGGCCGCCGCGCCGGGGCAGCCCTGGGGCTGGGCCGCGTGCTCATGGGGATGGCTGTGGGTGGTGCCGTCCGCGTGGGTGTGCTCGGGGGTGTGCTCGTGCGCGTGCTCCCCATTTCCCGCATGGGGATAGTCCGCGTCGTGCCCATGATGGTCGTGGGGAATACCGTGCTCATGCATATATTCGTGGCTGTATTCGTGATCCATATTTGTATCCTCCTGTCATGTCTCGCCCGTCTGGTTCAATTATATACCACGCGGGCGCATTTGTCAAAACGGCCGCAGGGCTCGCGTCATCCGCGGCGTTCCAATCTTACCTGTATATTATCGCCGTCCGCCGCGAAAAGCACAACCCCACCCGGGGGATTCCAATATGAATTTCCACGATTCTTAACCTGTGCCCCGTTCCCGGCGATTGCAATAACGCCCCCGATGCGGTACAATCAGAGCGAGGTGAGCGACAACATGTCCAACGAACACGCGCATGGCGCGGCCCCCGAGGGCGCGCAGGCGGCACACGATCACGCATACATGCATGCCCACGGCATTCCCCATGAGCATGATCACGAACACGGCTGCGAGCACGGCCATACCCACAGCCACGAGCACACCCGCGCGGTGCTGAACCGCCTCTCCCGCGCCATCGGGCATTTGCAGTCCGTGCGCAACATGGTGGAGGAGGGACGGGACTGCTCCGAGGTGCTGGTGCAGATCGCCGCGGTGCGCTCCGCCATCGACAACACCGGCAAGCTGATCCTTCAGGATCACCTGAAGCACTGCATCATGGACGCCGCCGCAGAGGGCGACCAGAAGGCCATCGACGATCTGTGCAACGCCATCGACAAATATATGAAGTGACGCTCGCGCTTTTTGCCGGCGGCGTCCTCACTTATTCCGAATGATACATTGAATATCCCGCCCCGGGCGCAGGCCCGGGGCGGGATTCGTTTCCGGCATAGCGCCTGCTCTGAGAGCGAAGCGCCTTGCCGCTCAGCGGGTCCTGCAGGAGCGCACCAAACCTCGCTTCCCGTCAGATGATCCGGCGGATGTGCTCGTGCTTCTCGCCGGTGATCCAGTCCACATCGTCGGTCAGCCAGTCCATGATCTCCAGCTGCCGGGTCTCCCAGGCGATGGTGTCCTCCCGCTCCTGCGGGGTCATCTCCCGGTCGAAGGACTTTACCTTCTCGCAGTAGCCGAAGATGTACCCGGCGCCGTACCAGATGGTGAAGTTGCTGTCCGGGCCCTCGGAGACCGCGTCCCCCCGGGCGGCGATCAGCGCGTCGTGGCGCCGCTTGTACTCCTCGGCGCAGCCGGGCTTCAGCCGCGTGGCGAAGACCCGGTGCCGGATCAGCGACTTGTCCTGCCGGACGATGCCGATGTCGTGGTACATCAGGCGCATGGAGCCCGGCGGGCACAGCAGCTCGGAATAGCCGTCCAGCGTCCGGTCGATCTCGTTCTGCAGATCCCGCTCCACGTCCGGCTCCACGGGATGGTCGTATTCCCCGTAACCGAAGAACACGTCCTCAACGCCCCAAATGGACAGGTTCTCAATCTTCTGGTTCTGTGCCGCCTTGCGAATATAGGGCTCCAGCGCCTTCAGCTTCCGCTCCACCTCGTCCCGCATTCCCAGCAGCGCCCGTATCGCAAACGTCCTTCTCTCCATGGTATGACCTCCCGTATTCCTGTCCGTTCGTCTGTTTTTCTGTCTATTCTTCTTCATCCAGGCGCTTCAGGTAAGGCACCATCCGCGCCCCGTCCAACAACAACTCCCCATAGCATCCGTCCATCAACGCGCCCGGGTTGAACAGCAGCACCCGGCCCACCCAGCCCGCGAAGGGCTCGTGGGTGTGGCCGAACAGCGCGATCTCCGCGCCCGCGTCCTCGGCATAGTAGGAAAGCTGGTCGTAACCGTACTTCACGTTCTGCATGTGCCCGTGCACCGCAATGAGCTGGCGCCCCTCGAAGGACGCCCGGGCCATGGACGCGCCGCGCTTTGTGAAGTAGTCGCAATTGCCGGTCACCGCGATCAGCGGCCTGTCGATGTGCTTCTCCAGCCAGCGGGCATCCCCGTACAGGTCCCCGAGGTGGAACACGCAGGCGTACTGCTCCTTCGCGCACTTCGCGGCGAAGCGCTCCAGCCAGAACTGGCTGTTGTGGCTGTCCGATACGACGCCGAGCCTAACCATCTTCCCGCTCCAGCACTTCGATCAGCTTCTGAATGGCCCGCGCCCGGTGGGACACGCCGTTCTTGGCCTCGGCGTCCGCCTCGGCAAAGGTCACGCCCAAATCGTCGGAGAGGAACAGCGGGTCGTAGCCGAAGCCGCCCGTGCCCCGGTATTCCCCGATGATCTGCCCCTCGCAGCGTCCGTAGACGGTCACCGGCTCCCTGCCCGGGCGGCAAAGCGCCACCGCCGCGCCGTAGTGGGCATGGTGGGGCTCCGGCTTGTCCGCCAGCTCCCTGAGCAGCAGCTGGTTGTTGGCCTCGTCGTCCCCGTGGACGCCGCAGTAGCGGGCCGAGTGCACGCCCGGCCGTCCGCCCAGCTGGTCCACGCACAGCCCGGAGTCGTCCGCCAGCGTGGCGCAGCCCATGCGCTCCATCAGCGCCCTTGCCTTGATCAGCGCGTTCTCCTCGAAGGTCTCGCCGTTCTCCTCCACGTCCATCTCCACGCCGAGCTCCCGCATGGAGTACACGTCGTAGCGGTCTCCCAGCAGCTGCTTGAGCTCCCGGAGCTTGCCGAAGTTGTTGCTGGCCAGGGCCAGCTTCGGCTTTTTGCAGATCACCGAGGCGCGGCCTCCCAGGGCGTCCAGCTGGGCCTGCATCAGCGCGAGGCAGCCCTTTTCGCCCAGCGCCAGCAGCCGGTCCAGTTCGCTCCGGGTATAGCTGCGTCCCTCGCCGGTGCCCTGGACCTCCACGTAGCCCAGCTCGCCCTTCGCGTCCCGGGTCATGACGATGTTCATGTCCACCTGGGCACGGCTGTCCTGGGCGTATTCCAGATCGAGGGTACACACGTCGTCGATCACGCCCACCGACACGGCGGCCACCTGGCGGATGATGGGCGAATCCACCAGCTTGCCCTCCTCCAGCAGCCGGTCCACGGCGATGCACAGCGCCGTAAAGGCCCCGGTGATGGAGGCCGTGCGGGTGCCGCCGTCGGCCTGTATGACGTCGCAGTCGATGTACACCGTTCGCTCGCCCAGGCGGGTCAGGTCGCAGGCCGCCCGCAGGGAACGCCCAATCAGCCGCTGAATCTCTACGCCGCGTCCATCCTTCTTTACGCCGTCCCGGGCCTTGCGCTGGGGCGTGGAGCCGGGCAGCATGGCGTATTCCGCCGTCAGCCAGCCCTTTCCCTTGCCCTTCAGGAAGGCGGGCACGCCATCCTGGACGGAGGCCGTGCAGATCACGCGGGTCCTGCCGCAGCAGATCAGCACGGAGCCCGTGGCCATCTCCGTATAGTCCGGCAGTATGCGCACCATGCGCAATTCATCCGGGGCGCGATTGATCGTTTCCATTGGTATCCTCCTCTTCCGGCCCTGCGGCCGGCGCGTATAGTATTTTAGCGTTTGCCGACTCAGTCGAAGTCAAACAGCATGGCCGACTGGGTCTGGATGTAGTCATAGACGATGGAATCCGCCACGTTCATGAAGCTGGGCACGCCGAGCTCGCCCTCGCTGGCGTCATAGCGCTCGCCGTCCACGTAGATCTCCACCGAGTCGATGCCCTTGAACTGGGTGCAGGTCAGCACCAGCGCCTTCAGCGCCATGCGCCCGCCGTCGGAGTTCTGCACCAGGTTCACGAATTCCCCGGTGAAGTTCAGCTTGGCGACGCCGTTCTCCACCTTCACGTCGATCAGTCCGCAGCCCGCCGGCACCACGCTCTCCAGCGCGTCGCCGCCGGAGGGTCCCTTGGCCAGCTCCAGCACCGCGGTGTTCACGTCCGGCTCGGAGCGCACCATCCGGGTCACCGGCACGATCACCGCGCCGGAATCTGCGGGAAAGTACAGCGTCACAGGCTCGCAGGCACTCATCGTCGACTCCATCGCCTCCAGGTTGATGTCGCCCCGGGTGAATTCACCGCCCACCGGCGTGCCGTTGGTCAGCGTCTCCCGAACCTGCCCGTCGATCAGAAAGGTCACCCGGTCGACGCTCTCGAACTCCGTCAGCGTCTGCACGATGGCGCTGATCATGTTAGCCTCCGCAGCGGCGTCGGGCATGTCCAGCACCTCGCGGCTCAGGTCGATGCGGGCGAGTCCGCCGGAGATGTCCAGGTCGATCTTCGTTCCCTCGGGCAGCACGGTCCTGAGCCCGAGCCGGGCCGCCTGCATGTCGTTGCTCACGCTCTGCACCATCAGGTTCAGCGTCGCCTTCGCGATGCCGTCCTCCATGGGCACCGAGCACATCACCGGCACGAGATAGCCGTAGTTGTCCTGGTAGTAGACGATGGTGGACACCCGGTTCCCGGCGGACGCGGAGGGCGTCGCGCCGGACGCCGCAGACGGTGCGGGCCCGGGGGTCGCGGCGGTATCCGGCTGTCCGGGGAGTTCAGACCCCGGCGCTTCCTCCGGGGCAAGCGTTCCTCCCTCCGGGGCGGCAGCCCCCGTCGCGCCCCGCCAAAGCGTCCACGCGCAGACCAGGGCCACGGCCAGCAGCAGCACGGCCAGCGCCGCCAGGTACACCCTGCGCTGATTTCCCGATATGTTCATGCGGAACCCTCCTTGCGTCATCCATTTCGGTTTCAATGTATTCCCGCGCGGCAGGAGGTATGCCGGGGCCTCACGCCCCGCGTCCGCATCGGCGGCAGAGCCGCCTTCCCCATCATTTTATCATAAATCAGACGGTTGCGCAATCTGCCGGGATGGTTTATAATCTACACAGAAACAGACCCACGGAGGTACCGCAATGCCCATCGACGGACTGACCCTCGGCCTGATGGCCGGCGAACTGAACCGGACGCTGGCGGACGGGCGCATCTCCAAGATCATCCAGCCGGAGCGGGACGAGATCATCCTCACCATCCGCAGCGGCGGCGTCAACCGCCAGCTGCTGCTCTCCGCCACGGCCAACTGCGCCCGGGCCCACCTGACCACCACCCGCAAGAACAATCCCCTGGAGCCCTCGGCCCTGTGCATGCTGATGCGCAAGCACATCACCGGCGGCAGGGTGTGCGCCATCCGGCAGATCGAAAGTGACCGCATCCTCGAAATCGAGATCGAACACTACGACGAGCTGGGAGACCGCGCTTCGAAGCGGCTGATCTGCGAGTTCATGGGCAAGCACTCCAACCTGATCTTCGTGGGCAGCGACGGGCGGATCATCGACAGCGCGCGCAGGGTCAACGAGCAGATCTCCTCCGTGCGGGAGGTGCTGCCCGGCCTGCGCTACGAGCTGCCCCCGGCCCACGGCAAGATCCCCTTCGATCATATGGAGGCGGACGCCCTCTATGCCGCGCTCGCGGGGCGGAGCGGCCCGCTGCACAAGCTGATCGCCCAGTCCGTCAGCGGCATGTCCACCCAGACCGCCCGGGAGCTGGCCTTCCGCGCCGCGGGCTCCGAGGACGCCCACAGCGACGAGATCGACCTGCGCGCCGCCTGCGAGAGCGTCGCAAGGAGCCTCAGGGCCATTCCGGAGAACCTCGCGCCAGCGATCCTCTACAACGATGACGGAGCCCCCGTTGACGTGGTGGCCTTTCCCTATCTCAGCCGCGCCCACCTGCGCTCGGAGGCCTTCCCCACCCTCTCCGAGGCCATGGACGCCTTCTACCGCACCCGGGACATGGCCGAGCGCATCCAGCAGAAGAGCGCCGCCCTGCACCGCACGCTGAAGAAGAACATCGAGCGCTGCGAGCGCAAGCTGGCCCTGCAGCAGGAGGCCCTGCTGGGCAGCCAGCGCATGGAGGAATACCGCCTCAAGGGCGAACTGCTCACCGCCAACCTGCACCTGGCGAGCAAGGGCGAGCGCAGCGTGGAGGTGCCCAACTACTATGAAGAGGGCATGCCCATGCTGAAGGTGGAGCTGGACGAGAAGCTCTCCCCGGGGCAGAACGCCCAGAAGTACTTCAAGCTGTACCAGAAGGCCAGAAACGCCCAGACCCTGGCCGCCGAACAGATCGAAAAGACCAGCGCCGAGCTGAATTACCTCGAGGGACAGATGGACAACCTGGGCAAGTGCGAGGAGGAATCCGAGCTGTTCGAGCTGCGCCAGGAGCTGGAGCGCTTCGGCTACGTCAAGCCCAACCGCAGCCGCCGCCAGATGAAGCAGCTGCCGCCCTCGAAGCCCATGCGCTTCACCGCTCCCTCCGGCCAGGCCATCCTGGTGGGCAAGAACAATCTGCAGAACGACAAGCTGACCGGCACCGCCCAGCCCAACGAGGTCTGGCTCCACGCCAAGGACATGCCCGGCTCCCACGTGATCATCGTCGGCGAAAACCCCGACGAGGAGACCATCCTCTACGCCGCCCGCCTGGCGGCCCTCTACTCCAAGGGACGCGCTTCGAGCCGCGTGCCGGTGGACTACACCCTGCGGCGCTACGTCAAAAAGCCCGGAGGGGCCAAGCCCGGCTTTGTCATCTATACCAATCAGCGCACGCTGTACGTCCAGCCTGCCGAAGAACCGACCACAGTCTGATTATACAAAGGAGTGTTCTCCATGTCCAGCGATATCCAGAGCGCCATCGCCGGCGTGCGGCGCTATCGCCCCGTTCCCTGGGACCAGATTCCAGACCTCGGTCTGTATATGGACCAGGTCATCACCTTCATCACCCGGATGTATGAGCCGCTGTACGGCGAGGACATGCATGGCTACCTGTCCCCGTCGATGATCAACAACTACGTCAAGAGCAAGCTGATTCCCCGGCCCACCGGCAAGAAGTACAGCCGGGAGCAGATCGCCCTGCTGACGATGATCGTGGCGCTGAAGCAGACCTGCAGCATGGAGGACATCCGGCGCATGCTGTCCCTCCGGGAGGGCGACACCGTGGAATCCCTCTACGACTTCTTCAGCCAGCGCTTCAGCCACGTGATCCAGTCGATGTGCGGCGAGGCCGCTCCCCTCGGCGCGCCTCAGTCGGCGCTGGATTTCGCCATACTGGCCACCGGCTACTCCGCCGGCTGCGCCGCCGCGCTGAAGTCGGAAACCGCCGCAGAGGCATAGTCGCTTTGCCCCCGGTTCAGACCGCGTCTTCTCCCGCATAAACTGTCCCAGTGCCGCGCTCGTACCGCCCTTCCACCCGGGAGGGGCGTTCCGCGCCGCCTTGGCATAGCAATGCCCGGGCATCCCACGCGATACGAAAGCAAGTGGATGTCCCGGGCATTTTTATGTTTTCGGAGGCTGATATGAAACGAATGCTCGCGCTGCTGGTTCTCGTCGCCCTACCCGGGCTGACGCTCTATGCCGCCGCCTCGGAGCCCTTTGCGGTCGCCGCCAAGGGTGCAGTGCTGATCGATGCCGACTCCGGTCGGGTTTTATTCGGTCAGAACCAGGATGCACTCCTTCCGATGGCCTCCACCACCAAGGTGATGACGGCGCTGCTGGCGCTGGAGCACGCCTCGCTGGACGAGCCCGTCACCGCCGGTCCCAACGCCAGCGGCGTCCCGGGAACTTCTCTGTACCTCGCCGAGGGCGAGACGCTGTCCATGGAGCACATGCTCTACGGGCTGATGCTCCGCAGCGGCAACGACGCCGCGGTGGCCATCGCCGAGCACGTGGCCGGCAGTGTTCCCGCCTTTGCGGAGATGATGAACGAAAAGGCCCGGTCCATCGGCGCGGATGCCCACTACGTCAACCCCCACGGGTTGGACGCCGACGGGCATCGCATCAGCGCGCTGGGGCTGGCGCTGGTGATGCGGGAGGCCATGAAGAACCCGGACTTTCGCCGCATCACCGGCACCCGGCGCAAGGTCATTCCCTGGGTCGGAAACGAATACAGCCGCGTCCTTGAGAACAAGAACCGGCTGCTCAGAACCTATGAGGGCGCCACCGGCGGCAAGACCGGCTATACCGGCAAGGCGGGCAGGTGCCTGGTGTTCAGCGCCCAGCGCGGCGGCCTGTCCCTGATCGGCGCGGTGCTGAACTGTCCGACCTGGTTCGATACCGCCGCGGTGCTGCTGGACTATGGCTTTGAAAACTATCGCCTGGAGGAGGCTCTGCGGACAGGCGAGAAGGCGGCGTCGCTTTCCGTGCAAGGCGGCGACGCCGCCTCCGTGGATATCGTGGCCGAAACCGGCCTCCGCGCCGCGGTTGCCGTCGGTGCTTCCGTCAAAACCGACCTGAGTCTGCCCAGCGATCTCGCCGCTCCCGTCCGTGCCGGGCAGACCGTCGGCACCGCGCGGCTGGTCTGTGGTGGAAAGGTCGTCGCGGAATGCCCCCTGGTGGCGGCCTCGGACGTCGAAGCGCGCAGCTTTCTCCAGTCCTTCCGGCGCATGCTGCGCCGATGGGTGTTCAGATTCAATCCATAGGCTCTTCGCCGCCGGATCGCTCCCGGCCCGCCGCGCCGCCATCGTCCGCTTCCCGGCTTGCCGCGTTCCCGGCAGGCGATTCCCCGCCCGCCGCGCCATCGACAGGCGTCTCTTCCTCGGACGTGACCCACGTGCGCACGGTCGCGCCATTCAGGTCGGCGAGGCACACCGCGTCCTCTGAAACCATCAGCAGGCGTTCGCCGCCCAGCCAGCGAATCTCGCGGTACTCCGCCGCCGTCAGGGGCACGCCGCCGCCGTCCATCAGGCCGTATCGAAGGCTCCCGTAGTCCCAGGAGGTTTGAATGCCGCCCAGCTCGGCGCTGTAGTACTCGCTGCCGTCCATCTCCATCCAGGCATAGCGTCCCGGGCACAGCGGCAATATGCGCTGTCGCCGATCGGAGGCCGCGCTGCCGTCCGGGTTCACCAGCCACTGGCACGCCTCTCCCCACGCGCCGTCCGAGGCGATGAACTGGCCCGCGGCTCCAGGCGCGACGGTCAACCCCGCGTCGCCCTGGAGCATCAGGGCTCCGTCCTCGCCGTACAGCCGCGTCTGAGCGCCGTCCCGCACAATGAGTCCTCCCTCCGGCAGGGACGCCTCCAGGCCCCTTCCCGGCAGGCTGGCGCGAAGTGCGTGCCCGTCCGGGGAGAACACGTCCAGGCCGTCCTCCCGCGCGCCGACGATCATGCCCGCGCTTCGCAGCAGGCAGGCGTACTTCGGCGGGATCAGCTCGCGCCCGTCCACGTCCATCAGGCCCGTGCCCTCCCCATCCGAGAAGATTGCCGCGCCGCCGCTGAACGCCCCGAGGTAGCGCAGCCTGGGCGCAATCACCACCCTGCCCCCGGCGTCGATCGCGCCGTAAAGCCCGCCGGAGGTCATGTAGGGCATCCTGCCGTCGGAAACGGGGCTCAGCCCCCCGACGGCATGGACGCCGGTGGACCGCGCCTCGCCCGCCGCATCCACCACGAGGATCTCGTCCGGCTGGTCGTCCAGTATGTCTCCCTCCATGGCCAGCCAGCCGCCCGTGCCGCTGCTGGTCAGCTGGCTCCAGGCCGCTTCCAGGACCACCTCTCCCCGCGCGTTCAGGGCACCGTAGAGCGCCCCGTCGCGGTATACCAGGCAATCCCCCTCGTCGCAGATCATGCTGAATTCCGTCTCCCCCAGGAGCCGTCCTTCGCCGTCGCACAGCCGGTACTCGCTCCGACGGCCCACGGCGTAGAGCTCGCCCTCCCGGACGGCAAATATCTCCTCGTAGGTCCCGTTGGGGATGCGGTCCGCGCCGCTTTCGTCCACCAGCGCCGTGACGCCCGGCGCGACGACGCACAGCAGCTCCTCCGACAGCGCGCCGCCCGTCAGCAGCAGCGCCAGCAGCAGGACCGCCAGCCAGTATCTCATTCGCCGCACCTCCCAGCGTCGTCAGTTCTCCCCCATTACTATACTCCATCAAGGTAAAATATTGGTTTATTTCAAAACCGCTATAGACAAAAATGAAAAAGGATGCTATAATATTAAACTGTCGGCGGGAACAGTTCTCCTGCTTGCGTCGAGGTTGCGCCAGTAGCTCAGTCGGATAGAGCAACGGCCTTCTAAGCCGTGGGTCAGGGGTTCGAATCCCTTCTGGCGCGCCAGTTTATGTGGTGGGTGTAGCTCAGTTGGTCAGAGTGCCAGGTTGTGGCCCTGGAGGTCGAGGGTTCGAGCCCCTTCACCCACCCCATTTTTATACCCTTTTAGGGTTGACAGTGGGGCGTAGCCAAGCGGTAAGGCACGGGACTTTGACTCCCGCATTCGCAGGTTCGACCCCTGCCGCCCCAGCCAGCGCGACCCATTAGCTCAGTCGGTAGAGCACCTGACTTTTAATCAGGGTGTCTGGAGTTCGAATCTCCAATGGGTCACCACGATATTTACCACCGGACCATCCCGCATCCAGGGAGCGCCGGTGCTTTTTTTGTCCAAACCCGCCTTGGAACCTGAGTATATCACGTGAAAACCGCAAAATCAAGTCCATGTGGCTCCCTGCTTGACAAGCAACCGCGACAGCGATAAAATGTATTTGTCGTTTTATGCATTTGAATCCGTGAAAAGGAGCTTTTCAATGAAGCGAATCATCGCGCTGCTGCTGTGCCTGCTGCTGGCGGCACTGTCGTTTGTCTCCCTGGCGGAGAGCGATCTCCCCTTCCCCTTCGACCTTCCGGAGCCCACTCCGGCGCCCAGCGCGGTCGACGGGGAATCGATCCTCCTCGAGCTCAACGGCGAGATGGTTGAGCTGAAATTCGACGACTCCCCCGAGTATTCCTCCGCGGAAGCGGGGCTGATCCAGGCCTCCTTCTTCGCCTACGCCGCCGACGGCGTCACCCTCTATGAGCTGTTCCTCATCTTCCCGGAGACGGTTCAGCCAGGCATGATCATCACGCCGGAGTACTCGGCGCTGGTCAACGTGGAGAGCTCCGTGGTGCTGATCCAGTCCGACGACGTGGACGAGATCTACTACTTCGCCAGCATCATGGACGGGAGCACCTATCCCAGCGGTTCCGACTTCTCCATCTCCATCGAAGACGTGGTCGATTCCGACGGTTCCGTGACCTACAGCGGCACCCTGACTGCCCACCTGGTGGCCTTGGACATGGCCACCGGCGACGCGCGCGCGTCCCTGGACATCGACGGCGCGGCCTTCAAGTTCAGCCTTGGCAGCGCCTCCCAGGAGCCCAGACACTCCAACCCGATGCCTTCGGCCACCCCCGAGGACATGCGCAGGACCTGATCCCTCGCAATTCAGCCTCGCAAAGGAGGCCTATCGCGCCTTTCCACGCCCGGTTCCGCGGACAGCGGCCGGGCGTTTTTCAATCCCTATTGACAAAACCCCAGACCTGGTATAAAATAGTTTTGAATACTACATCTGCTGTTATTCTACACACCCATAGGAGGCATTATGAAACGAACGCCCCTGGCCCTGCGCCGCATGCCGGACTATACCCGCGGCGAGGAAATCTGCAACATGGTCACCCACATCGTCGGCGGCGCGCTGGGCATACTCGCCCTCGCGCTGTGCCCCATCTTCGCCGCCAGCCGCCACAATGTCGTCGGCATCGTTAGCGGCGCGCTGTTCGGCTTCTGCATGCTGGTGCTCTACGCCATCTCCAGCGTCTACCACGGCCTGCACCCCACGGTTTTTGGCAAGCGGGTGCTGCAGGTGCTGGACCATTGCAGCATCTTCCTGCTGATCGCCGGCACCTACACCCCCATTGCCCTGTGCACGCTCCGCTCCTACAGCCCCGCACTGGGCTGGTCGCTGTTCGGCGTCATCTGGGCACTGGCGGCGCTGGGCATCACCCTGAACGCCATCGACCTGAAAAAATACGACCGGTTCTCCATGGCCTGCTACCTGCTGATGGGCTGGTGCATCGTGCTGCGGATCGACCTGGTCTACCGGCTGATCGGCAGGGCCGGCTTCTGGCTGCTGCTCGCCGGCGGGCTGGCCTACACCGCCGGCGCGGTGCTCTACCTGCTGGGCCGCAAGCGTCGCTACGCCCACTCGGCCTTCCACGTGTTCGTGGTCATCGGCAGCCTGCTCCACTTCCTGTGCATACTACTCTACGTGCTCTGACAAGTGAGCCATCGACGCATTCCCCCGGAGCCGCAGGGTGCAAAAGCATCCAAGTTTCCCAAAGCCTCTATATTTTGAGCGCCGCGCAAAACGCGCGGCGCTCGAATCATTATCGTCTTATCTTCACCCTGATTAAAATAGAGATTTTCAATTATCCTCCATCATTTCGGATGAAGCGAAGAATCCTACACCATAATTGTGTCAGATATTTTATTTGTAAATCGCCTTTCGCACCGGCCAGGCCAGCAGCGTGGCGGCGACGATCTTTGCCGCGTCGCCCGGCAGGAAGGGGATGACGCACAGGCTCATGGCGCTGCCCAGGCCATTGCCGGTCTGCATCATGAACCAGATGGTTCCGATCAGGTACAACACAGCGGTACCCAGCACCATGAATGCGGGCAGCTTCCACTTCGGCTCAGCCGTGGTCTGGCCGTCCTTCACGCCCAGGCCGGTCAGGAACGCGCAGGGCAGATAGCCCACCAGATAGCCGCCGGTCACGCCGATCAGCTTCTGAAGGCCCCCGGAAAAGCCGGAGAACACCGGCACGCCCACCAGGCCGATCAGCAGGTAGATGATCACCGCCAGGGGGCCGCGCTTCGCGCCGAGGACCGCGCCGGCGAGATAGACCGCCAGGGTCGCCAGGGAGAGCGGGATCGGGCCGATGGAGATGCTCAGCGGTCCGGCAATGCAGATCAGCGCCGCCATGATGCCGATGACCGTCATGTCCTTAGTCGTCAATTTCAATGGTATCATCCTCTCTTGATCTTTAAACTAAGACCTGATTTAATCGAGACTGAATCAGCGAGAGATTTTTCGTTCCAACAAGGCGAAGTCCCGCAGGCTTAGCAGCGCTAAGTCAAAGGGCTTCAACGAAGTCAGAGCGAAAAAGATCCGCTGAAATGTCTTGTTTTAGTCAGGGATTAGTTTTAAACTGATTTCACCGGAGCCCACGCGGGAGACGCCGTCCGCGGTCTGGATCACCAGGCGTCCGCTTTCGTCGATGTCCAGCACCCTTGCGGGGAAACGCTCGCCGCCCCGGGATACCTCCACCTCGCGTCCGATCACGTTGGACCGCTCACGGCTCTCCTTCATGAATTCCCGGGTCTCCAGCTGGCCGTAGAGCGCCTCCAGCTGGTTGGAGATCTCCGCGATCAGCCGGCTTCGGGAGATGCTCTTGCCGCACTCGTTCTCAATGGACGTGGCGATGTCCGCCAGCTCCGCCGGGAACCGCATGGCAGTCACGTTGATGCCGATGCCCAGCACCGCATATTCCAGCTGGCCGGTCTCAAAGTCCATGCTGGCCTCGCACAGTATGCCGCAGACCTTGCGGTCGTTGACATACAGGTCGTTGACCCACTTGATCTTCACGTCCACATCCGCCACGGTCTCTATGGCGCGGGCCACCGCCACGGCGGCCATGGAGGTGATCATCACCGCCTGCTCCGCCAGCATTTTCGGCCTGAGCACATAGGTCATGTAGACGCCGGAGTGCTCCGGCGAGAAAAACGGCCTGCCGAAGCGGCCGTGTCCGCTGGCCTGGGACTCGGCGATCACCAGATAGCCGTGGGGCGCGCCGGTGGCGGCGATGGCCTTGGCGCGGGTGTTCGTGGAATCCAGCGACTCGTGGATCTCCATCCGCGCTCCAATGGTTCCGGCCCTCAGCCAGCGTTCGATCTCCGGCTGGGAGATGCGGTTCGGCATGGAAACCAGCCGATAGCCCCGGTTGGTCACCGCCTCGACGACATACCCCTCCTGCCGGAGCTGCTCGATGGCCTTCCAGACGGAATTCCGGCTGATACCCAGCCGCCGCGCCAGGCGCTCGCCGGAGATCGCGACCTCCTGCTGCATCAGCGTCTGCAAAACATCGTTCTTGGTGGACATAAAAAACCTCCGCATGCGTTGGCTATACCATAGCATGCGGAGGTTTTAATGTCAACTCGATTCTGTAAACAGGGTGACATTTATTTATGCCGGTTTTCATTCTTCTCAGCCTGGGCCGCCACCCGTGCGTCCCGTTCCCGCCTGGAGAACACGCAGCCGCAGTAGTCCTGGCGGTACAGGCCGTAGAGGGCCGACAGCTCGCAGGAGCGCTTGTAGCCGTTCTTCTTCTTGAAATCGGAGTACAGCCAGGGAACGCCGAACTGCCCCGCCAGCTCCCCGCCGATGCTGTTGAGCAGCTGGGCGTTTTTCAGCGGGCTGATGGTCAGCGTCGTGGCAAAGTAGTCGCTCCCCCGCTCCGCCGCCAGCCTGGCCGTCTTCCCCAGGCGCAGCCGGAAGCACCGCTCGCAGCGCGCGCCGCCCTCCGGGTCGTCCTCGTGGCCCCTGCAGGCGGCCATGAAGGTCTCCGCCTCGTAGGGCCCGGGGATGACCTCGAATCGGCCCTCGTGGGGCAGGCTCGAGGCCAGGCGGACGAGCTCCGCCACCCGGCGGTCGAACTCCTCGCGAGGCGCGATGTTGGGGTTATAGAAGAACAGGTCGATGTCGAACCAGCGGTTCAGGTACTCCAGCACGTAGCTGGAGCACGGCGCGCAGCAGCTGTGCAGCAAAAGGCGCGGGCGGGCGCCGGACGCCTCGATCCGTGCCAGCTCGCGCTCAAGCTCCAACTGATAGTTTTGCTTCATAGCTCCGCCTCGTAGCCATCGGGATGGAAGGGGGTCTGCAAGCTGCCCTCGGGAACCATGATCCGAACGGCGCTGTGCAGGTTGTTCAGCTCGACGACGTTGGTCTCCGGCTCCCGCTCTCCGTCCAGGGTCCATTCCACCGCCCGGTCGCACTCCACGCGGATGCTGCTGGCGGAGAAGAAGTGGATCATGTCGTTGGGCACGTCCTGGGTCGTGAGCCCCACCAGTATGCTGCTCAACTGCGCGGGCGTGGTGGGATTGCGCACCAGCGTCACCTCAAACTTGCCGTCGTTCAGCGCCACCAGCTGGGTGTCCAGCTTCAGGATGCCGCCCACCGAGGTGGAGTTGGTGATGGAACAGAAGATAAAGTCGTCGTCCAGCGCCACGCCGTTGGCTGTCACGTGCATGTGGATGGGCCGTATGGCCGTCAAATCGCGCATGCCCTCCAAGATATAGGCCGCGTGACCCAATACGTTTTTGGCCGCCTGGGGCGTGCTGTAGGAGGCCTTCGCGAAGGCGCCGCAGGTGGCGGTATAGACGAAGCGCCGGCCGTTAAAGTTCCCGATGTCGATGCTCTGGGCCTTGCCGGTCATGATGTCGCTGGCGGCCTGAAGCACGTAGCTTGAGAGGCCGATGCTGCTGGCGTAGTCGTTGGTGGTGCCGCAGGGAATGTAGCCCAGGGGGCAGTCCAGCTTCGCCTGCATGAGGCCGGAGATGGTCTCGTTCAGCGTGCCGTCGCCGCCGGCGCATACCACCAGGTCCGGCTTGCCCTCGTACCTTGCGAGATACTGGGTGGCCTCGCCTGCCGCGCCGGTGACATAGGTCTCGCAGCGATAGCCGTACTCAATAAACATTCTGAGGATTTCCGGCAAATACCGGTTTGCCTTGCGCTGCCCGGCCTGTGGGTTCAGGATAAACAGCAGATTCTTCATCAAACACCTCTCAAAAACCGCTTCAAACGCTTCAATACAGCCTGTAGAGCTTGAAATCCAGGCCGTCGCAGGAGACCTGATGATATTTCACGCTGCCGCGCTGGCCCCTCACGGCGCCAAAGATGGCGTGGCCGTGCAGGTGTCCGTAGACGCAGTCCTCCACGCCGTAGGCCTCCAGGATGTCGGAAAAGCCCTCCGACTCGGCGGTCAGCGGCGGATAGTGCATCATCACCGTGATCGGCGCCTCCGCGTCCCGCCCCCGGGCGTGCTTCAGCGACATTTCCAGCCGCAGTCGCTCCCGGCTGTAGATGCGCAGGTCGTCCTCGGTCGCCTCGGCTCCGGGCAGCGTCCAGCCCCGGGTCCCGGCGTAGAGCCGGCCACCCAGCAGCAGGCTGTCGTTCTGGAGGGCATACATCCCCTCAGGCAGCGCGCGGCGCACCCTGCCGATGGAGCTCCACCAATAATCGTGATTGCCGCGCAGCAGCACCTTCGTGCCCGTCAGGCTCCCGATGCTGCGCAGGTCCTCCAGCGCCTCCTCCAGCCGCATGGCCCAGGAGATATCCCCAGGAAGCAACACGATGTCCTCCGGCGATACGCGGCTGAGCCAGTCCTGTCGTATGCGCTGGAAGTGGTCCTTCCAATGGGGCCCGAACACGTCCATGGGCTTGGTCTGGGCGGGAAGGTGCAGGTCGGCAATCGCAAAGACAGCCAAGGCTTACAGCTCCTCTTTCTCGTCGTCCTCGGATTCCTCGTCGTCCTCGTCGCTGAAATCCGCGTCGCCGTCGAAGCTCTCGCCGTCCAGGCTGCCGCCGATGTCCAGCTCGATCTCGTCCATCGTGGAAACGGAGTCGATCTCGATGCTGGCGGGCTCATGCTCGATCTCGTCGTCGCCGTCCATCTCGTCCCGCATGGCCTGCTCCTTCAGGCAGAAGGCGCACAGTTCCTGGCCGGGAACCACCGGGTTCTCGCCGCATTCTGAGCAGAGCTCGATCATCTCGAACTGCTCGCTCTCGCCGCGCACCTCCCGGCGGCACACGGAGCACATGGTGTCCGTGTCGTTCATGTAATTCAATTCACATCTCGGGCATTTTACCAATGCCATGTTCATTCCTCCCCTTGTTTCAGAGACTCATTAAACGGATGCATATATTTGGATCATTCATCTGTCTCAGAATACATCAGATATTATACACGAAATGGACAAAAGCACAAGACCTATTTTTTCCATTTTGAGGTTTTTCAGCTATTCCGCGCCTAACCCGCGGCTCCACTCCGCAAATCGCTCGATATCATGGCGGTAGACATCCTTCAGAGAGGGGTTGTAGATCACCGACGCCGGGTGGTACATCGGGAACAGCTTCCGTCCGTTCCAGTCCAGCAGCTGCCCGTGCAGATCGCCGATCACGCTGCCATGGCCGGTCAGCGCCTTCAGCGGCACGTTGCCCAGGGTGATGACGCACCTCGGCCCCACCAGCTCGATCTCCTTCAGCAGCCAGGGCAGGAACAGCCGGATCTCCTCCTGGGTCGGAGGGCGGTTCACCGTTCGCCCCGCCGCCGAACGCTTGGTGGGCCGGAACTTCACCGTGTTGGTGACGTAAAGCTCCCGCCGGTCCATGCCCGCCTGCTCCAGAAAGGCGTCCAGGTTCTTACCGGCCTTGCCCACGAAGGGCCGTCCCTGCAGGGATTCCTGCTCGCCGGGCGCCTCGCCGATCATCATCACCGGCGCGCCGACGCTGCCCTCGCCGAACACGAGGATCTTGCGCTCCTCCTCGTACAGGTTGTTGAAAAACGCGGTCATCTCGCCGCGCAGCTTCTCCATCGTCACTTGGCATCCTCCGTCCCGGGGGCGAGCTCGCTGAGCTTCTCCCGCACCTTCTGGAAGTCTTCCCAGGCATCCCGCTTTTTAGCCGGGTCCCGCAGCAGCGCCGAGGGATGGAACGTAGGCAGGAACCACACGCCCTTCTGCTGGTACCAGCGGCCGTGGTCCCTGGTGATGAATACCTGGTCGCTGATCGTGTACTGGCAGGCGGTCTTGCCCAGCAGCACCACCACCTGGGGCCGCACCAGGGCCACCTGTGCCCGGAGGTAGTTCAGGCAGGCCGCCGCCTCGTCCGGCTCCGGGGTCCGATTCTGGGGCGGGCGGCACTTGACGATGTTGCAGATGTACACCTCGGAGCGCTCAAGGCCGATGGCGTGGATCATCCGCGTCAGCAGCTCGCCGGAGCGCCCCACGAACGGACGTCCCTGGCGGTCCTCCTCCTGGCCCGGGCCCTCGCCGATGAACATCAGCCGGGCATGGGGATTCCCCTCTCCCGGCACCACGTTGCTTCGCCCCTGGCAGAGCCTGCACTTTTCACAGCTTCCGATCTCCTCCAGCAGCTGTCCCCAGGACACGCGCACGCGCCCCGCCCCCTTGCTCTTTTGTACTTTTAAACACAAGGCGCCCCGGGGAGAAGCCGTTTTCCTCTCCCGCGAGGCGTCGCTTGTCACTTCGGTATGATGATCGCGCTCTGGAAGATGTTCCAGAGGGACGCGAAGGAATCCCTTCCGTCCCGGGCAACCCAGGAGACCAGAGCCGCCAGCAGAGCCGCGCAGGCGACGATCACCACGATGCCCGTCACCACGCCGAGGAAGTCATAGATGCCGGCGAAAATCTGAAAGTTCACCCTGCGCTGCTTGACCTCTCTGCGCGTATAAATCTTTGCCACGGACTCACCTCCCGCGGGCCGCGCCCGCCGCGTCGTCTATCGTTTGTTCCGCCAGTATTATAGCACGCCCGAAGGCGAAATGCAAATCCCTCCGCGGATCCGTTCTTCGCCGCTGATCAGGTGCCGTACTGTATGATCTCGTTCTTCTTCTTATAGACGCTCTTGCACAGCAGCTCCCTGCTGATCTGGTTGCCGTTCGCGTCCCAGCGGACCTTGTAGGCCTCGGCCTTGTAGCCGTTGCGCCCCGGCTGGAGCACGTAGGTCTCTCCCCGGGCGAGCAGCGGCGAGGGCTCGTACTGCGTCTCGTACTGGATCACCTCGGTGGTCACCGCATCCAGCGTGATGGATTCGCCGTTGGGCAGCAGCTTGCCGAACACGCCGAAGCGCACCCGCTTGTCGTCGGTCAGGTAGCAGCAGATGTACACGTCGTCGTCCGAGGTGTTCTTGAACTTGAAGTCCTGGCTGTTCCAATCGACGGTGGCGTCCTTGCCCTTGTCCACGTAGGCGACGGTCAGCGAATGGTTGTGGCGCTCCACGATCTCCATATCCGCCTTCACCGCCGCGTTGAACAGCGTGGTGGACACCTGGCAGATGCCGCCGCCCACCTCCTCGGTCACGTCGCCGCCGGAGTAGGCCGTGGCCTTCTTAAAGCCCCGGGAGGTGGTGCGCTGGCCCACGGTCTCGTTGAAGGAGAAGGTCTCCCCCGGCGCCAGCCGCTTGCCGTTGATCAGCGACATGGCCAGCTTGATGTTGTTCAGCCTCGCCCTGCTGGAAGAGGAGGCGTTGGTGATGGCGTAATTGATCAGCCCGTACTGGGAGGCGATCTCCTCGGTGCTCACCTGGGGCTCGATCTGCCGGATCACGAAGCTCGCGCTGCCGCCCCCCTGACGTATGGCCTCGCCGATGGACTGCTTCAGCGCTTCGCGGTCGAGCTCCAGGCCCACCTCGGCCTCGGTAAACACGAATTCAAAGGTCTCCGTGTTGAAGCTCTCAATGGCGCCCTCCCGCACGGGCCGGTCGATACGCTCGGCAGTCTGCCGGACGTACTCCTCCATCAGTTCCGGGTTGTAGTCCGTTCGGGTGATGCTGTAGGCAACCGGGTTCTCCTGGCGCGCCGAGAGCATCTGGAAGCGCTGCTCCAGGGAGCCCCTGCGGCCGGCGCTCCAGGCCGCGGACAGCACCGATTCGTAGTCGCTGGAATAGCCCAGCTCCCCCGCCGTCACCGACGCGCCGCCGTCCAGCGTCACCGTGCGGTTGGCATAGCGGGGCTCCACCCGGCTCTTCCAGTAGTCCAGGGCGTTGGCGTAGGTCATCCGCGAGACGTCCACGCCCTCCACCGTCGTGCCCTCATAGAAGGTCTGGGAATCCACGGCCTCGCGCATTCGGACGAAGTCAGCATACTGTCCGTGCTGGCGCACGCCCAGGGCGATGATTGTGAGGATGGCGATGGCCAGGCAGGCGTTTGCGATGTCGAAGATCCCGAACTGCTTCGGCGGCTCACCGCCCGAGCGCCTGGAGCTCTTCGAGTGCTTTTTCTTCTTCCCGGACCCCGTCGGCTTCGACGCCCTGCCGGAATCCCGGCTGCGGGTTTTCGCCTCGGCCTCGCCGGCTTCGGCCTTTGCCTTGGTCCCGCCAGAGCTTTTCCGCTTTGTCGCAGCGTCTGCCTTAGTCTCTTCGGTTTCGGCCTTCGCCTCGTTGCTGTCGGAGCGCTTCTTACGAGCCTCTGCCTTTGCCGGGTCGTCTTCTCCCCCGCGCCGCTTCCTCGCGTCCTTCGCCCGATCTTCAGCGCTCTTTTCCGAGAGGGTCACGAGCCTCTCTTCCGCCTTGCTGCCCTTTGCCGCCGCGCCGGTCTTATCGGCCGTTTTCGCCTCTTTCCGGGAGGAGGCCTTTTTTTCGCCGTCTCCACTTTTCTTTTTTGCGGAGTCCGCCTTAGCCGGGTCGGTCTTTTTGATCGCGGAGGCCGGCTTTGCCCCGTCGGTCTGTTTGATCGCGGAGGACGGCTTTTCTTTGTCGGTCTTTTTCATCCCGAGGTCCGCCATCCCGTCGTTTGGCCCTTTGCCTTTGGCGGCGCTTCGGGTTCCCTTCCCGATCGACGGCGTCCCGCGATTGCCGCCGTCCGGGGAAGGCTTCCGCTTTTTGGGCGCAGCGCTGCCGGGACCCGCGGCATTCTTCACCGCGCGGCCGCTTCGCCCGCCCGTCCTGCGGACCTCCACGCCGCTCTCCGGCGCGGCTGCCAGCTTTTCCATCGTCTCTGCCATCTGTCTATGCTCCATGAAGCCCTTTGTCTGCATTTTCCCCGGACCGTCGCTTCACAATACCATTATTCAGCAAAGGCCCGTCGAGCGCAAGGGGCTTCCGGTAAGATTCCCGTTCAAAATTCCGATCTTTTATGAAGCGAGGCCCGCCGCCTCACTTCGAGCCCACGTCCGGCGGGTCGACGCGCCCGCGTTCGGCGCGCAGCGCCCGGACCTCGCGCTCGAAGCCCTGCTCCGAGGGCGTATAATACGGCATTCCTTCCACCTCCAGCGGCGCGTACCGCTGCTCCACGTAGTGGCCGGGATAGTCGTGGGGATACTTGTAGCCCTCGCCGTGGCCCAGCCGAGCCGCGCCCTTGTAGTGGGTATCCCGCAGGTAAGCCGGGACGCTCTCGTAGCCGCCCCGTTCGGCGTCCGCAAAGGCCGCCTCCACGGCGGCGCACACCGCGTTGGACTTCGGGCTCTCGCACACGGCGATGATCGCCTGGGCCATGGACAGCCGCGCCTCCGGCATGCCGATATTTTCCAGCGCCTGCAGCGCCGCCACGGCCTGGACCATCGCCATCGGATTGGCCATGCCCACGTCCTCGCTGGCGTGGACGATGACCCGCCGGGCAATCACCCGGGGATCGACGCCCCCGTGGAGCATCCGGGCGAACCATGCCAGGGCGGCGTCGCTGTCAGAGCCCCGGAGGGACTTGCAGAACGCGCTGAGCATGTCGTAGAACATGGATTCGTCCATCTGCATCACGCGGCTCTGGATGGACTCCTCGGCCACGGACAGCGTCACGTGAATGGAGCCGTCCGCCTCCATCGGCGTGGTCAGCACGGCCAGCTCCAGGGCATTCAGCGCGCTTCGAACGTCGCCGTTGGCCACCTGCACGATGTGCGCCATGGCGTCCCCGTCCACGCGCACGTCCTGGCCGCCGTAGCCCCGGGAGGGATCCCTCAGCGCCGCCTCCAGCGCCCTTTGGACGTCCTCCGGGGCGAGGCGCTCGAACCTGAACAGCCTGCACCGGCTGACGATGGCGGGCGTCATGGCGATCATGGGGTTTTCCGTGGTGGAACCGATGAAGCGTATGACGCCCCGCTCGATGGCGGGCAATATGGAGTCGGATTGGGCCTTCGACCACCGGTGGCACTCGTCCAGCAGCAGGTAGGTGCTCTGGCCATAGAGCTTCAGCCGCTCCTCGGCGTCCTTGAGCACCTGGCGCACGTCCGCCACACCGCTGGTGACGGCGTTCAGCTGGGCGAAGGCCGACCGGGTGCTGCCGGCGATGATGGAGGCCAGCGTGGTCTTGCCGCAGCCCGGCGGGCCCCAGAAGATGGAACTGGTCAGGCGGTCCGCCTCTATGGCGCGGCGCAGCAGCCGGCCCGGGCCGACGATCTGCGCCTGGCCGAAGAATTCATCCAGCGTGCGCGGGCGCATGCGGTCGGCCAGCGGCGCCCGGCTGCGCGCGGCGGCGGTAAACAAGTCCTCCATGGGATGGCCTCCTTGCAGTTGCTTTCCTGCCCGGCTCCTGCGCCGAACTGAAAAAGGAACGCTGCGAACAGCGTTCCCTTTTCTTTGCCATTTAAGTGACCTTAAGCCTGAGCCTTGGCAAGGCGCTTCGCCATACGAGCCTTTTTGCGGTTCGCAGCGTTCTTATGAATAACGCCCTTTGCGGCAGCCTTGTCAACCGCGCCCTGAGTCGCGCTGAGCAGCTTGACATCGGCCTCATTCGCGGAAACGGCGGTTTCGAACTTCTTGATCTGAGTCTTCATAGCAGACTTGACCATCCGATTGCGCAGGTTCTTCTTCTCGGTCACCTTAACGCGCTTGATGGCAGACTTGATATTCGGCAAATCATTCACCTCCCTACGCAAATTCGCAAAATGTATTGTATCATGTTTCGGCCCAAAATTCAAGCCATTCCGGACATATTGATGAAAAATGTGGGTAAACTAATTTAAAAATCGCGGAAATGAGGGACTTTTATGCGCACGACCCGCACAGACCTTGCCATGGAATCCTTTGAAAACGCCGGCGAGAGCACCATCCCCGGCGTGGAGGTCAGCCACTGGGAGGAGAACGACGTCTCCTTTACCCAGGTGAGAATCACCCAAAACGAGGCTGCCCGGATGCTCGGCAAGCCCAAGGGCACCTACCTGACGCTGGAGAGTCCCCTGCTGCGCCGCCGGGAGCCGGAGGCCCGCCTGGCCATCGCCTCCATGCTGGCCGAGGAGCTGGGCCGGCTGCTGCCGGAGGGCGACGCTTCAAGGCCCGTGCTGGTGGTTGGGCTGGGCAACCGGTCCATCACCCCGGATTCCCTGGGGCCCGCCGTCGTGGACCGAACGCTGGTCACCCGCCATGTGCTTCAATCCCCCGCCATGAAGGAAGCGCTGCGCAGCGTCTGCGCCATCGCCCCGGGGGTGCTGGGCGTCACGGGCATCGAGAGCCTGGACCTCGTCGAGGCTTTGGTGAAAACCCTGTCGCCCCGGGCCATTGTCTGCGTGGACAGCCTCTCCGCCCGCAGCGCGTTCCGAATCGGCAGCGCCATACAGCTGACGGACACCGGCATACAGCCCGGCGCGGGAGTGGGTAACCACCGCAAGGCGCTGACCGAGGCGAGCGTGGGCGCGCCGGTCATCTCCGTGGGCGTCCCCACCGTGATCTACGCGGCGACCCTGGCCCGGGACGCCTTCGAGTGGCTCTCCCTCCAGAACGGCGACCTGGAGGACCACGACGCCGCGCTGGCCGACATGGAGCGCACGCTGCTCTCCGGCGACCTGGGCGAGTTGATCGTCACCCCCAGGGAGATCGACGCCATCGTGCAGGACGCCGCCGGAATCATCGCCTCCGGCATCAACCGCGCCCTCCAACCCAACCTCAGCGACGCCGAGATCGCGGCCATGATGGATTGATTTCTACAAATCCTACTAATAACAGTAAATTTATCAGCTTTGCCGGCAATCATTTACTCCGCGTTCACACTTTGTTCAAAAACATTCGATATACTATACGCGTCGGTTGGTATACCGATGAAAAGGACACCCAACCTTCTTCTTCCCCCCTTGGCGCGAAATTGCCCTTGAGCAAGGCGATTTCGCGTCATCCTTTTGGTCTGAATCGCTCCTTTCAGGATAGGGCAGTCCATGCATATTTATCCAGATTCCGTATACTGTGTCCCGGTGGATTGTTAACTGTCCCGCGCCCGGGCAGCCCACTTTCGCGGCCTTCGACACGCAGCCCATGCCATGTATTGCGCCGTCGTATAGCCCGGCGTCCGGAAAAACCGCCTCTCCTTCCGTGCTCCGGCCCGACATTTTTAATCGTCCGATAATGTTCACCGGCGTTCGGTTTGGTATAATAGTCCCATATGAAAATCGTCGGGGGCCAAGCGCCCCGGCCCAATACAATGCTGCGGAGGTTACCAATGAATAAGATCGGTTTCGACAGTCAGAAGTACATCCAGCTGCAATCCACCCGCATCCGCGAGCGCATCGAATACTTCGGCGGCAAGCTCTACCTGGAGTTTGGCGGCAAGCTGTTCGACGACTACCACGCCTCCCGCGTGCTGCCCGGCTTCGCGCCGGACAACAAGATCCGCATGCTCCTCGAACTGAAGGACCAGGCGGAGATCATCATTGCTATCAACGCCAACGATATCGAAAAGAACAAGGTGCGCGGCGACCTGGGCATCACCTATGATTCCGATGTCATCCGCCTGGTGGACGTCTTCCGGGAATTCGGCCTGTACGTGGGCGGCATCGCCGTGACCCAGTACACCGGACAGTCCGCCGCCGACCAGTTTGCGGTGCGGCTGCGCTCCATGGGCCTGAAGGTCTACAAGCTGTACCGCATCCCGGACTATCCCTCCAACGTCTCCGGCATCGTCAGCGACGAGGGCTACGGCAGGAACGACTACATCGAGACCTCCCGCTCCCTGGTGGTGGTCACGGCTCCGGGCCCGGGCAGCGGCAAGATGGCCACCTGCCTGTCCCAGCTGTACCACGAGCACAAGCGCGGCGTGAAGGCCGGCTACGCCAAGTTCGAGACCTTCCCCATCTGGAACCTTCCCCTGAAGCACCCGGTGAACCTGGCCTACGAGGCCGCCACCGCCGACCTGAACGACGTGAACATGATCGACCCCTTCCACCTGGACGCCTACGGGGAGACCACCGTCAACTATAACCGCGACATCGAGATCTTCCCGGTGCTGCGGGAGATCTTCAAGCGCATCTACGGCGAATGCCCCTACAAGAGCCCCACGGACATGGGCGTCAACATGGCGGGCAAGTCCATCGTCGACGACGCCGTGTGCTGCGAGGCCTCCTGCCAGGAGATCATCCGCCGCTACTACCGCACCGCCTGCGCGCTGAAGCAGGGCCGTGCCACCGAAGCCGAGCTGAACAAGCTGGACCTGCTGATGCGCACGCTGAGCCTGGATTTCAGCCAGCGCACCACGGTGCAGCCCGCCCTGGACCTCGCCGCCAGGACCGGCGAGCCCGCGGTGGCCATCGAGCTGAACGACGGCAGGATCATCACCGGCAAGACCTCCGACCTGCTGGGCGCCGCCGCGGCGGCGCTGCTGAACGCGCTGAAGGAGCTGGCGGGCATCCCGGACGAGGTCAAGCTGATCTCCCCCACCGTGATCGAGCCCATCCAGCACCTGAAGGTGGCCCACATGGGCAATCGCAATCCCCGGCTGCACACCGACGAGATCCTGATCGCGCTGACCATCTGCGCCGTCACCGACGCCAACGCGGAGCTGGCCATGGAGCAGCTCTCCAACCTGAAGAACTGCGAGGCCCACTCCACGGTGATCCTGTCCCAGGTGGACGAGGGCATGCTCGGCAAGCTGGGCATGAACCTGACCTGCGAGCCCGCCTACCAGACCAACAAGCTGTATCACAAGTGAACCAACAAAGGGTGATGGCGCATTCCCTGAAGCCCGTCGACCTGGAAACACCCCGTTTCCCGGATTACGTACATATTCAATCAATCGATCAATCAATCGAGCCGCCCGGCTGAAATCAGCCGGGCGATTCTTTTGCGCGCATTCCGTTATTCCGTTTCACGCTTTCTGTGTCATCTTCGCGCAGCGCCGCTTTAGCCTGTTCCGATGGCATAGACACCCGCAAAAACGGCCATACTTCCTGCCGTGGAGGTTGGTTTTATGGCTGGTAACAAGGTGGAAATCTGCGGCGTGGACACGTCCGCGCTGCCCACGCTCACCCACGAGCGCATGCGGGAGCTGCTGGCCCTTGCCCAGGGAGGCGACGACGAGGCCCGCCGGGAGCTGATCCAGGGCAACCTGCGCCTCGTGCTCAGCGTCATACAGCGCTTTCATAACCGCGGCGAAAACATGGACGATCTGTTCCAGGTGGGCTGCATCGGGCTCATGAAGGGCCTGGACAACTTCGACCTGAGCCTCGACGTTCGCCTGAGCACCTACTGCGTGCCGATGATCATCGGGGAGATCCGGCGCTATCTGCGCGACAATAACGCCATTCGCGTCTCCCGCTCCATGCGGGACACCGCCTACAAGGCGCTGAAGGCCCGGGACGCCATCTCCGCCGCCACGGGCCGGGACGCCACCACGGCTCAGATCGCCACCGCCATGGAAGTGCCCGAGGAGGACGTGGTGCAGGCTCTGGAGGCCATACAGGACCCGGTGTCCCTGTTCGACCCCGTGTACCGCAGCGGCGGCGACACCATCTATGTGATGGACCAGGTGCAGGACAAGCGCATCAGCGAGGACGACTGGGTGCGCCGCCTGTCCATAGACCAAGCCCTCGACCGACTGCAGCCCCGGGAGCAGAAGATCATCCGTCAGCGCTACTTCCAGGGGCGCACGCAGATGGAGGTCGCCGAGGAAATCGGCATCTCTCAGGCCCAGGTTTCACGGCTGGAGAAGGCCGCGCTGCAATCGATGCGGAAGTATGTCTGATGCTGCGAGCGCTCTGAATTGCGAACCCGCAGGGATTTCCCGTCGTATTGTATAAGATTCTTCGCTTCGCTCAGAATGACCGGGGCACGGCACAAGCATTCCAATGACTATCATAACGCTTCGCCGCCCCAAATCGGGCAACCAAACCCGCAATATTGATTTCCAAAAATAAGAAGCAGGAGCACCCGTATAGGATGCTCCTGCAAATCAGTCATGTTTCAGGAATCGTTCCTTGGCAAACTCAATTTCCAATTCTCAATTCCCAATTCTCAATTATCTCTTACACGCCCTTGCTCTCGTTGCGGAGCTTGGTCGCCAGGCTCTGGTCGGTGACGTTCTCGTAGCCGGGGATGGGCAGGATCTTGGTGTTGATGGCGTCGATGATCCAGCTGGGCTGCGGGAAGAAGGCCTCCTCCAGCTCGTGGGCGGGAGTGATCCAGTTCTTGGAGGCCACCACCACCGGCGGGGCATCCAGGTAATCGAAGGCCATCTCGGTCACCTGACGGGCGACCTCGGAGGCGAAGGAGCCGCGCTCGCAGGCGTCGGTGACGATCACCAGGCGGCCGGTCTTCTTCACGGACTCGATCACGGTCTCATAGTCGAAGGGCACCAGCGTGCGGGCGTCGATGACCTCGGCCTCCAGGCCGTACTTGTCCTTCAGCTCGTCCGCGGCCTTGAGGGCACGGTACAGCACAGCGCCGAAGGTCAGGATAGTGATGTCCTTGCCGGGGCGCTTGATGTCGGCCTTGCCGAAGGGGATCTCGTAGTACTCCGCGGGAACGCCGCCCTCGTGGAACTGCTCGCCCACGTCATAGATGCGCTGGCTCTCGAAGAACACCACGGGGTCGGTGCCGGCCAGGGTGGTGGCCATCAGGCCCTTGGCATCGTAGGGGCTCGCCGGGAAGGCGATCTTCAGGCCCGGGATGTGCGCCGCGAGGCTGGTCCAATCCTGGGAGTGCTGGGCGCCGTACTTGCTGCCCACGGACACGCGCAGGGTCACAGGCATCTGCAGCACGTCGGCGCTCATGGCCTGCCACTTGGCCATCTGGTTGAACACCTCGTCGCCGGCGCAGCCCAGGAAGTCGCAGTACATCAGCTCAACCAGCGCGCGGCCGCCGGCCATGGCGTAGCCCACGGCGCTGCCGACGATGGCGGACTCGGAGATCGGGCTGTTGAACAGGCGGTGATACGGCAGGGCCTCGGTCAGTCCGCGATAGACCGCGAACGCGCCGCCCCAGTCGCGCACATCCTCGCCGTAGGACACCAGGGTGGGATCCTTGTAGAAGCGGTCGATGATCGCCTCGAACAGGCCGTCACGCAGCTGGTAGACCTTGTTCTTGGAGACGGGCTTGCCGTCCTTGTCGATGCCCCAGCGTTCCTTCTTGGCGATAGCCTGCACGCGGGGGTTCTCCTCCATGGGCATGTTGACGTCGGGCTTCTGGCCGGGAGCGCCGTAGGACTCCACGTGGCCGTTGGTGAACATCAGGTCGGCGATCTCGTCGGGATGGGCCACCAGGTCCATGCGCGGGGAGATCTTCTCGTCGATGGCCAGCTTGAAGTTGCGCAGGTTGGTCGCCTTGACCTTCTCCACGATGGCGTCGCACTCTTCCTCGGTGGCCACGCCGGCCTCGATCAGCTGCTTGCGGTACTCGATGATCGGATCCTGGGCCTGCCAGGCTTCGATCTCTTCCTTGGTACGGTAGGAGGAGCTGTCCGACGGGCTGTGACCGGCGAAGCGGTAGGTCACGACGTCCAGCAGCGCGGGGCCCTTGCCCTCCAGCAGCGCCTTCTTCTTGCGGCCGTAGGCCTCGATGACGGCCAGCGGGTTGAAGCCGTCCACGCGCTCGGCCAGCATCTGGTTGGGGTTGAAGCCGGCGCCCATGCGCGCGGGCATGTCATAGCCCATGGTCTCGCCCACGGTCTGGCCGCCCATGCCGTACTGGTTGTTCACGATGTTGAACATCACCGGCAGGCCGCCCTTCATGTCGTCCTGCCACAGCTGGGTCAGCTGGCCCATGCCGGACATGTTCAGGGCCTCGAGGACGGGGCCGCGGCCCAGGGAGCCGTCGCCGATGTTGGCGATGACGATGCCGGGCTTGCGGTTCACGCGCTTGTACAGCGCAGCGCCCATGGCGATGGTGCCGCTGCCGCCGACGATGGCGTTGTTGGGATAGATGCCGAAGGGGGTGAAGAACGTGTGCATGGAGCCGCCGAGGCCGCGGTTGAAGCCGGTCTCGCGGGCGAAGATCTCCGCCATGGCGCCGTAGAGCAGGAAGTTGATGGCGATGTCCTTCACGCTGTCGTGGGGCTCGTCCTTGATGACCTCATAGGTCTTGCCGTCCAGGAAGCCCTTCATGATGTCCAGGAGCTCATCATCGGAGAGCTTCTCGATGGCGGAAAGGCCCTTGGCCAGGATGTCGGAGTGGGCGCGGTGGGAGCCGAAGATGAAGTCGTTCACGTCCAGGTGGAACGCCTCGCCGACGGCGGCCGCCTCCTGGCCCATGGACAGGTGCGCCGGGCCGGGATGGTTGTAGGCGATGCCGCAGTATTCGCCGGTGATCTTGATGGAGTTGATCATGGACTCGAACTCGCGCAGGGTCAGCATGTCGCGATAGATGTTGACAAACTGCTCCTTGGTGAAGTTGCCCAGCTCGTCCTTCACGGTCTTCTTGTACTGGTTGACCGGAATATCCTCAAAGTGGATATAGCCGGAAGCGCGCCGCTCATTCGGGTCGACGAACAGTTGCTTGGACATTTGGATCTACTCTCCTTTATACATTTGATGGTTTTTCAATGCAGCAGGAAATCGGGTGTGGAGTTTGGAGGTTGGAGTTACGGCTGAAATCCTTTCGGATTTAAACTTGAACTCCACACTCTCAACTCTAAACTCTTAACTCTGTATCTCAGCCCTTCGCCAGCATCAGCGTGAAGTTCTCCAGGTTGGTCTTCAGGTCGCGGAGGAACTTGGAGGCCGGCGTGCCGTCCATGGCGCGATGGTCGTAGGACAGGCTCAGATTCATGCTGGGATAGACCTCGATCTGGCCGTTGTTCATCCGGAAGGCGTCCTTCATGGCGCAGACGCCCAGGATACCGGTCTGCGGCGGATTCACGACGGGAGTGAAGCTCTCGATGCCCAGGGAGCCGATGTTGGACACGGTGAAGGAAGCGCCCTGGAGGTAGTCCGGGCTGATCTTGCCCTCCTTGCACTCCTTGGCCAGCTTCTTGGCGGTGTCGGACAGCTGCTTCAGGGTCATCTTGTCGGCGCCAAAGATGGTCGGCACCATCAGGCCGCGCTCGGTATCCACCGCCATGCCCAGGTTGACGGAGCGGAAGTACTTCATGGTCTTGCCGTCGTCGATCAGGTTGGCGTTCATAGCGCGGTGCTCGGGCTGCATCAGCGTGCGGGCCACCACGTACATGATGATGTCGTTGATGCTGATCTTGTCCATGCCGAAGGGCTCGCCCTTGGCCTTGAACATCGCGCGGGCGTTCTTGACCTCGGTGGCGTCGTAGGAGATGTTGTGGGTCAGCTGCGCCATGGTGGACAGGCTGGCCACCATGCTGCGGGCGATCACCTTGCGGATGTTGCTCATCGGCTCGGTGTAGCTGTCGTCGCAGGGCACGCCCAGCTCGACCGGCGCGCTCACGGCGGCAGCGGGAGCGGTGGCGGCAGCGGCGGCGGTCGCGCCGACGATCTTGCCGGCGTCGATCAGGGCCTGGACGTCGCGCTCGATCACGCGGCCGTCGGGGCCGGTGGGCACGACCTGGCTGAGGTCGGCCTTCTTCTCATCCGCCAGCTTCTTGGCGCGGGGAGAGATCTTCAGGTCGCCGACGACCACGGGCGCTTCCGCGATCTCCGCGGCGGGCGCGGCCTCAGCGGCGGGAGCGGCCGCAGGCGCGGCGGCGGGAGCCTCGGCGCCGGGACGGAACACCTCGGGGTTCGCGCCGGGGGTACCGATGACGCACACGTTGTCCAGGCAGGGCACGTCGGAGCCTTCCTCATAGAAGATGGCCAGCAGGGTGCCGGCGAATTCGGCCTCGGCCTCGAAGGCGGCCTTGTCGGTCTCATAGCCGAACAGCTTGTCGCCCACAGCCACGGTGTCGCCCACGTTCTTGTACCACTCGGTGATCACGCAGCTCTCGACGGTGTTGCCCTGGCGGGGCATGATGACGGGCTGGCAGTCCCCGGCGGACTGTGCGGCGGGCGCGGCGCCCGCGGCAGGCGCGGCGGCGGGAGCGGCCTCGGCGGAAGCGCCGGCGGCCAGGGCGGCATCCGGATCCTCGCCGGGTTCGCCGATGACGCAGACGTTCTCCAGGCAGGGCACGTCGTCGCCCTCCTCGTAGAGAACTTTCAGCAGCGTGCCGGCCACCTTGGCTTCCTCTTCAAAGGCAGCCTTGTCGGTCTCGTAGGAGAACAGAATATCCCCCACCGCGACCTTGTCGCCCGGCTTCTTATTCCAACTGGTAATGATGCAGCTTTCCACGGTATTTCCCTGTCTCGGCATGATAACTGCAACGGCCATAAGAGCATCCTCCCTGTCATATATTGCTTTCCATTCAGGCATACGCCTTCCTCCCTATATTGTAACAGCCTCGGCCGAAACAATCAACGAAACAACACTATATTCACGCCTTCTTTACCAAATTTAACAATCCTTTCCGGCATATTCGTTCAACTTGTGGAATTTATTATTCCGCTATGGGAATCCACGTAAATTACATTCGACGGGGAACAATTGGTATTGCTATTTCCGGGATAAAATCGTATAATGGATACAGTATCGGCGCGGCAGGCACCCCCGCCGCCCGTGGAAGGAATGAAGCCCGTTGTCTGTACGCAATTCCGCAAAGGCCATCGTACTGCACGATGGCAAAATACTGGTGAACCGGTGCGTCTCCAGGTTCGGGGAATACTACGCGCTGCCCGGCGGCGGCCAGCACACCGGCGAAATGCTCAGCGAAACCGTTCGCCGCGAACTGCTGGAGGAGACGGGCTATTCCGTGGTGCCCCTGCGCCTGTCCGGCATCTACGAGCGTATCAGCGAGGGCCGGCGGGACGGCAACAGCCACAAGATCTACTTCATCTTCCTCTGCCGCCTGGCCAGCGAGGAGCGGCTCACCCCCACCGAGACGGACCGCTTCCAAATCGGCTGCGACTGGATCGACCTGCACACCGTACACCGCTGCAACCTGTTTCCCCGGGCCATACGGGACAACATCTCCGGTCTGATCGGGCACGGGGAGACCATCTTCATCGGTTCGGAGAAGGACCGATAAAACCGACAAATACCCGTTTCGCTTTCCGGCGCCGCGTCAAGGCTGCGCCGGTTTTGTTTTACCGAACCGTAAATTTCAAATTGATCTTTCGACAACATCTTCAAACGGATATTGATTTATTTTATTCACCGCTATATAATTGATGTGTCAGCGGTCGGGCAGCGGAGCCCGCCGCAATCATTTCCAATCCTGACGCATAAGGAGAATCACAATGATCATCACTCAGAAGAAACCCATCGAAGAGCTGCTGGGCATGCTGAAGGGCGTCAAGACCGTGGGCCTCGTCGGCTGCGGCAGCTGCGCCACCGCCTGCGCCACCGGCGGCGAGAAGGAGATCGCCGAGCTGACCCAGGTGCTGGCCCAGCACGGCATCAAGGTCGTGGCCACCGCCATGTCCGAGTACTGCTGCATGCACCTGAAGACCCGCACCATCCTGAAGCCCGTCAACGCGGCCAACCCGGACGCCGTGGTGGCCATGTCCTGCGGCGACGGCGTGCAGGTCATCGCGCAGTACTGCAAGTGTCCCGTGTATCCCTCCAACAACACCATGTTCCTGGGCGAATCCGTGAAGCTGGGCCTGTTCGAGGAAGCCTGCCACATGTGCGGCGACTGCGTGCTGGGCAAGACCGGCGGCATCTGTCCCATCTCCCGCTGCGCCAAGTCCCTGGTGAACGGCCCCTGCGGCGGTTCCCGCAACGGCAAGTGCGAAGTGAACCCCGAAAACCCCTGCGCGTGGATCGAGATCTACAACAAGCTGGTCGAGCTCGGCCAGGAGGAGAAGATCGGCATCACCCGCGAGGACAAGGGCTACGAAAAGGTCGCCTATCCCAGAACGATCAACATCAGGGGGAAATAAGCAATGAGCGTACTTCAGAATGCACTTGAAAACGGTATTTTCGGCGTGACCGCCGAGATGGCCCCTCCGAAGGGCTATGATTTCTCCGAACAGATGGAGGCGGCCGAGCTGCTCAAGGGCAAGGTCCACGCCATCAACGTCACGGACATGCAGAGCGCCTGCCTGAAGGCGTCCTCCATCGGCCTGTGCGTCAAGCTGAAGCTGGCGGGCCTGGAGCCCATCATCCAGATGACCGGCCGCGACCGCAGCCGCATGGCCATCATGGGCGACATGCTGGCCGCCGCCTCCTTCGGCATCGACACCATGCTGGCCCTGACCGGCGACCACACCATGGTCGGCGACTGCAAGGCCTCCAAGCCCGTCTACGACCTGGACTCCGTGGGCATCCTGCGCATGCTCTCCACCATGGAGGCCACCGGCAAGGACTGCGGCGGCAACGACCTGGCCACCACCCCCACCTTCTACAAGGGCGCGGCGGTCACCCCTGTCTATGAGCCCCAGATCCTGCAGATCAACAAGCTCCGCCAGAAGGTGGACGCCGGCGCGAAGTACATCCAGACTCAGGGCATCTTCGACCTGGACGCTCTGAAGCGCTTCATGGACGCCGTGGACAAGGCCGGCATCAAGGCCCACATCATGGCGGGCATCATCCCGCTGAAGGCCGCCGGCATGGCCAAGTACATGAATGAGAACGTTCCCGGCATCGCCGTGCCCCAGGACATGATCGACCGCCTGGCCGCGGCCGCCGCCGAGGGCAAGGAAAAGGGCGTCAAGGGCCTGCCCGCCAAGCTGGGCATCGAGATGGCCGCCGAGATGATCGCCAAGATCAAGGCCGAAGGCATCTGCGACGGCGTGCACATCATGGCCATCGGCGCCGAAAAGAACGTGCCCACCATCCTGGAGAAGGCCGGCATCGCCATCTGACAGAACCTATCAATAATAGACAAAACGCGGCGCGGGGAAGCATCCCCGCGCCGCATCTGTTTTAATCATCCGATAAGCTGTGAGCCTGTGCGCCTCTCATTCCCGCGCTTGCAGGATCGTGCGAATGAACTCCCGGGAACGCGCCTGCGCCGGATTCTCGAAGAACGCCCGGGAGGGGCCGGACTCGATCACACTGCCGTTCTCCATGAACATCACCTTGTTGGAGACGTTCCGGGCAAACTCCATCTCGTGGGTCACCACCAGCATGGTCATGCCCGCGTCCGCCAGCGAGCGCATCACGGCCAGCACCTCGCCGATCAGCTCCGGGTCCAGGGCGCTGGTGGGCTCGTCAAAGAAGATGATCTCGGGATTGGAGGCCAGTCCCCGGGCGATGGCCACGCGCTGCTGCTGGCCGCCGGAGAGCTGGCTGGGATAGCTGTCCAGCCGGTTCGCCATGCCCACACGCTCCAGCGCCTCCACGGCGATCTTCCGGGCCGTGGACTTGCTCAGCTTTGCCCCGAGAGTCAACCCCAGGGTCACGTTCTGGAGCACCGTCTTGTTCAGAAACAGGTTGTAGTTCTGGAACACGAACGCCGTCTTCCGGCGCACCCGGGCAATCTCACGCCGGGAGGCCGACCTCAGGTCGTAGTGCTCGCCGTCGAATATCAATTCGCCGCCGTCCGCCCGCTCCAGGAAGTTCAGGCACCGCAGCAGGGTGGTCTTGCCGGAGCCGCTGGGGCCCAGTATGGCGATCACGTCGCCTTTCTCCACCTGCAGATCGATGCCGCCGAGGACCTCCCGGCCGTCGAACTGCTTGTAAATGCCCTTCGCTTCAAGCATCATGCCCTGTCACCCCCGTAGCTGGCCAGCTTCTTCTCGCCGATGTGCTGCAGCCAGGTCAGCACCGTGCAGAAGGCCAGGTAGATCAACGCCACCTCGGTGTACAGGCCCAGTGACTCGTACACCCTGCCGTTGATCACCGTCGCCTCGCGGAACATCTCCGTGACGGTGATGGTCGCCGCCAGGGAGGTGCCCTTCAGCATGGAGATCAGCGAATTGGACAGCGCCGGGAAGGCGGTCCGAAACGCCTGAGGCAGCACGATGTGGGCCATGATCTGCAGATAGGAAAGCCCCACGCACTGCCCGGCCTCCATCTGTCCCCGGGACACGCTCTCCAGCGCGCCGCGGACGCTCTCAGCCATGTAGGCGCCCTCGTTGAAGCCAAATACCAGCACCGCCGTCGGGAAGGCGTCCAGCGTGACGCCCAGGCTCGGCAGTCCGTAGAACACCAGGTACAGCTGTACCAGCAGGGGCGTGCCCCGGACGATCCAGATGTAAAAGCGGCAGATCTCCCGCAGAATGCGGACGTTGGCGTACTGGATCATCGCCACGATCACCGAGATCACCAGCGCCAGCGCGAAGGAGAGGATCGTCAGCGGCACCGTGACGCGCACGCCGTAGCTCAGCAGCTTGGGAAAGGCGTCCACCAGGATGCCCCAGAGTCTTTCATTCATCGTATAACCTCGTCATCATCGCTCGTCTTTACCACCGAAACAGCCATTCCCGAGCGGGCACAAAGGCGCGACGCGCCCTCCGCCATGATCCCGCCCCGGCGACAATGCCGAAAGCGAATCCCGCGGCAGCGCGTTCGCGCCTCCAGTCATGCGGTTGTGAAGCGTTCGTCAGTTCGTTCCGGTCAGGTCCTGCCCGAAGTACTTGACGGATAGCGCGGACAGCGTGCCGTCCTGGCGCGCCTGCTCCAGGATCTCGTTGATCGCGGCCACCAGGGCCTCGGTCTCCTCGCCCTTGCGGACGGGATAGGCCACCGGCTCGCCCTCGTCCAACACCTGCACCACCTTGATGTTGGCGTCCGGGTGCTCGCCCAGGTAATCGTCGATGGAGCCCTTCGCGTTGATCGTGGCGTCCACGCGGCCCTGCTCCACCAGCATGATGGTCTCGGTCAGGGTGTTCACCGGCGTCACCGTCGCGCCGTACTGCTCGCCGATTCCGGCAAAGGTGCTGGAGGCGGTGTTGGCCGTGGTGCGGCCGTCCAGGTCGTCCACGCTGTGGATGTCCTCATTGTCGCCGCGCACCACCAGCACGATCTCGGTGTACACGTAGGGTTCGGAGAAGCTGTACTTCTGGGCGCGGATCTCGGTATAGCCCACGCCGTTGCAGGCGATGTCGAACCGTCCGGAATCGACGCCGGCCAGTATGGAATCCCAGTCCGTCTCCATGAACTCGGGCTCGACGCCCAGGCCCCGGGCGATCAGGCTGCCGATCTCGATGTCGAAGCCCGTCAGCACATCGTTTTCGTCGTGATAGGTCCAGGGGGCCCAGTTGCCCTCGGTGCCGATGATCAGCGTCCCCCGCTCCCGGATCTGGGACAGCAGGTCGGCGGACTCCGCCACGGCGGCAACGGTCATCGCCAGCATCAGCGCCATCGCCAGCGCGATCAGTTTCTTCATAATATGGATCCTCCTCAGTCAGCCCTTCGGCCCCGCGATACTCCGCAGGATGGCCTCATCATAGCACACAATTTGTTATGGCGCAATAGTCCTGAACGTTATCATTTTGCTTTAGCCGGCTATAGCCGTTTCCTATTTCCCGCCCAGCCGCAGGGGCACGCTGCCGTGGGTGCGGTTCTGGGAATCGGTGACCTGGAAGGACGCGCAAAGGTCCTCCCCGCCGCCACTGCCGGGTATAAAGCGCAGCTGCCAGCCCTCGGAGGGCGCGGTCACCGAAGAAGTGAAGGCCTCCTCCCAGGCGTCAAAGCCGGTCAGGGATTCGTCGGTGGTGGTAGGCAGCCGCCAGGACATCGGGAAGGCCAGCACCGGGTAGCTGGCGGTGTCCAGCGCGCCGCGGGTGGACCAGATGTCGTTCTCCGGGCTGTAGCACCAGGTCTCCAGCACCTTCAGGCCGCCGTCCTCCCCCACCTCGCAGCGCAGCCAGGCGTGCACCACGTCGGCCTGCTCGGGCTTCTCTCCCTCGCCGCCCTCATAGGCGCTCAGGTCCACGACGACCTGTTCCGGGGAGAAGGTGCCCACGTCGATGGTGGCAAAGGAGTCCAGCGGTACCTGGGAACTGACGCTGCCCGCGTGGCCGCCGGCATGGTTCTCCAGCTGGGTCGTGTCGACCTCCGCCGGCACGATCTGCACCGTGTTCTGGCCCGAGGGCATCAGCAGCGTGCCGCCCGACGCCGTGGCGGAGACCGGCGCGGCCCCGATGTCGAAGGACACCGTCTGCGGCAGCGTCAGCACTTCGCCGAAGTCATGCAGGCTCATCGGCGAGACGCTGCTCACCTGGGGCTTGTCCGCCGCGAGGATGTCGCTCAGGGGCTGGCTGTCGGCGCTGACAAGGCCCTGCACCTCGGAGCCCACGCTCGTCTGGCTGCCCTGGCTCAGCACACCGCCGCCGGACTGAGAGGAAATGCTGGAGTTGTCCTCAAAGGAATAGGAACCGAAGTCCTTGCTCCTGCCCAGGGTGTTCACGGCCACCAGCGCGGAGGCCTCGTCGCTGTCGGCGGCCCCGGCCGCGCAGAAATTAACATAGACCGCCACCGTGCCGTCCTCCAGGGGCTCGAAGGGCACGGCCTCCACCAGCGCATTCCCGGATTCATCCACCGCCGCCAGGAACTGCTCGGGGACCGCCGCGTACAGCACGCCGTCCTCCAGCGTCACCCGGTTCACGGCGCACAGCCGGGCATAGGCGCGGCTTTCCGCGTCCCAGCGCAGCACGTTCAGCATCGCCGAGGAGAGCATCTCCCGCTGCTCGTTGGACAGCGGGAGCGCCAGCACGCCCGCCTCGTTGGTGGGCAGCGCCGTCAGGCTGTCCCAGGCCACCTTCGCCGTACCGAACAGGAACCCAGCAAAGCGCGCCACGTAATCAGCGTATCCCTGGGAGAACCCCAGCTGCGGATACAGCGCGCTCCAGGTCGAAGCGTAGCTCTCCAGGTTGTCAAAGGGATGGTAGATCGACAGGCCGCTCCCGGCGTCGTCGCCGCATCGGCTGTAGACGATGATGTCCTCCAGTGCCTTCCGGGCGCTCTCCGCCGCGGCGGCGTCCGCCGATGGCTGCTCGGAGAGCTGGTCCACCAGGGAGCCCAGGTCGATCAGGTCATAGCTGGATCCCCGGGACGCGCCCTTGCCAAAGCCCCGGGTGTTTCGCGCCACGTAGGAGTACATGCTGTAGTTACCGCCGCTGATCTCCAGCCCCTCGAAGAAGCCGTCCATGGCCTGGCGCAGCGCGCCGACCTTTGTCAGGTCCATGCAGGACAGCGTGAGCCGGGGGCTCGCGCCGGAGGCCTCGAAGTAGCCGTCGATGATCCTGCGTCCGGTGGCCGCTCCGTCCGCGTCGCCGTCGATGTCCGTCAGGAAGGCGTAGTCCCAGCCCTCGCCCGGCTCCGTCTCCTCGGAGGCGATCATGTACCGGGCATAGGGCTCCAGCAGCGATGCCACCTCGGCGGAGGCCATCAGGCAGGCATCGAAGCCGATCCACTCCAGGGGTTGGCTCGCCACGGGGCTGGAAGCCAGCGCCGAGGTGAGCTCCTCCATCGTCAGATGATCCGACTCGTACAGCTCGTCCCAGCAGACGCCGTTCAGCGGCCCGCCGCCGTGGTCCCACATGATCAGCGCGTACTTCTGCGCGGGGAAGCGCTCGTAGCCGAAGGCCAGCAGGGCGTTCAGCGCCTCCGGCGAGCCCATGCTCATGGATTCGAAGGCGTCCACCATGCGCAGGCTGCCGCGCATGGGCATGTAAACGCACAAGGCATCCGTGGGCAAACCCAGTTCCCAGCTCTGGGTGCCGCCGGTCATCACCAGCAGGTTGACCTTTTTCATGTCATAGCCCGAGGAGGCCATCTCCAGCAGGTCCATCGTCGCCGCGGAATACTGGCTTTCGAGGTTGCTGCCGCACATGTATACCATCAGCGTCAGCTCCGCGCCTTCGGCCCGCGCCGGCGGCGCGGCCAGCCCAAGGAGCAGCACCGCCGCCATCAGCAGCCCCGTCAATCGCCTGGTCATCGGCTCTTCCCCCTTCGGATCGATCATAAGGATGCGCAGACCGCCGCCGTCCGGCTCGCGCCGGGTCGGCGGCGGTCCTCCACGCGTCGAATGGCATTCTCAGTCCAGGATGTGGGTGGGCGAACCCAGCGCCAGCTCCTGCCATTGCTCGTAGATCGGGTTGGTGAGTGTCTCGCCGTCGGCGGTCACCACCTGTGCCACCAGCGCCCGCGCGCCGGTAAACTTGGAGTGGCCGCAGGCGATGTTCAGCTGAAAGGATGCGCCGCCGGGGGCGTTCACGTCCTCAAAGGTGGAGGTATAGAGCTTGCGCTTCTCCCGCACAGTGATGAGGTTGCTGTTCCCCTGCAGCGGCTGGGCCAGGTTTTCCCCGTCGTAGCAGACCACCATCACCGACACCTGGGCAATCGCCTTTCCGAAGCCGTTCTGCACATCCAGCGTGAGGATATCCGGATTCGAGAAATCATTGCTGTTCGCGCCGTCGGTGACGGTCTTCTTGACGATCTTCACCTCGAAGGGATCCTGCTGCTCCAGGGCCTTGAGGGCGTCCACATCCAGGGCATAATTATTGAAGGCCAGCGCTGACAGCGGCAGCGCGCAGGCCAGCAGCGCGCACAGCGCGAGGCAGACGCACATTCTCATCTTCACGTCAGTTTCCTCCCTCCGAAATCAGTCCAGCTCGGTCGAGCTGCCCGCGGCGAGGCCGAAGGCCAGGTTCTGCCAGGCGTCAAAGGCGGGATTGGCGACCACGGTGCCGTCCGGCTTGGTGTACTCCGCCACCATGGCCCGGACGCCCACGAAGTTCTCATAGGATACCGGCATGGACAGCACACAGCTCTGGCCGGACGCGACGCTCAGCTCCTCGCGGCTCATCGTATAGATCTCCGGGGAGGCGTTGAAGGCGGCAAATACCAGGTCGCTGGTGACCTTCACGGTCTTGCTTTCGCTGTCATAGGCCACGAAGCAGACCTTCAGCGCGGCGAGGGTGTCCGTCGATCCATTGCTGACGGTGATCACCAGGGCGTCGTCGTTGTATTCTCCGATATCGCAGTCGAAGCAATCCTCTACCGCCTTTTTCTCCACCACCTTGACCGGGAAGGTGTCCGCGGCTTCCTGTGCCTTCATGGCGTCCACGTCGATCTCGTAGCCGTAGGCGCCTGCAAGGGCCGCGCCGGTCAGGCTCAGCGCCAGCAGCAGCGTCAGCGCGAGCGACAGTGCGCCAAAGATCTTTGCGCGCATGGTCTATGCCTCCGTTTCAAATATTCATATTATTATATTCATTCTCTGTCAAAAGCCGTTTTTCCTGCCTGGGCTGAGATATTTTCCATCAAATTGGATGGCTTCATGGCCCTGTGCTGTGTTTTCCGTCTGTCCGTTTCAAATTCAGCCTCTGCGGGTTTTTCCAGCATCACGGTCCAGCCGGTACCACTTCGCCCAAAAGCGCCTGCGGCGGGGGGGGGGCGCCCGCGCGCGGCGCCGCCGCGCGGGCGCCGGCGGGCGCCGGGGGGGTCCAACGACGCGGGCGCTGG
>JAUMVG010000002.1:0-1177 GCA_030530315.1 Clostridia bacterium | reverse complement strand
CGGGGGGTTTTTACCCGAACCCCGGCCCCCCGGTACCAAATTCCCCAAACGGCGCGGGGGGGGGCGCGCCAAATCCGGTGGGCGCGCCGCCGCTCCATGAATGGGACTCAGTTGCGATCAAAAGCTCGCGTTCAGGTGCTCCATGGTGTCGATCACCACGACGCAGTCCTCGGTCACCTTCTGCATGACCAGCTTCATCAGGTTCTCCGGGATGGCCACGCAGCCGCCGGTGTAGGGTTTCAGCGGGCCAAAGCAGTGCAGGAAGATCGCGGAACCCCTGCCGGCCGTGCCTTCCTCGTTGAAGCTGATGTTCAAGCAGTACTGGTACTGGTACTCGTAATCCACGATGTGCTCGCTGTCGTCCATCGCCAGCTCCGGATAGTCGTTGATGTTCATCATCTCATTGTAGTGGTAGTTGGGATCGCCGGACCAGTAGATGTCGTCGTCCACCTGGACGTAGGGCAGTGCACAGCCGGGGTCGGCGGCGATGCCGAAGGCCTTGTTGAAGTGGTACACGCCGATGGGGGTCTGGCCGCAGCCCTCCACGTGGTCCCCGTCCGCGCACAGGCCGTTCCGGCCCACAAAGCCGGGGGTGGACAGGATCTGTTTCCAGCCGCCGTCCTCGCCGCGCACATGCATTGAAATGGTCGCGGTGGTCTTGTCCATGCCGAGGCCGGCCACGACGAACAGCTGGTTCACGCTCTCGTCCCTCGCCTGAGGCAGATTTGCCACCCACTCCGGGGAATCGACCTCGCGCTGAACAGAGGCATGCAGGCCATCCATGTTGCTTCCGTTGGACCTCTCGGCCCCATACGCCACCAGCGCCGCGCCGCAGATCAGAGCAATCACTATCACGATCGCCAGCACCCACTTGATATTCTTCATAGTATCACCGATCCTTTCTCATCCTCATAGGCCCGGGTCAGCCTTCGGCATCCTTCTCCGGTCCGTCCAGGCTGCCCTGTCGTCTTTCTGAAAGCATTGTACCACCCGTAGTGTCACAGAATTGTCACTCAATCCCACAGTCACAAGGCAAGAGGGCACGATTATCCCTCATTCCCTGGCATACAGAAAAGACCCTTATCGGGTCCTTTTCAGTGGCGGAGAAGGAGATATGGCGTCGCTTCGCGCCGCGGCTCCGCCGAACCCTTTGCCTTCCGCAAGAGGGCACGTTTAT
>JAUMVG010000030.1 GCA_030530315.1 Clostridia bacterium | reverse complement strand
CCACCACCGCCGGCACCGCCGCGGAGGTCACCATCAACTACGTCATCACCGACGTAGAGAAGAAGCGCAAGTTCGTCTGCGTGGACACCAACGACATCCCCGAGATCGCCGTGGTCGATCCCGACATGATGAGCAGCATGCCCAAGGGCCTGACCGCCTCCACCGGCATGGACGCCCTGACCCACGCCATCGAGGGCTACATCACCAAGGGCGCCTGCGCCATCTCCGACATGTTCCACCTGGAGGCCATCCGCCTGATCGCCGCCAACCTGCGCGGCGCCGTGCAGAACACCCCCGAGGGACGCGAGGGCATGGCCCTGGGCCAGTACATCGCGGGCATGGGCTTCTCCAACGTCGGCCTGGGCATCGTCCACAGCATGGCCCACGGCCTGAGCGCCCTGTATGACACCCCCCACGGCGTCGCCTGCGCCATCATCCTGCCCTACGGCCTGGAGTACAACGCCCCCGTGGCCGGCAAGCGCTATCGCGCCATCGGCAAGGCCATGTGCGTGCCGGGCATCGACATGATGGATGACGACGAAGCCGCCAAGGCCACCATCGCCGCCGTCAAGCAGCTTTCCGCCGACGTGGGCATCCCCGCCGACCTGAAGGGCATCCTGAAGGACGAGGACGTCCAGTTTCTGTCCGAGTCCGCCTTCGCGGACGCCTGCTGCCCCGGCAACCCCCGCGACACCAGCGTCGAGGAGATCAAGGCCCTGTATCGCAGCATGATGTAAGCGATTTATATTGTTTTTTCCAACAGAATGGCCCGGCGCGAATGCGTCGGGCCTAATTGGTGTTGTACAGGATATGGAAAACGAAACGTTTTCATGGTCAGCGGATTCTTAAGGAACGCGCCGACCTTCTTTTTTGCTTTTTTCCCCGCACATCTCTAAAAACCGTCGGATCACCAGGCTGCCGTCCACCGTGTCCTTACGGGCGCGCGCAAGGCACATGCGCTCCGGGTGCCACTGGACACCGAATACGGGCAGGGATGCGTGCTCCATGGCTTCGATCACGCCGTCGCCGGCCCACTGGGTGGCCACAAGCCCCTTCCCGAGCCTTTCGATGCCCTGGTGATGGGCGCTGTTCACGGGAAAGCGCGCGCCGTACAGCGCATACAGCAGGCTGCCTTCCCGGGACCGGACGTCGTGCACCTTGTCCGCGGATCCGCCGCATCGGCTGTGCGCCGGTGCCTGGGCCAGATCCTGGATCAGCGTGCCGCCAAAGTAGACGTTGATCAGCTGATGGCCCCGGCATATGCCGAACACCGGCTTTTCTGCCTTCACGAAGGCGTCCAGCGCGGCCATCTGCATCCGATCCAGCGCGTCGTCCCCCGGTTCGCTGCCCATATTGGGGCAGTGGTACAGGGCGGGATTCAGGTCCCCGCCCCCCGGCAGCAGCAGCCCGTCGAAGCCGGAGGGATCCACCGCCCCGTCCACGGCCACGCCCCGCGCGCCGAGGGCCGCAAGGGTGCTGAAGTAGTTGTTTTCAGGCGTTGCCCACGTCTCGGGCACGGGCAGCGCGATCGTCAAAGGTCTGTTCATGCTCATTTCGTCCGTCTCACGTCATGGCGGGAGAGCCTCTCCCCCACCGCTGGTCGCCGGCATTACAGCGGGATCTCCACGACCTCCGCCATCTTGGCCAGACACTGCTCGATCTGTTCGGAGATCTCCGAGGCCATGCGGGCGGTGATCTCCGCGTTCTTCTCATTCTCCAGGTTGCTGTAGAAGCTGGACTTGATCTCCTCGGTCATGCGCTCGATCCGCGCCTCGAAGTGGCCCCGGGGCACCAGCCTGCGCATGGGCTTGGGGATGTCTGCGTTCATGAACACCTCCTGCATCTTCTCCTTGCCCAGGAACAGTATCAGCAGGGAGAGGATCGCCCCGGCGACGATGCCGGAGATGCCGCTGGACAGCAGCGCGAGGCCGCTGCCGCCGCACACGAGCCCCACGATGATGGAGATGATGGCGTTGATCAGCCACGTGAGTCCCTCGACGGCAAAGACCTCCTTGGCGTCGATGCGGATGTCGATGTCCGACAGTGAGAAGTAGGAGTTCAGGCTCATCGCCTTGTAGGGCACGTTGTGCCGCACACAGATGGGCATGGTCTTCTCCTCCACGTCGTAGGCCACCGGGCGCAGCCACTCAGTGATGGGCTTGACCAGCAGCGCCTGGGCCTCGTCGGAATGCAGCCAAGCCTCGATGTCGCGCTGCACGATGGGGTCGATATCGGACAGCCTGCGGATGTCCCCCCTGCGCCAGCGGTCGAACACGGGGACCGCCACCTGCCGCAGGATCGGCTCCACCATGGCCTCCACCACCCGGTGATAGAGGTCCTCGATGCGGTTCTCAACGATGCGCTCCACGACGCTGGAGTCGATCAACTCGTCGACCTCCCTGCGGAACTCCCGCAGCTCCTCGTCGATGCGGCCGCTCCAGGCCAGGCCCCGGGACACGGAGAATTCCGGCTCGGCGCCGGTGATGACCACGGCCTCCGGGAACACCTCGGTGCACCAGTCCCGAACGGCGGGCAGGCGCGACACGCCGCCGGTGAGGAACAGCAGCTCCGGCAGCTGGTCCTTCAGCTTGGCGCGCAGTTCCTTCAGGCTCTGGCAGAAGGCCTCCCGGAAGGACTTGCCGTTCAGCTGCGCGGCGCCCTTGTTCAGCACCCGGTCGGCGACGCGGGCGTTCATCCGCAGGGTCAGCCTTGCGCCCTCCCCCGCCAGAATGCGCACCGTCTTCCTGCAATCGTTGTCCTGCCAGTAATCCTCGTCGGAGAAGTATTGCTCCTTCAGCCTGCGGGCCGCGAACTCGCAGTAGCTGCGCCAGGGCGGGCTGGCCTCCAGGGCCTGCCGCACCGCCTCAGGGCGCTCACAGGCGCGAATGGATTCCTCCAGCACCAGCTCGTCCATGATGCCGCCGCCCAGGCGCACCTCGCCCGCGGTCTGCAGCTCCACCTCCCGGCCGCCCAGTATGAAGGCGAAGTCCGTGGTGGAGGAGCCGATGTCCACCACCAGCACCGGCTTGGACATGATGTCATAGCCCACCTGGAAGTGCTTGGACTGGCAGGCGCTGATCAGCGCCGCCCGGGACTCCGACACGATCCGCGCGGGCGGATAGCCGGCGTCCTCGAATATCCGGCGATAGCGCTCCCGCGCCGCCTTGTCCCAGCCCGCCGGACAGCCGATGTAGAAGCAGCAATCCTCGTTCTTGACCAGGTTGCCATCGGCATACAGCTCACCCAGCACGCCCGCGGCGAAGCGCTTGACGTCCTTTTCGACCTGCGGGTCGGTCAGAAACCGGCTCTTGAAGCGCAGGGCCCGCTTCACGGCGCTGGTGTCGTAGCAGGCGCTCTCGCCGATCATCAGCTCGCCGTTGGGCAGCTGCGCATAGGCCGTGATGAAGCTCCTGGCCTCGCGCACCGCCAGCACCTCGGGGACGCCCACGTCCCGCTTGGTCAGCCTGGAGATCGCGCTCTCGGCATCGCCAAGGTCGAATCCGTAGTATTTATCCATGCTCATCTCTCCATCGAAGCGTCCCGGCTCATGGGCGGGGACGCGTTCGGTTGCCTCTCAGTACAGGGTTCACCTGCTGGCGACGCCCTTCTTGACCAGCTTGCCGCCCCTGACCAGGGCGGGCCGGATGGTGCCGGACTTCCCGGCGGGCAGGAACTCAAACCAGTTCTCCCGCCCTTCCTCCAGGTCCATCACGTCGATGCCGGCATTGTGCAGGTAAAAGCGAATCGCAGAGACGGTCTCCCGGGCATTGTCGTCCCGACTGGCGTAGGCCGATTCCAGCAGCTCCGCGAAAAGGTCGAGCTCGCCCTTGGGGACCTCCCTCTTCGGGGCCTGCTCCGCCTGCTCGAGGCTGATCGCCCGCTCCTGTCGGATGCGCTCCAGCTGGTCGTCCGCCATCAGCACCGCGCCGCGCAGGCAATGCCATGCCTTCTCGCCGTCCACGAGGTATTCCGTCCGCACGTTCTCCTGCCCGGGCTCCTCCCTCTTCTTCGGCTTTGCCGTCAGGATGCCGGCCCCATACAGGCTTCCCGCGCCCAGCGCCACCGGCAGCAGCGCCTTGACGAATGCCAGCGCGCCGGCCATCTTTCCGGCCACCAGCACGCCGATCACCGCCGCGAAGATCAGCACCAGCCCCAGCAGCAATAGGCCTATGGCGAGCGCGCCGGGCTTGTTTTTCCCTCGGCCGCGGCTGTCGGCCTCCTTTTTCCAGGCCCGCGCCTCGCCCACCACGTCCATCATCGGCAGCGTGTTCTTCAGGGTTTGCAGCAGATATTGGGCGCTGTCCCGCAGCTCCGCGCTGTCGCACTGCTCCATATAGCGGTACATCACCCGATCGACGGCCTTCTCCAGCACGGCCTGGGCCGCAGGAAGGGCGCGATCCTTCGCAAGGCTCGCCATGACCATTTCCTTGTCCGCCTCCAGCAGAGACAGCAGGCCCGCCTGTTCCATAGTCCATTCCTCCCTTGGGAAACCCTCACATTCGTTCCCCGCCATTATACCTGTAACCGGCGCTTTTCGCAAGACCGGCGCCGCAGCGCGGATTCCGGGCGCATTGAAGGCGCCTTCCGTATGGCCTTCCGAACGAGCGGCATTGCGCCACCCCTGCGGAATCCCCCTGGCGCGAACCGTACTCAATTCAAATTACCGGATCAGTATGACGATCGCCAGCGGCGGCAGGATCAATACGCCCGCGTCCAGCGCGGCGCGGCCGTCGCCCACCTCGATGTCCCCGTCGATCCTCCATTCCCCGACCTCGATCGCGCCTTCGTCCTTGCGGGAGAAATTCACCGCGATCAGGCACTTCGTCCGGCCGAGGTCCCGCCGCATCACGCACAGGCTGCCCTCCGCCAGCAGGAACGTGTTCTTTCCCCGGGCGATCTCCGGGTGGGCCAGGCGCGCCCGGTTGACCGCTTGCACGTATCGGAGGATGGAGGCGTCGTCCTTTAGCTGCGCCTCCACGGAGGGATAGGCGTATTCCACTTGGGTGGCTCCAGGGGGCTGTTCCGTCATATCGTCATCCGACCAGTACATCGCCAGCCGCTTGTTCGGGTCGTCGCCGCTGCCCACCATGCCGATTTCCTCGCCATAGTAGGTGAACGCGCTGCCGTTCAGCGTGCCCAACAGCCCTTCGGCGAACTTCACCATCTCCGGATTGGAGCGTCCCTGCACCAGTCCCACGGTGCGGCCGGTGTCATGGTTACACAGAAAGGGCGTCAGCAGGCCCCTGGGGATGGCGTCCAGCACCTTCTGCCAGCTGGCGGCAAACTTCTCCGCGGGCTTTCTGCCCCGGGTCGCCGCGGCCACGATGCCCTCGGCCTGGGCGGTCGGGAACAGGAAAAAGCTGTCCACGCCGCTCTCGTAGTAGCGGGCGATGGTGTTCAGGTTCTCCCAGCACTCGCCGATCAGCAGGCTGCCGGGCTTCATCGCCTCGCAGGTCTCTTTGAGCCAGCGCAGACACCCGATGTTGGCCGCCTCGTCGCCGGTGTAGTAGCTGGTGACCGCGTCCAGGCGGAAGCCGTCCACGCCCACATCCACGAGCCAGAACCCGAGGATTTCCTCGATCTCCCGGCGCACCTCGGGGTTGTCCAGGTTCAGGTCCGGCATGCCGCCCCCAGCGAAGCGCTCCTCATAGTACCAATCGGTGCCCTCCAGGGGAACAAAGCCCGTTCCTCCGGCCTGAGAGAAGTTGTAGTAGCCCACGCAGGGCTCCTCGGCGTCTCCCTGGCGCAGGGCCTCGCAGGCAGCCTGGAACCAGGGATGGCGCGTGGAGGTGTGGTTGACGGGCAGGTCCACGATCAGCTGTATGCCCCGCTCGCGGCAGTCCGCCGCCAGAGCGCGCATATCCTCCAGCGTGCCGTACTCCGGGTCGACGGCGCAGTAGTCGGTCACGTCGTACTTGTGATAGCTCGGGCTGGGCATGACCGGCATGATCCATATGCCGCCCCAGCCCATGTCCTGGATGTAGTCTAGCCGCTGCCGGAGCCCGTTCAGGTCGCCGATGCCGTCGCCGTCGGAATCCTGGTAGGAGCGCACGAACACCTCATACCAGTTCACCGCCGGCTTGCCCTCGGCAAGGCCCGCGGGCGACAGCGCCAGCGCGAGCGCAAGGGACGCGATCAGGCACGTCAGCTTTCTCATAATCCTCATTGTTTTCACCGCCTTGCAAAACAGTCGCAGACAGTATTCAAAGGTACATTCACAGTTATTATAACATGAATCGCGCCGAATGAAAAGCCGTCGCCGCGCGGCATGCGCTGCGGTCGCAAGGGATTCTGTCCCGATCGATCCCAAGATTTAATCATTCCCGGCGGGCACGCTCCGCCCCTGTTATGGTATACTGTTGTCGAAGCAATCCGAACTCTCTGAAATCCACGAAAAGGGGCCCTTGAAGTGAAGCGACTCGCCGCCAGTACCACCCGCGACATGACCAGCGGCTCCATTGTCCGCCAGATCCTGCTGTTTTCCCTGCCGCTGATGCTGGGGAACATCTTCCAGATGCTGTACAACACCGTGGACAGCATTGTCGTGGGCAACTTTGTGGGCAAGGAAGCCCTGGCCGCCGTGGGCTCCACCACGATGATCGTCAACATGCTGGTGTTCTTCTTCAACGGCTTCGCCACAGGCGCGGGCGTGATCATCGCCCAGCACTTCGGCGCGCGGGACATGGAGCGCCTGCACGACGCCATCGAGACCACCATGGCCTTTGCGTTCGTGCTCTGCGCCCTGTTCACGGCTATCGGGCTGGCCTGCGTGCGCCCGATGCTGCGTCTGATGTCCACCCCCGACGACGTGTTCGAGGACGCCGTTACCTACCTGAGCATCTACTTCATGGGCTTCTCCGGCCTGCTGATCTACAATATGGGCAGCGGCATTCTCCGCGCCGTGGGCGATACCGCCCGCCCGCTGATGTTCCTGATCCTGACCAGCGTGCTGAACATCATACTGGACCTGGCCTTTGTCCTCTGGCTGAAGGCGGGCATCGCGGGCGTCGCCTACGCCACGATCCTCTCCCAGATGGTCTCCGCCGTGCTGACGCTTCGGCTCCTGACCCGCACCCGGGACATCTACCGCCTGGTCTGGCGGGACCTGCGCATCAACGGTGCAATCCTGAGGCGGGTGTTCGCCGTGGGCCTGCCCGCAGCCATCCAGTCGGTAATCACTTCCCTCTCCAACGTGTTCGTGCAATCCTACATCAACGCCTTCGGCTCGAGCTGCATGGCCGGGTGGAGCTGCTACAACAAGCTGGACCAGTTCATCCTGCTGCCGATGCAGAGCACCGCCATGGCCGCCACGACCTTCGTCAGCCAGAATATCGGCGCCAGGCAGGAGGAGCGCGCCGACCGGGGCACCGTCACCAGCATCGGCCTGTCCGTGGGCATCACGCTGGTCATCGCGCTGTTCCTGTTCACCTTCGCCGAGCCCTCCGTGCGGCTGTTCACCCGGGACGTCTCGGTGATCGCATTCGGCGTGCTGTTCCTGCGGGCCAACACCTTCTTCCTGCTGGCGAACTGCGTCAACCACACGCTGGCCGGCGCCCTGCGCGGCAGGGGCGATTCCCGGGCTCCAATGTTCATCATGCTGGCCTCCTTCGTGGCCATACGCCAGATCTACCTGTTCGTCTTCACCCGTTTCGTGGCCAACACGCCGCTGGTGGTGGGGTTGGGCTACCCCGTCGGCTGGATCTTCTGCTGCGTGATCGAGGTATCCTACTTCCTGTACCGCAGGCGCCAGCGCGCGCTTGCCGGTGAAAGCGCCGCGTAGCCGCGGGAAGATATTTCATTTTTCTAACTTTATCCTTTTAAAGTTGTAAAGTCACGGCCGATGCGCTATAATTGATATGGAACGATTGCGAGAGCCTGATTGCCCCGCCCCCAGCGGTTTCGCGAAGGGCGATGAACGCCAATCGTCCGGCATCACCACCTGACGGGGTTGATTTCAATGGCAAAGCTCTTCTTCTGGTCGGTCGACCACTTCATCCGCAATCGCAACGGCAGCGTCGTCAAGCGCCAGGAGAAGGGCATCGTGCGGGCCGTCGACCCGGAGAGCGCCCGCGCCATACTGGAAAAGTCCGTGTGCACCATCTTCTCCAGGAATCTGCTGGTCACGGAGATCCCGGACAAGATGACCATTTACAGCTTCGGCCACCAGGACAGCATCGTCAACAGCTGAGACCCATGCCGCAGGGCCCGCATTATGTCGCCTTTCCCTGCCGGTCGGTCAGCCATGCTCTCAATAATGGCAAGATCCTTCGCTTTGCCCAGGATGACACTGCAATGCCGTCATCCTGGAGAAAGCGAAGGATCTTCTTTGTTTTATTCGTCCTGTTCCCACCGCGCATACGGGGCATATCGCCGGGGCGCGTTCTGCGAGATCCTCTCAGTAAATGGTCTTGATCTCCTCCACGCTCACTCCGACGCTCCTGCAGAACGCCTCCAGGTCCTTCTGTCCGTCGAGGCGCATGATGTCCCTGAACCTGCCGGTCTCCCGGTCGATGAAGCCCGCGGTCATCTCCCCCGTGCAGATGCTCTTGCGCACGGCGGGCTGCTGGGTGTTCGGATCGTATTGAATTGCCTCCCGGTCCCGCTTTTTGAAAAGGCTCACAGATCATACCTCCCCCTGGCTCGTCATAAAGCGCGGCGCGGACACCGGGGCTCATCGCCCTTCGGCCCGCGCCGCTTTGTCTTTGTATTATCCCTTCACCGCGCCGGCGGTCACGCCGCCGATGATGTAGCGCTGGCCGATGCCATACACCACCAGCACCGGAATGATGGTCAACACGATGTCCGCGAACACCAGGTTCCAGTAGCTGCTCTCCCTGCCGAAGAACTGATACACGGACATGGTCATCGGGTGCAGCTTGGTCTTGCTGGACAGGTACAGCGGCGTGAGGAAGTCGTTCCAGACGCCCATGAACTGCAATATGAAGCAGGTCATCACCGTGGGCTTCAGCAGCGGCAGCACGACCCGGAAGAACAGTCCCGCCGGCCGCGCGCCGTCGATGACCGCCGCCTCGTCCAGCTCCTTGGGAATGGTCTCCACGAAGCTGTAGATCGTGAACACGCAGAAGGGGATCATGCCGCTGGTGAACACCAGCACGATGCCCAGCCGGGTGTTGGTCAGGTTCAGCCATTGGAACACGCGCACCAGGGTGACGTAGTTCACCGGGAAGAACAGGCCGCAGATGAAGAAGTAGTAGATGAAGTTGTTCAGCCTGGTGCGCTTGCGGCTGAGCACATAGGCGGCCATGGAGCACAGCAGCACGCCCACCGTGGTGGCCACCAGGGCGTAGATCATGCTGTTCATGAAGCCGGTCATCAGCTTAGCCTTCTGGAACACGGTGGCGTAGTTCTCGAACAGCCACTGCTTGGGCAGGCTCAGGTTCATGCGCGCGGACTCGTTCTTCGTCTTGAAGGAATTGATGACCACCAGGTACATCGGCGCGAGCACGATCAGCGACAGGAAGATGCACAGCAGCTGCTTGAGTACCGTCTGCAGCGTCAGGGGCTTGCGGTTGGCTTTCGGAGTCTTCATGCTCACATCTCCCCCTTTCTGCTCATCACCCGGACGATGACGATGCCGATGACGGCGGTGATCAACAGCAGTATGGAGTTAAACGCCGTGGACAGGCCGTACTGTCCCGCGCCGTACAGCTGGAACGAATAGGTCGTCATGACCTCGGTGGCATGGCCCGGGCCGCCGTTGGTCAGCACGTACACGATGTCGAACACCTTCAGGCCATAGGTGACGCCGAAGACCAGGTTGATCATGATCGCGCCGCGCATCATCGGCAGGGTCACGTTCCACAGCCGCTGCCAGAAGTTCGCCCCGTCCACCTTGGCGGCCTCGTAGTAGGTCTTGTCGATGGTGGAGAGGCCCGTCATGAAGATGGTCATGACGTAGCCCATGCCGCGCCAGGCGTCCACCATGTAGATGGATTTCCAGACCACGTTTAGGTCTGAGAGCCACTTCTGCTTCAGCGCTCCCAGGCCGACGGCCTGCAGCACGGTGTTCAGCATGCCGTTCTTGTAGTTCAGCACGGAGGTGAACAGTATGCCGATGATGACGAACGGGATGATGGAGGGCATGTAGAAGATGGTGCGGTAGGCGCCCATGCCCTTGAGGCCCTCGTACAGTATGATGGCCAGGAACAGCGCCGGGATGATCTTGACGATGTTGGAGATCACCGTGAACTTCAGCGTGTTCATTATGCCGGAGGCGTAGTTTTTGTCAGAGGTGAATATCTCCACATAGTTTTGCAGGCCAACGAAGTGCAGGCCATTCTTCGGAGTGCTGCGGCCCCAGTCCGTGAACGAATAAAACACGCCCAGCAGGCTCGGGAACAGGAAAAACACGACATACAGCAATAGTGGCAGCAGCAAAAACCACTGCGGATAGATCTTTTTCTTGTTCATGTGCTCGCCATCCTTTTCTGCCGCCCTGCGGACGCTTTGCCGGAGCACGCGCCTTCTTTCAGGCGATCCTTTTCCGCCCCGGGACCGACGTCCGCAGCTTGGCACCGTACTCGCACCCGTCAGTCGGACGGGCTTCCATCCTCGCCGGCGCGCCCCGCGCGCCCGCCCGCGAGGGCCGAAGCCCATCGCCTTGGATGTGTGCCATGAAAACCGGCCGGGCACCGTCTGTCGATGCCCGGCCGGGCTTGTCACTTCAAGCGATCGTTTTCAGCGGATTACTGCCAAGCCTCGTCGCCAACGCTCTTGGCGCCCTCGGCGCGATAGCCGTCCATGCGGGCCAGCACGTCGTTGGCCTCGATGCCGCCCTGGACGTACTCGATCATATCCTGGCCGAACTGCATCCAGTAGTCGTTGGTGTACTTGGTGCCGTTCTGCAGCACGCAGCAGTTCATCTTGGCGGGGTCGATGCTCTCCACGAAGGCTTCTTCCTCGGGCAGCCAGTGCTGCTCGATGTCCACGTTCACGTGCAGGTTGGTGTAGTTCGGGGAGTTGTCCAGGATCTCCTGCAGGCTTTCCGGCGTGCAGACGAACTGGAACCAGGCGCGGACCAGGTCCTCATGCTCGGTGCCCTTGTAGCCGAACATGGTGGGGCCGGCGGGGCTGGTGGGGAACCAGGTGTTGTCGCCCAGGGGGATCAGGAACATGCCCCACTCATCCTCGGTGTCCAACTCGGCCTGCAGCTGCTTGATATAGCTGGCGTTGTTCATGGCCATGGCGATCGTGCGGTCGCCGTACTCGTTGGCCATGTTGGTGGAGTCGGAGCCGATCCAGTCCTCACCGAAGTAGCCCAGGTCGGACAGCTCCTTGAACTGCGCCAGGACCTCCAGCATCTTCTCGTTACCGGCGAAGGTGGCGGTGTTGTTGTTCAGGGCCTCGTACAGGCCGGGCTGCGCCTCTTCATAGACGCCGCCGATCTGGAAGAAGGCCAGCTGGTGCTGCCAGCCGTCGGCGCCGGGGATGAACCACGGGGTGATGCCCGCATCGGCGATGATGGCGCAGTCAGCCTTCAGCTCTTCATAGGTGGTGGGAACGGTCTCGATGCCCAGCTCCGCGAACAGGGTCTTGTTGTAGACCATGACGTACTCGGGGCTGTTGTGCCAGATCTGCAGGCCGTACAGCTTGCCGTCGGCGATGCAGGCCGCCTGGCGCGCTTCGGGCATCACGTTCTGCCAATCAGCGCCGGTGAAGTCAATGCAGCGTCCCTCGGGATCGCCGATCATGGAGACGAGCATGCCCGCGGGGTTGGACTGGGTCCAGAACACATCCGCGCAGGTGCCGTTGTCCAGGCCGCTGGTCAGCACGTCGAAGTACTGGTCGGCCGGCAGGCTCTGCAGGTCCACGGTGACGCCGTAGGTTTCCTCAAAGCGGGCAATGGTATCGTCGTAGCGGTTGTCCATCCAGCCGGCAGACACCAGGATGGTGAGCTCCTCGCCCTCGAACTGGCCCTCGTTGGGCACGGCTTCGACGACGACGTTCTCGGCGGTCGCGCCCAGCAGGCTCATCGCCAGCAGCAGGCACAGCACAACGCTCAATAGCTTCTTCATACAATACATCCTCCTGTCATTTTTTATGCGCCTTTTTTGTCAGGCCGCATAACGTCATTAAAATTCTATCAAAATTAACACGCGAATACTATACACTATTTTACTTTAATTGTACACTATATTCAGAAATTAAACAATACGTCCCCTGTCCGGCGAGCACACCTGCCCGAAGCGGACGGGGCAAAGAGGCGATCATGAAAGGTTACGAGGACAGCCTCGTTCTGGACCAGGCGTTCCCCTTCCAGATCAACGAGGTATTGCTCAGCGCGAAGGACAACTCGGACGACCTGTTCCACTGGCACAGCTATTTCGAGATCACCTGCGTGCTGGAGGGCAGCGGCTGCTATTATGTGAACGGCCGGGCCTTCGATGTCAGACCGGGGGACCTCATCATATTCAACAGCGCCGAACTGCACGGCTGGCAGCTGCTCCACCGGGAGATGAAGGTGCTGGCCATGGTGTTCGCGCCGGAGCTGGTGGCGGGCTACGGGCCCATGTCCGACATGGAGTACCTGGACCCGTTCATCAAGCGGGGCAGCAACTTCATCAACCGCATCGGCAGCGAGGAACGCTATGCTGCCGAGATCGCGGCCAGCATGAGCGAGATCCACAGCGAATGGCAGAACCGCGGCGACGGCTACCGGCTGCTGATCAAGTCGGACGTGCTTCGGATCCTGACGATGCTGGTGCGCCACTACCACAACGATTCCCGCGCCACCGCTCCCCAGCCCAGCGACCGCAACAAGGCGCTGGCCCGGCTGCGGCCCGCCTTTGAGTACATCGACGAGGGCTATTGCGGGCGGCTGACCCTCAAGGCCGCGGCGGACACGGTGTTCATGAGCCCCAACTACTTCTCCCACTACTTCCACACCGCCACCGGCATCAGCTTTTCCGACTACATCACCATGCGGCGCATCCGAAGGGCCCAGCGCCTGCTGGAGACCACCAGCAAGAGCATCTACGAGGTCGCCATCGAGTGCGGCTTCCCCAACAGCTCGAACTTCTACCGCCTGTACCGGAAGTACACCGGAGAAAGCCCCCGGGGTGGACGGTAGAGGCCCGAGAATCGATTGCTGAAAGGCGAAGGCCGCGTCGAGTGCTCTTCGCCTTCAGACTATTGGCAACCCCTGGAGGAGTATGGGGAGGCGTGAAGCCTCCCCATCTACAATCAATTCTGGCGTCATGTACGTCAGAATTGTATTTTTCGGGAACAAACGCTTGCGTTTGTGGAGAAAAATGAGTCCCTGCCAGTCAGAAAATTCGTGTCGTAAGGCGCGAATTTTCGCATCTTCCTCTCTCGTTGAAAAACCGGGGTTTTTCAACGAATTGAAGGCGAAGGCCGCGTCGCGCGGTCTTCGCCTTCGTTAATGATACTTACCTCAACCCGTGCTCCACGCAGAAGGTGCCTTTCACGTCGCTCCAGTGCGCGTCCGCGTAGGCCAGAAGCCGCTCGGCCTGCTCCATGGACATCTCCGGGAACATCAGGTACAGGCTGTGGGAGCCGTACTTCTGCACGACGCGGTCCACGTTCTTCAGCCAGTCCTCGAACTCGCCGGAGTACACCTTCACCCAGATGGACTTGCCCGCGAGGATGGCCTTGTCGTAGATAACGTCCCAGTCCGGCAGGGTGCCGTCCGGGCCCGCGTCGCCGCTGGTCCACTGCAGGGCGTCGATGCCCTCGATCTCCATCAGCGCGTCCATGTGCTTGATGGCGTCCGGGCCGTCCAGGTGGTACAGCACGCAGTCCGCCTTCTCGGCCTGCTGGCGCAGCGAGGGCTGCACGTAGGCGCGGAAGTCGTCCGGGGACATCATCGCGGAGAAGTCGCACTGCAGCTTCACGGTCTTGCCCGGGCCCCAGATCTGGAACACGGTGTAGGCGTTGCCGCCCTCGTGGTCCTTGATGATGTCATAGAACCGGTTGTAGTATTCGTAGTAGATTTTGTCGATCTGCTTGACGCGCTTCTCGATCTCCTCCGGCTCGTCCAGCAGGTCGTAGAGGGTGTCCTGGGCGCCGCGCAGCGAGGCCAGGGTGTCGATGTTCTCCATCAGGTCGGGCATGTCCACGAAGAAGTCGTCCCCCGCCAGCTGGCGGCAGACCTTGGCCAGGTACAGGTGCTTCAGCAGCCACGCGTTTTCCGGGTTGAACACCAGCTCCGGCGCGTGCTCCCAACCGTCGGTGAAGCAGGGCATGAACCAGACCGTGTCCTCCTTGAAGCCGATATCCGAGCCCAGGTAGGAGGCCAAGGACCCGGGACCGAAGTCGATGTTCAGGTTCGGGAAGCTCTCGGCCAGGAAGGCGTGGGTCTCGCAGAACTGGCGATAGCGGGCCACGATCCGCTCCGGGTTCTGGTACTTGTCCTCCATGTCCTTCCACATGAGTTCCTCGGGCAGCCCGTAGTAATTGCCCTGACAGATCTGGCCCAGGTAGCCGCCGTCCTGCGGCTCGCCGTTGCTGAGGGCTTCCACCTCCGGCTTGCGGGCGATAACCGTCATCACCGGGCGGCCGGTGTTCTGATGCTTCCAGTAGTTGATCCACTTCTGCCGGGTCTGGGTCCAGTGATCATAGTATTTGCTGCGGGTCAGGTCCTGCGCCGGCGCGGGCATGGCCATGATCTCGTTCAGGCGGGTGAAGTCAAAGGCGGGCTTCGCCGGCTCGGCAGGTATCTCGACTTTGGTCTGTTCGACAGATTGGACTTCCGTCGGGGCATCCGCCTCGACCGCTTTGCCCTGCGCAGGCTCTTCGCTCCCCCGCTCCGGCGCGGTCCCGGCGGGCGCACCCGCCAGGCCGCGGGTCTCCAGCGCCAGCTCCTTGGCCTTCTTGGCGGCGGAAGCGGCGTCCGGGGTATAGGCGTCCGCGCCGATCTCGTCGGCGAAGGCCTGGTTGATGGGCGCGCCGCCCACCATGATCTTGATGCGGTTGGCGAAGGGCTGCTCCTTCAGTGCCGCCACGGTGTCCCGCAGGGAGGGCATCGTGGTGGTCAGCAGCGCGGACAGGCCCACGATGGTCACGTCCGGGTGGTTCTCGATCTCGCGAATGAAGGTGGAAATGGGCACGTCCACGCCCAGGTCGATCACCTCGACCCCGGCGCTCTCGATCATCATGCCCACCAGGTTTTTGCCGATGTCATGGAAGTCGCCGGCCACGGTGCCCAGGATCATCTTGCCGACGCTGCCGCCGCCGCCCTCGGACAGGTGGGGCTTGAGCACCTCCACGCCGCTCTTCATGGCGCGGGCCGCCGCCAGCATCTGGGGCACGAATATGATCTGCTTCTGGAAGCGGTCGCCGACCACGTCCATGGCCTCGATCATGCCCACGTTCAGGATGTCCTTCGGGGGAACGCCCGCGTCCAAGGCCTCCTGCACGCAGGTCTTTACGGCCTTGTTCTTGCCGTTCTCCACGGCCTCGGCCACCGCCCGCAGCTTCGCGGCACGGTTGTCATCGGAGCCGGCATCGGCGGGTTTGGCCGCGCCCGCGTCCTGCCCGGAGGAAGTCTCGACCGAAGTCTGTTTCGGCGCGGGAGACGTGCCCTGGGCGCGGCAGTTGTTGATGTACTCCAGGCAGAACTCATCCCGGCCCAGCAGGGCGTTGGTGGCATAGATGATGCCCAGCATCTGCTGGTTGGTGGGATCGACGATGGCGCTGTCCATGCCCGCCTCCATCGCCAGCGTCATGAAGGCGTAGTTGATGTTCTTGCGGGTGGGCAGGCCGTAGGAGATGTTGCTCAGGCCGCTGGTGATGTGGATGTCCGGGTACTCTGCCTTGATCCTGCGGCAGCACTCGGCGAACACCAGCAGCGCCGTCTGGTCCGTGGACAGGGTGACCACCAGCGGGTCGATGTGCAGCCGGGAGGGCGCGATGCCGTATTCCTTCGCCTTGGCCATGATGCCGTGGAACACGTCCATGCGCTTCTCCACGCTGTCGGGAATGCCGTCGTTGTCGCACAGCAGCGCCACGCACTGCCACTCGGTGTCGGCGATCACCGGGAAGATCGTGTCGATCTTGTTCCCCTCCAGCGACACGGAGTTGATCAGGCCGGGCTTCCTGCAAAACGGCAGAGCCCGCACGCAGGTCTGGGCGCTGGGGCTGTCGATGCAGATGGGCACGTCCGTCACGCCCTGGATCTGGCAGATCATCCACACCAGCGTCTCGACTTCGACGGCCTCCTCCACGGACGCGCAGACGTCCAGGAAGGTCGCTCCGGCCTCGGCCTGGAGCTTCGCCCGCTCGCGAATGAACGCCTCGTCCTTTTCCGCGATGGCCTTGGCCACCGCCGGTATGGAGCCGTTCAGCTTTTCTCCAATTATGATCATATCTGTCTGTTCCTCCCGGGATGCTCCCGCGCAGTTCGTTCCGTTTCCAGCGCTCTGAATCCCCTGAAAACTCGGTATACCACAAACAAATTATACGTTGAACCGCCCGTCCGGCGCGTCCACTATCCTACGTTTTGCATGCATTATCCTTCGATCTTTCGTCGCCCGGATCGCGCATCTTCCTATAATAATTCCTGATAATCCCGGACGTAGACGTCCGCAAGCGCCCTGATCGCCTCGCGGCTCTCCAATTGGGTGTCCTCCTCGATGGCGCAGACCCGAAGCCCGCTGGCCTTCGCGGACTCCATGGCGTACAGGGCATCCTCGAAAACCCAGCAGCGGTCCGGGGTGGCGCCGAGGCGTGCCATCACGTCATCGAAGTAGCCGGGCTGGTCCTTCGTATAGCGGCCCTCGTAGTTGTCGGTGACGAACTCGAAGTAGTCCAACAGGCCCAGCCGCTTCAGGCCGTTGCGCGCATACTCCCTCGGCGAGCCCGTCGCCACGCACATGCGCACGCCTTCCGACCGAAGTCGGTCCAGCAGCAGGGGCACGGAGGGCACCTTCAGGTGGGCGTCGTACAGGTAATGCCGGTTCATGTAGCCCTCCAGCTCGCGGATCATCTCCCCGCGCTCGTAGGGCACGCCCAATTCGTCCATGTATTCCGCCAGGAGCCTGCGGGACGAGGTGGCGTACATCCGCAGCAGGATGTCCTCCCGCACCGGCAGCTGGTGGGCCAGCAGGTATTCCAGGGAGGTGTAGCGCCAATAGGGCATCGTGTTCAAAAGCGTGCCGTCCATGTCGAAGATGGCGGCGTCAAAGTCAAAGTTCACGGGAACCTCCGATTTATCATATTCTTGTTTTGCGCGTACAGGCTTCGGTCTGTTTGTCGAATATTAACAATAAGTTAAAGACTTCGGTCTGTTTATGACTTGTTTTCCATGAGCAGTTGCAACGCGGCGTCCAATATGGCCGGATCGCCGCCGCCCTGGGCAAAGTCCGGCCTGCCGCCGCCCTTGCCACCCAGGGGCTTTGCCGCCGCGGCAAGCAGCTTTCCCATGTTCACGTCCACGTCCGCAGACCGGGCGAACACGAACACGGCCCGATCCTCCGCCTTCGCCCCCAGCAGCGCCACGATGCACGGGGCTTTTATTAACTTGGAGGCGGCGTCCTTCAACAGGTTCGCGTCTCCCTCCAGCATCCGGGCCACCACGGCGGCGCCGCCGGAAAGCCTCGGGGCCGATTCCACAGCCACCATGAGTCCGCGAAGGGCCTCCTCCCTGCGCAGCCGGCCGAGCTCCGCGTGGGCGGCCTTGAGCTCCTCCTGCATGGCGGCCACGTGGCTCTCCAGCTGCTCGACGCCCGTGGAGAGCAGCGCCGCGGTGCCGTGGGCGCTGTCGAAGGTCTTGCGGTAATCCTCGTATGCCCGCTTACCCGCCACGAAGCTGACGCGCATCTTTCCCCGGGCCGGGGTGACGCCGAGGATCTTCACCAGGCCCAGCTGGCCCGCCGTGGAGGGGTGCGTGCCGCCGCAGGCGACCATCTCGTCCTCGCCGATGGCCACCACGCGCACGTGCTCGGACACCGTGGGCGGCTTGCGCAGCGGCAGCGCGGCCAGCTCGCCGGGCTCCGGGAACCAGCAGCGCACCGGCACGTCCCGCTGCACCCGCGCGTTCACGTCGTCCTCGATGGCGCGGATGTCCTCCGCCGAGATGCGGGTGACGCCCTCGGGCATGGCCACGTCGATGGTGGACACCTCGGCGCTGATGTGCAGGCCGATGGTCACGCCGCCCATGTGCCGCCAAAGGGCGCTGGCGATCATGTGGTCCGCCGCGTGCTGCTGCATGTGGTCGAACCGGCGCGGCCAGTCGATGCTGCCGTGCACGGCCTGCCCCGCCTCCATGGGCGCGTCCACCGCGTGCCAGACCTCCCCCGCTTCGTCCACGAACACGTCCAGCACCGCCGCGCCGCCGAGCCGTCCGGTGTCGAAGGGCTGCCCGCCGGAGGTGGGATAAAAGGCGCTCCTGTCCAGGCGCACGACCCAGTCGCGCTCTCTCTTTTCACACGCCAGCACCGTGCCGTCGAATTCGGTCAGGTAGGCGTCATCATAATACAGTCTGTCGGTCATTTCCATCACGCTCCGGTTACTATCATAGCGAACTTCGCCCCGCCGCGCAAGGCCGCAACACAATTTTCACCGTCCCTCAGGAGCATTTCACCTTTGAAGATCGTTGGAAATCCCTTCCTGTTTTAAGATTGCCGTACCGATATTGACTTTTCAGGCGCCATCGTCTATAATTTTCTATGATAATCGATCTGCGTCGATGGGAAGAGTAACCGCCAGAGACCGGCCAAGAGAGGGACGCCGCGGCTGAGAGCGTCCTGCGGGCAAAGCGGCGAACGACACCCCGGAGCAGCCGCGTGTGCGGCGTATTTCCGGCGATAACGGGAATTGAGATGAAGCTTCGGCTTCAAGCAGGGTGGCACCGCGAACCTTCGCCCCTACGACGGGACGGGGGCTTTTTTAATATCGAACACCGCCCGCCCGATTCCCACTTCCCAACATTCCACCGAAGGGAGAAATTCAGAATGCTGACCCAGGCACCCAAGGGCACGCAGGACATGCTGCCCCAGGATTCCTACAGATGGCAGGCCATCGAGCGCACCATGCGCGAGGCCTGCGCGCTGGCGGGCTTCCGCGAGATCCGCACGCCCATCTTCGAGCACACCGAGCTGTTCCAGCGCGGCGTGGGCGACACCACCGACGTGGTGCAGAAGGAGATGTACACCTTCGAGGACAAGGGCAACCGCTCCATCACCCTGAAGCCCGAGGGCACCGCCGGCGCGGTGCGGGCCTTCATCGAGAGCCACATGTACGCCGACGCCCTGCCCGCGAAGCTGTACTACGCCGCCTGCCCCTGCTTCCGCTACGAGAAGCCCCAGTCCGGCCGCCTGCGCCAGTTCCACCAGAACGGCGTGGAGGTATTCGGCGCGAAGGACGCCAGCGTGGATGCCGAGATCATCAAGCTGGCCATGGACATCCTGAAGGCCAACGGCATCGACGGCCTGAAGCTGAACATCAACTCCATCGGCTGCCCCAACTGCCGCAAGGCGTACCTGGAGAAGCTGCGGGAGTACCTGCGGCCCAAGCTGCCCACCCTGTGCAAGACCTGCCAGGAGCGCTTTGACCGCAACCCCATGCGCATCCTGGACTGCAAGGAGGACGCCCCGAAGCTGGCCGACGCCCCCGCCATGCTGGACAACCTGTGCGAGGAGTGCTCGACCCACTTCGAAAAGCTGAAGGGATACCTCACCGCCCTGGGCCTGGAGTACCAAATCGACCCGAGGATCGTGCGCGGCCTGGACTACTACACCAAGACCGTGTTTGAGATCATCACCGACACCCCGGACGGCGGCGAGCTGACCGTGTGCGGCGGCGGGCGCTACGACGGCCTGGTGGAGGAGCTCGGCGGCCCGGCCACCCCTGGCATCGGCTGGGGCATGGGCATCGAGCGCATGCTGATGGTGCAGGACATCCGCGGCATCGTTCCCCCGGCCCCGGACTATCTGGACGCCTTCGTGGTCACCCTGGGCGACGACGCCCGCATGGCCGGCGTGAAGCTGGTGGCTGAGCTGCGCGCCAAGGGCGTCAAGGCCGATCTGGACCACGCCGCCCGGAGCATGAAGGCCCAGTTCAAGTACGCCGGCAAGCTGAACGTCAAAAAGGTCGTCGTCATCGCCGGCGACGAGCTGGAAAAGGGCGTCGTGAAGCTGCGCGACATGGAAAAGAGCGAGGAGACCGAGGTGCCCGCCGGCGAGATCGTCGAGCGGATCGCCAATCGATAAACACATCATTCAATAGGAGGATGAAGGAAATGCTTTCTCACAAGCGCGACCATTATTGCGGTCTGCTGAATGAATCCAACGTGGGCGAAACCGTCCACCTGTCCGGCTGGGTGCAGCGCACCCGCGACCTGGGCGGCGTGGTGTTCGTGTGGCTGCGCGACCGCGAGGGCCTGGTGCAGCTGGTGTTCGACAACGCCGTGTGCGACGCCGCCACCTTCGAGCTGGGCCGTTCCCTGCGCGGCGAATACGTCGTCACCGTGCTGGGCGAGGTCAAGAAGCGCGACGAAGGCGCGATCAACCGCAACCTGGCCACCGGCGCCATCGAGGTGTTCGTCAAGGAGGCCCAGCTGCTGAACAAGTCCGAGACCCCGCCGATCTACATCGACGACAAGGTGGACGAGAACGAGCTGGTCCGCCTGAAGTACCGCTACCTGGACCTGCGCCGCCCCTCCATGCAGGAGAAGCTGCGCCTGCGCAGCAAGGTGGTCAACTGCATCCGCTACGCGCTGGACGACATGGGCTTCACCGAGATCGAGACGCCCATCCTTTCGAAGTCCACCCCCGAAGGCGCCCGCGACTTCCTGGTGCCCAGCCGCCTGCATCCCGGCACCTTCTACGCCCTGCCCCAGAGCCCCCAGATCTACAAGCAGCTGCTGATGCTGGCCGGCTTTGACAAGTATTACCAGATCGCCCGCTGCTTCCGCGACGAGGACAACCGCGCGGACCGCCAGCCGGAGTTCACCCAGTGCGACATCGAGATGAGCTTCATCGACGAAGAGGACATCTACGCCGTCGTCGAGAAGGTCTACGCCCGCATCTTCAAGGAGATCAAGGGCATCGACCTCCAGCTGCCCCTGCCCCGCATGCCCTGGATCTGTGCCATGGAGCGCTACGGCAGCGACAAGCCCGACACCCGCTTCGGCATGGAGCTGGTGAACCTGACCGACAAGCTGGGCAAGACCGGGTTCGTGGTGTTCGATTCCGCCATCGAGGCCGGCGGCCGGGTCGAGGCCATCAACGCCAAGGGCCTGGGCCACATGACCCGCAAGCAGATCGACGGCCTGGCCGAGTTCGTCAAGACCTATCGCGCCAAGGGCCTGCCCTACATGACCTTCAACGCCGACGGCACCGTGAAGTCCAGCTTCAACAAGTTCATGACCCCCGAGCTGATCGAGGTCGTGCGCGCCGAGATGCACGCCGAGCCCGGCGACATCGTGTTCTTCGGTGCGGACAAGAAAAACGTGGTCTGGCAGGCGCTGGGCGCGCTGCGCTGCGAGATCGCCCGCCGCGAGAACATGATCGACCACGACAAGTACAACCTGTTCTGGGTCACCGAGTTCCCGCTGTTCGAGTTCTCCGAGGAAGAGAACCGCTGGGTCGCCGCCCACCATCCCTTCACCAGCTGGTACGCCGAGGACAACGTGTACCTCGACACCGACAAGGAGAAGGTGCGCTCCCGCGCCTACGACCTGGTCATGAACGGCATCGAGCTGGCCAGCGGCTCCATCCGCATCCATCGCGCGGACATGCAGGCCCAGATGTTCGACATGATCGGCCTGAGCCATGAGGAGGCCCATCACCGCTTCGGCTTCCTGCTGGACGCCTTCAAGTACGGCGCGCCGCCGCACGGCGGCCTGGCCTTCGGCATCGACCGCCTGGTGATGCTGCTGACCGACTCCGACAGCCTGCGCGACGTCATCGCCTTCCCGAAGGCCACCAGCGCCAACTGCCTGATGATGGACACGCCCGCGGACGTGCGCCCCGACCAGCTGGAGACGCTGAAGATCAAGCTCGATCTGCCCGAGGAGGCTTAACAACCTCTGACATCTTAAAGTCCATCACATATGAAAACCTGCGGCAGCCGCGATGCGGCTGCCGCGCAGGATGTTGACAGAGTCAACAGACTGACAGACTGCTGAAAAACCTGCAAGGCAAGGCGGCAAGCCTGCAAAAAAGGGAGCTTACCCGGTCGTAAGTGACCGCATTTTGCAGGCGCAGCCAACACAGCAAGCAAGAATCTCTGCCTGTTCTTATTCGTCGGCAGAGATTCTTGCGTTTGCAGGCTTTGTCAGCGGTCTGTGCGGCAGCCGCGATGCGGCTGCCGCACTTTTTGATGATACATGATCAGGAAAACGGAACGGTTCCGGGCTGACGTATACCTACAGAACCCATCGGCAATCATTTCACCACAGCTCCACGATCTGCACGCCCGGAAAGTACCTGGCGACGATCTCCTTTGCGCTGCTGCCCGCCTCCGCCATGGCGTAGGCGCCCCACTGGGAAAGGCCCACGCCGTGGCCGAAGCCCCGCCCGGAGAAGGTGACCTTGCCGTCCTCCACTTCAATGCTGTCGATCAGCGTGCTGCGCAGGCGGTTGGCTCCGATCTGCAGCCGGAAGGACGGCGCGGACACCGCCTCGCCGTTCACCAGCAGCGTCTTTGCCCGGCCGGACTCCCCCTTCTCGCCCAGCTTCACGCTGGTGATTTCTCCGGGGATCTTCGTTCCCGCGTCGGCGCAGGCCCGGGCCACCTGTTCCAGCGTAAAGGTCGCGGTCCACTGCTTCGCCCGCTCCGGCGCCTCGTCGGACTCCCCGGAAGCCGTGGGAACGAGGTAATCCGGGTCGCCGCCCTTGAACTCCAGCGCCACCGAGGGCCGCTCCGTCATGCCGCCGGAGTGGGCGTGGAACCAGGCGTAGGCAAAATCGCCGTCGTAGGCCATCGCCAGGCCCCGGGTCTCCCGGACGGCCTGCTCCACCCGGTCGTTGACGCTTCCGGCGGCGTAGGCCTGGGCCTCGGCAACGTCGGTGGAGATGTCCGCGCCGTCATATTTCGAGGACTTGTCCTCACAGAACTTCAGCACGAAGGTGCGCGCCAGTATGGCCTGGGCCTTCAGCGCCTCCATGGGCCAGTCGTTCTTCATCTCGCCGGCCACGACACCCATCAAGTATTGCTCGATGTCCATCTCTTCGATCTCTTTGCCGGACGTGTCGTAGACCTTCAGCTGCGGCAGCCCGTCCTCGCCGATGGCCAGCCGTTCCGGAATCACCGGCGCGTCCGCAGCGGTTTCCGCCAGCCGCCAGCTGACGGGCTCCCGGTCCCGCATGCAGCCGGACAGCACGAAGCACACCGCCAGCGCCGCCGCGAAAAAACAGATTCTCTTATTCAAGTGTCTCACCTCAATTCTATTATGCGCCTGCCGCGGCCGCTCGATGCGCGCGTATAAAAACATGCCAAGCAGATACATTGACACCTTTCATACCGCTTTTTTTCAAGTCACATTTTTCTGAATATGCCAACGAGATATATTGACAAGTGAATTTTACCCGACTATAATGTTTACGTATTCTAAACGTATGCATTACTTTTTGGTATTATATTCTTCTAACTTTCCAGGTTTTATTACCTGATCGATGCGCAGATCGCGCATACGGTCGGCACCGTTCAATGTGAAGTTTTGGCCCTGTGCCTTAACGAAGATAAAAAGGAGGAACAACTATGAAGAACCTGACCAAGATCCTGGCGCTGCTGATCGCGGCTCTCATGATCTGCGGCTCCTTCGCTGCCTTCGCAGAGGACGTGGATCTCCCCCGTGAGGAGACCCTGTACTTCGCGGGCCAGCAGTGGGGCACCGTGAACAGCTGGAACATCATCGGTACCAACCAGAACAACTCCATGGCCATCGCCGGCGGCGCGTCCGGCTACCGCACGCTGATGTTTGAGACGCTGTACATGTACAACTTCATGAACGGCGAGATGATCGGCCTGCTGGCCAACGACGGCTACGAGTGGAACGAGGACATGACCGCCCTGACGCTGTCCATCAAGGACGCCGCCAAGTGGTGCGACGGCTCCGACGTGACCGGCGCGGACGTGGTTCGCACCTTCGACATCGGCGTTGAGATCGGCAATGCCACCGGTACCGGCTTCCAGGCCTATGTCGACAAGATCGAGGCCGACGGCAAGAACGTCACCATCTACGCCAAGCTGAATGATGAAGGCAAGCCCGTGAACCCCCTGAAGGTTCTGGACTTCCTGACCGGCACCCCCATCGCCCAGGCCGCGTGGATCGACACCGTGGTCGAGCGCAATGGCGGCGACGCCGTCTCCATCCTGAATGACGCCGGTGAAGACGTCATCTGGTCCGGCCCCTACACCAAGTACTACTCCGACGACCAGAAGGTTGTCCTCATCCGCGATGACAACTACTGGGGCCAGGATGAGTCCATGTGGGGCGCGCTGCCCGTGCCGAAGTACATCGCGCACACCATCTACGCCGACAACCCCGCGGGCGAGAACGCCCTGAAGGCCGGCGAGGTCGATGTCTGCCAGCAGTTCATCGGCAACGTGCAAAACCTGTGGCTGGAAGACGGCCTGCCGATTTCCACCTACTACGAGGAAGCGCCCTACGGCGTCTGCCTGACCATGCCCACCGCGTGGTACAACTTCAACCTGCCCGTGCTGGCCGAGAACCCGGCGCTGCGCAAGGCCATCGCCATGGCCGTTGACTATGATACCATCATCGCCAACGCCATGACCAACCAGAGCCCCTCCTTCGCGGATGTGCCCCGCTCCCTGATGAACCCCACCGAGGGCGAGCAGGCCCTGTACAACCACGATGAGGTCGCCGACCTGCAGTGGGCCGGCAGCGACATCGACGGTGCCAACGCCCTGCTGGACGAGGCTGGCCTGGTCGATACCGACAACGACGGCATCCGCGAGTACAACGGCGAGAAGATCTCCCTGAACGCCGTGTGCCCCAACGGCTGGACCGACTGGCAGGCCTCCATGGAAGTGGTCGCGGCCGCCGGCAAGAACATCGGCATTGAGATCACCACCCTGTATCCCGAGTGGTCCATCTATCAGACCGTGTTCACCAATCCCAGCCAGACCGAGTACGCCATCTACATGTGGTCTCCCGAGGCCGCCTCTCCCTCCAACCCCTGGACCCGCGCGAACCAGTTCATGGGCAGCGAGTTCGTCGGCGTCGAGAACAACTGGAGCGGCAACTGGGGCCAGTATGTGAATGAAGAGGCGGACGCCCTGCTGAAGCAGATCCCGCTGACCACCGATACCGAGGAACTGAAGGCGCTCTACACCGAGCTGACCAAGATCTACCTGACCGAGGTTCCCAGCTTCAGCCTGATGTATCGTCCCTCCCTGTTCCACGCCGTGAACGAGTCCGTCTGGACCAACTTCCCGGCTGGCGACGACGGCCGCAACATCCCGCCGGCTGACTGCACCGACGGCTACGGCATCGCCGCTCTGTACGAACTCGAACTTGTCGGCTGATGATCGGACGGCGGCGGCCTGAAGGCCCCGCGACACCGATCAAGGCATGACGCCACCGGCCATGCTTCGACCACCTCGGAGCATGGCCGGTCTTCAATGAGGATCGCCCAGCGATGGGCAGCATTGACAACAATTGGGAATGAGGAATTAGGAATGAGGAATGGACGGCTGCGATCCTTCCGAATTCCTGATTGTCGTTGAAGGCCCACAGCTTCTTGCAAAGGGCCTGCCGGCGCGGTTTGGAAGGCGCGTGCGCCACAGTCCCTCATTCCTCATTCCTATTTCCTCATTATCGGACCAAGGGAGGAACCCCCTCATGAAAGGCTACAAGAAATATTTCGGCAAGAAGATCGTGTGGTTTCTGGTCACGCTGGTCGTCGCCGTGATTCTGAACTTCGTACTGCCGCGGCTGATGCCCGCTGACCCCGTGGCCGCCATCACCGGCAAGATGGCCCAGGGCATGACCGACGCCAGCGCGGTGCAGGAGATCTACAAGCGCTACGAAGAGGAGTTCGGCACCAACAAGCCCATGATCACCCAGTTCTTCATCTTCGTGAGGAACCTGCTGCGCGGCGACTTGGGCACCTCCTTCAGCCAGTACCCCCGCAAGGTCAGCGACATCATCTCCAGCGCCATCGGCTGGACCATCGCGCTGCAGCTGCCCGCGATCCTGGTGGGCTGGCTGCTGGGCAACCTGCTGGGCGCGCTGGCGGCCTATATACGCAAGGGCTTTGACAAGTGCTGCTTGCCGGTGGCGCTGTTCATGAGCAACGTGCCCGCCTTCGGCATGGCGGTCATACTGCTGGTGCTGTTCGCCGTGAACTGGAAGGTGGCACCCATCGGAGGCGGCTACGCCTTCGACATGATCCCGAACTTCAGTTGGCGCTTCATCAAGTCCGTCATCACCCACTACCAGCTGCCCTTCTGGAGCATCGTGCTGGTCTCCATCGGCGGCCAGGCGGTGGGCATGCGATCCATGTCCATCTATGAGCTGAACGCGGATTACGTGAAGTACGCCCGCTTCCTGGGCATCAAGGACCGCAAGATCGTCGGCTACGTTTTCCGCAACGCCATGCTGCCCCAGGTGACCGGCCTGGCGCTGTCCATCGGCACGATGATCGGCGGCGCGCTGGTGGCCGAAATCATCTTCAGCTATCCCGGCCTGGGCAGCACGATGTACTCGGCGGTCACGGCGGCGGACTACCCGCTGATCTCCGCCACCACGCTGATCATCACCTTCATGGTGCTGGTGGTCACGTTCCTGCTGGACATCATCTACGGCTTCATCGACCCGCGCGTAAAGGCCGCGCAGTTCGACGCCTGAGGAAGGAGGAGCAGAAGATGAAGAATACACTCAGACAGGTTTTCCACTCCTCGAAGTTCGTGGTGGGCTTTGTGATCTTCGTGGCGATACTGCTCACGATGATCGTCTACCCGCTGATCAACCCCGGCAACCCGCTGGAGATGATCGGCGTGGGCACCTTCGCCAAGCCCGGCACCTACGTTTCCCTGTATGACGCCACCAAGACCCCCACCGAGACCCTGCGCCTCTCCGACGCCGGGGACAAGCGCCTCGCAAAGCTGCTGAGCGACGAGGACCGCGTGGCCATGGTGGAGTGGTTTACCGCCATGGGCATCGATATCGAGGGCCTCGACATCTCCGACACCGACGCGCTGCTGGAGCTCTGGTGGGCCAACTACGATCCCTCCGCCAAGCCCAAGGGCATGACCCAGGCCAAGCGCAACTACTACAAGCGCCTGAACAATTCCATTGCCAGCATCAACGCCTCCGAGACGCTGATCATCGCCGAGAAGAACGACGCGGGCGAGCTGGAGGAGCAGGGCCAGATCACCACCACCGACTATGTGAACGTCGGGCAGGTGGCCAACGTGAAGGCCCTCCCCCTGGGCACCGACAACTTCGGCCGAGACGTGCTGAAGGAGCTTGTCTCCGCGGCGGGCACCTCCATCATCATCGGCCTGATCGCCGGCGCGGTGGCCACGCTGGTGGGCCTGACGCTGGGCCTGCTGTCCGGCTATGTGGGCGGCCTCGTGGATGACATCATCATGTTCATCACCAACATCTTCACCGTCATCCCCGGCTTCGTGCTGCTGATCCTGATCAGCTATTCCATCGGCCAGGAGCAGCGCGGCGCCACGGTGGTGGCCCTGGTGATCGGCCTGACCAGCTGGACCTGGACCACCCGTTCCGTGCGCTCCCAGGTCATATCGCTGCGCAACCGCGACCACGTGAACCTGTCCAAGCTCTCCGGCCACAGCCTGGTGCGGATCATCATCACCGACATCCTGCCCTATATCGCCAGCTACGTGGTGATGGCCTTCATCCTCCAGGTCTCCTCCGGCATACTGGCCGAGGCGCAGCTGTCGCTGCTGGGCCTGGGCCCGAGGACCACCGAAGTGCCCACGCTGGGCCTGATGATGAACTGGGCCATGCTCTATTCCGCCCACACCAACGGCTCCTGGTGGGCCTACTTCCCGGTCATACTGACCATCACCCTCATCTCGTTCTCCCTGAACCTGATGAACACCGGCCTCGACCAGGTGTTCAACCCCACCCTGAGGGACTAAGGAGGCAGCCATGGGAAAGAAGATACTGGAGGTCATGAACCTCAAGACCAAGTATATCACCCGCTTCCATGAGGACGTGTATGCCGTGGATGGCGTCTCCTTTGACATCGAAGAGGGCAAGAGCCTGGGCGTCGCCGGCGAATCCGGCTGCGGCAAGTCCACGCTGGCGCTGAGCATGATGGGCTACTATTTCCCGCCGCTGCACTACATCAGCGGGGACATCATCATCGACGGCAAGAACATCTCCGGCATGGACCCGGACACCGTGCGCAAGAGCATCCTGGGCACCGAGATCGCCTACATTCCCCAGGCGGCCATGAACGCCCTGAACCCCACCCAGCGGATCATCCGCTTCGTGGAGGACGGGATCCGGGTGCACGACCCGAAGGCCCAGAAGAAGGAGATCCGGGAGCGCGCCGAGCAGCGCTTTGCCGAGCTGGGCCTGCCCAGGACCGTGCTGGACAAGCACGCGGTGGAGCTCTCCGGCGGCATGAAGCAGCGCACCGTCATCGCCATCTCCACCATCCTCTCCCCCAAGGTGCTCATCGCCGACGAGCCCTCCTCCGCGCTGGACGTCACCAGCCAGAAGATGGTCATCAAGATGATGCGCGAGCTGATGGAGAAGGGCTACATCAAGTCCATGCTGTTCATCACCCACGAGCTGCCGCTGCTGTACAACGTGACCGACGACATCATGGTCATGTACGCGGGCCAGATCGTGGAAAAGGGCACCGCCAAGGAAATGGTCTTCGACCCGACCCACCCCTACTCCCACGGCCTGATGGGCTCCATACTGGTGCCCGAGGAGGGCACCCGCGGCACCACGCTGACGGCCATCCCCGGCACGCCGCCGAACCTGAAAAAGCCGCCCCAGGGCTGCCGCTTCGCGGAGCGCTGCAAGTACGCCAGGCCCGAGTGCCGCTACTCCTCCATCCCGGAGAAGTTCTTCGGCGACAGCGGGACGCGCATGTACCGCTGCCTGATGGGCGTGGACGAACTGAAGGAGGTGTACAGCCATGAGTGAGACTAAAGCGAGGCCGGCGAAGGACTTCACCAACGCCCCGATGTGCCTGTCGGGACGCGGCGTCACGAAGGTCTTCGGCCTGGGCGAAAAGAAGACCGTCGCCGTGGACCACGTGGACTTTGACTTCCACGTGGGCGAATTCGTCTCCATCGTGGGCGAATCCGGCTCCGGCAAGACCACCCTCTCCAAGATGCTGCTGGGCCTGCTGAACGCCACCGAGGGCGACATCCAGTTCATGGGCAAGCCCAGGGATATCTCCACCGGCGCGAAGAAGCGCGAATACTGGAAGGGCATCCAGGCCATCTTCCAGGACCCCTTCTCCTCTTTCAACGTGTTCCACAAGATCGACTCCGTGCTGCTGGACTGCATCAACATGCGCGGCGGCAGGAACCTGCCCAAGGAGAAGAAGATCGAGATGATGACCGAGGCCTGCTCCTTTGTGAACCTGAAGTTCGCGGAGCTGACCAACAAGTATCCCTTCGAGCTCTCCGGCGGCCAGATGCAGCGCCTGATGATCGCCCGCATCTTCCTGCTCAAGCCGAAGATCCTGCTGGCCGACGAGCCCACCAGCATGGTGGACGCCTGCTCCCGCGCCACGATCCTGGACATGCTGCTGGACCTGCGCGACGAGACCGGCATGACCATCATCTTCATCACCCACGACATCGGCCTGGCCTACTACATCTCCGACACCGTGTACATCATGGAACACGGCAGGTTCGTGGAGTTCGGCAAGGCGGACGAAGTCATCATCAACCCCAAGGCCGCCTACACCAAGCGCCTGATCTCCGACGTGCCCAAGATCCACGAGGAGTGGGACCTGTCCACCGTCGAACTGAAGGCAAACTGATCGGGCAGGCCATGGACATCTTCGGTGTTTTATGGTAAGCTGATGCCATGACGGCGCGGGCGACCGGTTCCGGCTGCCCGCTTCCCGGTTGAATATCCCCCACCCACCAAATTCTACGCAAGGAGTGATTCCCATGGACATCAAAGCCCTCGTCTCCCAGATGACCCTCGAGGAAAAGGCGGGTCTGTGCTCCGGCCTGGACTTCTGGCACACCAAGCCCGTGGAGCGCCTCGGCATCCCCGCGACCATGGTCTCCGACGGCCCCCACGGCTTGCGCAAGCAGGACGACAAGGCCGACCACCTGGGCGTCAACGAGAGCATCAAGGCCGTCTGCTTTCCCGCCGCCTGCGCCACCGCCGCCTCCTTCGACAAGGAACTGATCCGCGGCATGGGCGAGGCCATCGGCGATTCCTGCCAGCATGAGAACCTCTCCGTGGTGCTGGGTCCGGCGGTGAACATCAAGCGCTCTCCGCTGTGCGGCCGGAACTTCGAGTATTTCTCCGAGGACCCCTACCTGGCCGGCAAGATGTCCGCGTCTTACATCCAGGGCGTGCAGAGCCGCAACGTGGGCACCTCCATCAAGCACTTCGCCGCCAACTCCCAGGAGCATCGCCGCATGAGCAGCTCCTCCGACGCCGACGAGCGCACCCTGCGGGAAATCTACTTCCCCGCCTTTGAGATCTCCGTCAAGGAGGCCCAGCCCTGGACGGTCATGTGCTCCTACAACCGCATCAACGGCACCTACGCCTCCGAGAACAAATGGCTGCTCACCGACGTGCTGCGCGACGAGTGGGGCTTCGAGGGCTACGTGATGAGCGACTGGGGCGCCACCGCCGACCGCGTGCTGGGCATCCTGGCCGGCATGGACCTGGAGATGCCTTCCTCCGGCGGCGTCAACGACGCGAAGATCGTGGAGGCCGTGCGGTCCGGCAAGCTGGACGAGGCCGACCTGGACAAGTGCGTCGAGCGCATCCTGAACATCGTGTACCGCTTCACCGAAAACGCAAAGCCCGAAACGCCCTGGGATCAGGAAGCCCAGCACGAGCTCTCCGCCCAAATCGCTGCGGAGTGCATGGTCCTTTTGAAGAACGAGGGCGGCATACTGCCCCTGTGCAAGGACGACGACATCGCCTTCATCGGCGAGTTTGCCGCGAAGCCCCGCTACCAGGGCGGCGGCAGCAGCCACATCAACGCCTTCAAGACCACCAGCGCCGTCGAGGCGGCCCAGGGTCTGAAGGTGACCTACGCCCAGGGCTACAGCGCCGCGAAGGACGAGGCCTCCGACGCGCAGATTGCCGAGGCCGTCGCCGCCGCGAAGCAGGCCAGGATCGCCGTGGTGTTCGCGGGCCTGCCGGACGCCTATGAGTCCGAGGGCTACGACCGCAGGCACATGCGCATGCCCGAGTGCCAGAACCGGCTGATCGAGGCCGTCGCCGAGGCCAACCCGAACACCGTGGTGGTGCTGCACAACGGTTCCCCTGTGGAAATGCCCTGGCTCGACAAGGTCAAGGGCGTGCTGGAGGCCTACCTAGGCGGCCAGGCCGTGGGCCTCGCCACCGTGCGCGTGCTGTTTGGCGACGCCAACCCCTCCGGCCACCTGGCGGAGACCTTCCCGAAGAAGCTGTCCGACAACCCCAGCTTCCTGTACTACGGCGGCGAGGGCAACCGCACCGAGTATCGCGAGGGCGTGTTCGTGGGCTATCGCTACTACGACCGCAAGGAGATGGACGTGCTGTTCCCCTTCGGGCACGGCCTGTCCTACACCACCTTCGAGTACTCCAACCTGCGGCTCAGCGCCGACGCCATCGACGATACCGGCGCGCTGACGGCCACCGTGACCGTGAAGAACACCGGCAGCCGCGCGGGCAAGGCCGTGGCCCAGCTGTACGTGGCCGCCCCGGAGATGGATGTCCTCCGCCCGGTGCGCGAGCTCAAGGGCTTTGAAAAGGTCCACCTGGAGCCCGGCGAGGCCAAGGACGTCTCTTTCACGCTGGACAAGCGCAGCTTCGCCTACTGGAACGAGACCCTCTACGACTGGCACGTTGTCTCCGGCAGATACACCATCCAGGTCGGCGCGTCCTCCAGGGATCTGCCGGTATGCGCCGCCGTGGACGTCACCGGCACCGTCTCCCTGCCGAAGCACTACGACATGAACAGCATCTTCATGGACATCCTCGCCGACCCCAAGGCGGCGGAGATCCTCAAGCCGTTCATCGCCAAGGCCGCTTCCGCCCTCACACCTGACCCCGACGAAGCGAGCTCGGCGGCCTCGGAGGCCATCAGCGACGAGATGGGCGCGGCCATGCTGAACTACATGCCCCTGCGCACGGCCCTCAGCTTCAGCGGCGGGCAGGTCAACGAGGAACAGATCAACGCCCTGCTGGACGCCCTGAACCGGTAATTCCAATTGCGTGCTCTCCCTATCCCCTGTCCGAAATAATCGGACGGGGGATTTCTTCGGTCTGATAAAAAACTGTTACACCTCGTATGGACAACCGTCGTCGTTTATGTTAAACTATACGATAGTAACACGGCAAAGCGCGTCCGTTCCGCCATTCGTCCGGCGCGCCGCCGGTGAAAAGGAGCATCCCATGAACATACTCATCTGCAACGCGGGCAGCACCTCCCTGAAGTTCAAGCTGTGGGACATGCCCGCGCTCATTGCCCTGGCCGAGGGCAAGGTGGAGCGCGTCGGCTCCGACAGCGCCATCTTCCACTACCGCTGCGGCGGCTTCTCCGTCAGGCAGGAGGGCCTTTCCATCCCGGACTACACCGCCGGCATCCAGCGTTTTCTGGACACCCTGACGGCCCCGGAGGGCGGCGCGATCGCCTGCCTCCGGGACATCGACGCCGTCGGCTTCAAGACCGTGCTGTCCAAGGACCACTACGGCGTCCACTTCCTGACGGAGGAGGTCCTCGACGGCATGCGGGCCTACCTGTCCGTCGCCCCGGCCCACAACGGCCCCTACCTCGAGGCCATCGGCGTGTTCGAGAAGCTGCTGCCAAACGCGCCCCGGGTGGGCGTATTCGAGACCGCCTTCCACCGCACCATTCCCATGGAGCGGCGCATCTTCCCCGTGCCCTACGAGTGGTACGAGAAGTACGGCGTCATGCGCATGGGCTACCACGGCGCGTCCCACGGATACATCGCCCAGAAGCTCGCGGGCCGGCGGCGGATCGTCTCCTGCCACCTGGGCGGCAGCGCCTCCCTGTGCGCCATACTCGACGGCAAGAGCGTGGACAACAGCTTCGGCTTTTCTCTGCAAATGGGCATCCCCCACGCCAGCCGCACCGGGGATGTGGATGTCTACCTCGTGCCCTTCCTGCTGGAGCAGGGCCTGACCCTAAAGGAGATCTACGAGGGCCTCGGCAAGAACGGCGGCCTGAAGGGCATCTCCGGCACCAGCGGCGACCTGCGGGACATCGACGCCGCCATCCGAGCGGGCAGCGCGCGTGCCCAGCTGGCGCTGGACGTGCTGGTCACCCACATCCTGCGCTACATCGGCGCGTACACGATGGAGCTGGGCGGGCTGGACGCCCTGGCCTTCACCGGCGGCATCGGCGAGAACTACGCGCCGCTGCGCTGGATGATCCTGGAGCGCATGGCCCACATGGGCGTGGTCATCAACGGGGAATCCAACGAAAACGGCGTCGGCGAGCGGCTCATATCCGCGCCGGAATCCGCCGTGGAGGTGCACGTCATCCCCGCGGACGAGGAATTCATGGTCGTGAACGCCGCCTATGCGCTGTGCAACTCAAAAAAATAGAAAATATTATCAAAAACGGGCGTCAAACTATAGATTTTTCTGAAAAGATGTTGTATACTATATTATGATTTGGTAACGGGCATAAATATGCCCGTGGCACAAGAACAACGAAAGTAGGGATAACGTGAAGAAAAAGAAGTGCATCGCCATGCTTCTGGCCGGCGGCCAGGGCAGCCGCCTCGGTCTTCTGACAAAGGTCATGGCAAAGCCTGCCGTGCCCTTCGGCGGAAAGTATCGCATCATTGACTTTCCCCTTTCCAACTGCACCAATTCCAATATCGACACCGTCGGCGTCCTGACGCAGTATCGTCCCCTGGAGCTGAACAGCTACATCGGCTCCGGCCAGACCTGGGACCTGGACCTGAGCTACGGCGGCGTCTATGTGCTGCCGCCCTACGCCACCGCCGACAGCAGCGAGTGGTACAAGGGCACCGCAAACGCCATCTTCCAGAACTTCGGCTTCATCGAGCAGTTTGATCCGGAATATGTGCTGGTGCTCTCCGGCGACCACATCTACAAGATGGATTACAACCAGATGCTCCAGGAGCACATCGACCGCAAGGCTGACGTGACCATCGCCGTGCGCCCCGTGCCGTGGGAGGTCGCCCCGTCCTTCGGCATCATGAACGTGGATGCCGAGAACAACATCGTCGAGTTCGAGGAGAAGCCGAAGCAGCCCAAGAGCAACCTGGCTTCCATGGGCGTGTACATCTTCACCTGGGACATCATGAAGAAGTACCTCACCGACGACAACGCCGATCCCAACTCCAAGAATGACTTCGGCAAGAACATCATCCCCAACCTGCTGCGCGACGGCAAGAAGCTCTACGCCTACGCCTTCACCAGCTACTGGAAGGATGTCGGCACCATCTCCAGCCTCTGGGAGGCCAACATGGACCTGCTGAAGGATCCGCCGGAGTTCGACCTGACCGATCCCCGCTGGAAGATCTACTCCCGCACGCCGGTCATGCCGCCCCACTTCATCGCCGACGATGCCGTGGTGCAGAACTCCATGGTCACCGAGGGCTGCGAGATCGACGGCACCGTGCGCGACAGCGTGCTCTTCGCCGGCGTCACCGTGGAAGCGGGCGCCATCGTCGAGGACAGCGTCATCATGCCCGGCACCCGCATCGAGTCCGGCGCGGTGATTCGCCGCAGCATCATTTCCGAAAACTGCGTCATCGGCAAAAACTGCCAGGTCGGCGAAGCCGAGGGCGATATCGCCCTGGTGGGCCAGAGCACGACGCTGCCGGAGGGCTACGCCGTGAAGGCGGGCGCTCAGGTCGACATGGATGAAATTTCCCGAAAGGAGGGCGCCTGATCATGAATGATGTCATGGGCATTGTCTATACTTCAAAGGATGACCTCACCCTTCGTGAGCTGACCAGCCAGCGCGCGGTCGCCGCCATCCCCGTGGCCGGACGCTATCGCATCATTGATTTTACGCTTTCCAGCCTGGTCAATTCCAATATCCGCAACGTGGGCATCATCGCCCAGAAGAACTATCACTCGCTGATGGATCACCTGGGCTCCGGTAAAGATTGGGACCTGCACACCCGCAACAACGGCCTGTTCATCCTGCCTCCGTTCCTGACCCGCGAAAATGGCGGCGAGTACAACGGCGTGCTGGATGCCCTGCGCGCGAACTTTGACTACCTGCGCCGCTCCCGCCAGGAGTATGTGATCCTGACCAACAGCGATTACATCATGAACACCAGCTTCGAGCCGATGATTCAGCAGCACATCAAGTCCGGCGCGGACATCACCCTGATGTACAAGAAGGCCACCCCCGAGATCACCGAGTTCTCCTCCTCCTCGAAGAACAACCACTGCTTCCTCAACGTGGACGTGAACAACGTGGTCAAGGACATCGAGATCAACCCCAACGCGGCCTCCTACGACAACCTGTACCTGAACGTGATGATGATCAAGCGCACCATGCTGATCTACATCGTGGACCAGGTCATCTCCCACGGCTCCCACGACCTCTACGCCGACGTGCTGCGCCCGTTCATCAATTCCGGCGCGCTGAAGATCATGGCCTTCGAGGAGAAGGGCTACTATCGCCGCATCGAGACCATCCGCGGCTACTTCAACTTCAACATGGACCTGCTCAAGCCCGGCGTGCGCAACGAGCTGTTCGGCAGCAACCCCGTCTACACCAAGACCCGCGACTCCGTGCCCACCATCTACCGCGGCAACGCCAAGGTGAAGAACTCCCTGATCGCCGACGGCTGCGTGATCGACGGCGAGGTGGAGAACTGCGTGCTGTTCCGCGGGGTGAACGTGGCCAAGGGCGCGAAGCTGAAGAACTGCGTCATCATGCAGGACGGCTACATCGAGGACGATGTGGAGCTGGAGAACGTGATCTTCGACAAGGCGGTCACCATCCGCAGCCACAGCCGCCTGATCGGCCAGAAGCAGTATCCGATCGTCATTGGCAAGAACATCACCCTGTAAGGTTTCAGGAGGGTAAACCATGAAAATACTTTTCGCTACATCCGAATGCGTGCCGTTCGTAAAGACCGGCGGCCTGGCGGACGTGGTCGGGGCGCTTCCCCGCGAGATCCTCAAGGCCGGCGAGGACGTGCGCGTCATACTGCCCCTGTACAAGGCCATCGGCCCGGAGTGGCGCGCGAAGATGCAGCATGTGCTGTACTTCTACGTCAACCTCGGCTGGCGGCGGCAGTACGTGGGCATCGAGAGCCTGGAGTATGCCGGGATCACGTACTACTTCATCGATAACGAGCAGTACTTCGGCCGGGACTACATCTACGGCATGGGCGGCGACGAGGGCGAGCGCTTCGCGTTCTTCTGCCGCGCGGTCATGGAGTCCCTGGCAAAGATCGACTTCATCCCTGATGTGCTGCACTGCAACGACTGGCAGACCGGCCTGATCCCGGTTCTGTACAAGCTGCAGTACAAGCAGCTGGAGCTGTTCCAGAACATGAAGACGGTCTACACCATCCACAACCTGCAGTACCAGGGCCTGTTCCCCATCGACACCATCGAGGATCTGCTGTACCTGGGCAACCTGGCCTACACCAGCGACGCCCTGGAGTTCTTCGGCATGTGCTCCTGCATGAAGGGCGGCATCGTGTTCTCCGATGAGATCACCACCGTCAGCCCCACCTATTCCCAGGAGATCCAGACCGCCTACTACGGCGAGCGCCTGGACGGCCTGCTCCGCAGCCGCGTCGACCACCTCACCGGCATCCTCAATGGCATTGACACCACCGACTACGACCCGGAGAAGGACCCGGTGCTGGCGCAGAACTACACCGCCGAGACCTTCGACCAGAAGGTCGAGAACAAGCTGGCGCTGCAGCGCGAGCTGGGCCTGACCGTGGACGCGGGCATCCCTATGATCGCCATGATCACCCGCCTGTCCGGCCAGAAGGGCCTGGATCTGGTGGAATGCGTGCTGCCCGAGATCATGAACACCGGCGCACAGCTGGTGGTGCTGGGCATGGGCGAGAGCCGCTATGTGGATCTGTTCAGCTGGGCCCAGTGGAAGTATCCGCAGCAGGTTTCCGCGAACTTCCAGATGAACCACGTGCTGGCCCACAAGCTTTACGCGGCGGCGGACCTGTTCCTGATGCCCTCGCTGTTTGAGCCCTGCGGCCTGTCGCAGCTCATCTCCATGCGCTACGGCACGCTGCCCATCACCCGCGAGACCGGCGGCCTGCGCGACACCGTGCTGTCCTACAACGAGTACACCGGCGATGGCAACGGCTTCACCTTCCTCTACTACAACGCCCACGACATGCTCCACGTGATCGAGAACGCCGTGCGCATCTACCACGACCAGCGCGACGTGTTCGTCACCCTCGCCAAGCGCGCCATGAGCGGCCAGTACGGCTGGGATCAGTCCGCGAAGCGCTACCTGGAGCTGTATGCCAAGGTGACCGGCGTCGAAGCCGCCCCCGAAGCCGTGGAAGCCGAAGAAGCGCCCGCCGAGCCCGTCGAGGCGCCCAAGGCTGAGGAAGCCAAGCCTGCCGAGGAGCCCAAGCCTGTCGA
>JAUMVG010000029.1 GCA_030530315.1 Clostridia bacterium | reverse complement strand
GGAGCACGAACTCGCTTGTTCGTGCCCCTCGTTGCCCTATCTTAGTGACATTGCCGGATCGACTGGCGCATTCCATGCTGTATTCGGAATAAAAGTGGGTGCAGATGATGACCGAGGGCACCCTGCGCAGCCTGCGGGTCTCCGTCAGCAGAGAGATCCCGTCGAGCTCCGGCAGTTGAATGTCCGCGAGGACCACGTCGGGCTGCAGCAGGGCGATCTGCCGAAGGGCAACCAGACCGTTGGGACAGGCGCCGACGACATCGATGTCCCGGGCATCGGAAACGGCGCGGCAGACCTGCCGGACGAAAGCAGAGTCCATGTCGGCAATAAAGCATCTCACTGATTTCATGCAATCACCATTGGTATAATTAACTACCTATGGTGTTATACTATCTGATATTTATTGAAAAAGCAATAAAGGATGCTTGATATTTAAGTGACGGTAATATTACTTATTTGTTACAGGAGGGACAAATGCATGTGCGGCAGATATTTTATCGAATCCGACGCTTTGGATTTTGACGGATACCTGGATTGGGAGGATGCCTGCGAGAGCGTTGCCACAGGCGACGTCAGTCCCGGGGACCATGCCCTTGCGATCATAGAGCAAGATTCCCGGGCCGTCCCGCGGGTCATGCGCTGGGGCTTTGGCGGGCAGTCCGGGAAGGCGATCATCAACGCCCGACTGGAGACACTGGGGGAAAAGCCGATGTTCAAGGGGCTCGAGAAGCGCCAGCGCTGCGCGCTGCCGGCTTCGCTCTATTATGAATGGCGGCGGGCAGACGGCCAGAAGTATGCCGTCGGGATCAAGGACTCCAGTCTGTTTTTCCTTGCCGGGCTCTATCGGATAGGGGAGCGTGGCAGCGAGTTCGTCGTCGTCACCCAGCCGCCTGTCAGCCAGATCCGGCGCATACACGACCGCATGCCCCTGATCCTGCCCGACATGACCGCAGCGGAGGCGTGGCTTCGGGGGGATGACGCTCGATTTGAGCAGAACGAGGCTGTTTCGGTCCGGGCGGAGGGCAGTGAGCAGCTCTCCATGATCTTTTGAGGCGGCCTGCTTGTCTTTTTGATGCGAGTGAGTGTAGGGGGAGATGGAGGCAATGACTGTTGAACATTGTATTCTCCCGGTTTCGCGTCAGGCGGCATGCTCCTGGTCATAAGCTGCCTTCATCTCTGTGAGCGCCGGGTCCGGCGCTTCCACCAGGAGCGAATAGAGGCCGCCTGCCAACGCAGGCACCGCGTTCAGCGCCTCCTGTAGCGTATTCCGATTGTGGCCCACCTCCACCAAAATGGAGAATACGCCGATGTTCTGGTTGTATCTGCCGTCCTTGACCATGACCGGCTTGCAGATGCCCGGCTCCAGTTGGTTGACGCGGTCGCTCAGGACCTGGGCGAAGGCGTAGTTCTGGGCATACCAGGGCTTTACCTCGAAGCCCTTTCCGTTGCCGATGAGCAGCATCAGTTGGGCGGAAGGCACGCCGTCCGAGAGGGCATAGGGCTCGTCCTCGCCCTGAACGAAGGCGTCCCTGTGCAGGTCGATGTAGAGGTCAAAGGGTTCAGGATAGCTTTCGAGGGTTTCCAGGGAGCGGGTGTAAGCGGTGGAGAGCTCCCTGCCCTCGTGGTCGGTGGTATCATGTACCACCTGAAACCCAAGGTGCTCCAGCTGCTTGGCGAGCTCCGTGCCCACGCGTACCACGCTGTGATCCGCGTCTGTGGTGCGCCAGGCCTCCAGGGCCTCGTAGGGATCCTCGGTGACCTGCTCGTAGGCCTCGTGCGTGTGAGTGTGGTAGATCAACACGCGAAACGGTTCTGTCTGCGGCGTCTCGGAAATCACCTCGATGGTGATCGGTTCGGGATCGAGGGAGAACTGTGCGCTTGCGGATTGATTGGACGAGGCAAAGACCGAATCGGTCTTTGCCTCGTCGCCTTCGTTTTGGTACACCAGGTTTGCAGACGGACTGACGGCCGGCTGCCGGCGGTCAGCCAGCAGCCGCGCGCCGAGCAGGGCAAGCACTGCCAACAGGGCCAGTATGGAGGCGGCCAACAGCAGCCTGGACGCCTTGACGACCTTGATACGAACCATGCGATCACCTCCCGCAGCTCTCACGGCAATAATCTATGTGGCCGAGCGAAAAAACATGCCCGTAAAGCCAGAATGCATATTTGCATAAGCCTTCAACTCATTATGCATGAACAACCTGCGGGCAATCGTCGGAAAACCTTTGGTGATACCACTGAAAATGATGCCATGAAAAGTAAATAATTCAAAAATTTGCATACTCAGGTTGCAAATTCATGCACGATGGGGTATAATTGCAATATATCAATTCCAATTTCAGCATAATTCGAGAGGGGGCGCTTCCTTGGACAATGCCCAGGAGTTGATTCAGCGATTGAATCACAGCGGAAAAAAACTTTCAAAAAGTCATCGGCGTATCGCCGAGTGCATCGTGACGCATTACGACAAGGTCGTGTTCATGACCGCTTCAAAGCTGGGAGAATACGTGGGCGTTTCGGAGTCCACGGTGGTTCGCTTTGCCGCGGCGCTGGGCTATAACGGCTATCCTCACCTGCAAAAGGCGCTACAGGAGCTGATCCGCCACCGCTTGACGGCATCCCAGCGCTTTGAGATGACCTCCGACATGGATCATGCGCAGGTGCTGAACAAGGTGCTCAAGGCCGATATCCAGAACATTCGCTCGACGCTGGACGAGATGGACATCGACGCCTTTGAGGAAGCCATCGAAAAGATCATCGCAGCGCGGAATATCTATGTTCTTGGTCTTCGCGCCTCCGCGCCGATCGCGGAGTTCTTCGGGCACTATCTGCGCTTCATCTTCTCCAACGTCTCGGTGGTCACCTCCGGCGTCAGCGACGTGTTTGAGCAGCTGGCGCGCATCGGAGAGGGCGACCTGCTGATCGGCATCTCCTTTCCCAGGTATACCTCCCGCTCCATCGAGGCGATGGAGTTCGCGCGTTCCCGCGGCGCTTCGCTGATCGCCATCACCGATGGCCCGCTGTCGCCGCTGCACGCCACGGCGGACACCTGCTTGATGGCCAAGAGCGACATGTCCTCCTTCGTGGATTCCTTCGCCGCGCCCCTGTCCCTGATCAACGCGCTGATCGTGGCGCTGGGACAGCGCAGGCGGCACGAGGTGTCCCAGTACTTCGAACAGATGGAGGACATCTGGGGCAAGTACGACGTGTACCTGGCCAAGACCAGCGAATAGCGGAGAGGAAAACATGGGGGACGGAAGAATCATCGTCATCGGAGGCGGCGCTGCCGGAATGCTCGCGGCGCTTTATGCGGCCCGCGCCGGCGCTCGCGTGCTGCTCCTGGAGCGGAACGAAAAGCTGGGCAAAAAGCTCTACATCACCGGCAAGGGGCGCTGCAACCTGACCAACAACGCCGACATGGAGCAGTTCCAGCGCAACATATTCCGCAATCCGCGCTTTATGTACGCGGCCTTTGCCCTGCTGGACAACCAGGGCATGATGGAACTCATCGAGAACCAGGGCGTGCCCCTGAAGGTGGAGCGCGGCAACCGCGTGTTTCCCCAGTCAGACAAATCCAGCGACATCATCGGTGCTCTGAAGCGGGCATTGGATCACGCGGGCGTGGAAGTCCGGCTGAATACCCGGGTGGCGTCCCTGCTGATCGAAGGGGATGCCTGCCGCGGCGTCCGGCTGGAGAATGAGGAGTGTGTTCGAGCAGAGGCGGTTGTGCTGGCCACCGGCGGTCTGAGCTACCCGTCGACGGGCTCCACCGGAGACGGTCACCGCATGGCAGAGTCCGCCGGGCACGGCATCAGCAAGCCGCTGCCCGCTCTGGTGCCCGTTGAAACGACTGAGAGCTGGCCGGGCATGCTGTCGGGGCTTTCCCTCAGGAACGTGCGGCTGAGCGCCTATGTGCGCGGCCCAAAGAAGGAGAAACGGATCTACTCCGAGTTGGGCGAGATGCTCTTTACCCACTTCGGCATCTCCGGGCCTCTGGTCCTCACGCTTTCCAGCCTGCTGCCGGAAGACCTCGACGACGTTCGTCTCGAGATCGACCTCAAGCCCGCGCTGGACGAGCAGACGCTGGACGCGCGCCTGCTGCGGGATTTCAAGGAGATGTCCCGAAAGCAATTGATCACCGTGATGGACGGACTCGCGCCGCACAGCCTGGCTGAGCAGCTGCTTCGGCTGGCGGGAATGTCCGCGGCCCAGCCGGTCAACAGCGTGACGGGCGAGCAGCGCGCCGCGCTGCGGCAGGTGCTGAAGGCGCTGCCGCTGCACCCGAAGAAGCTGCGGGGCTTCGAGGAAGCCATCATCACCCGGGGCGGCGTGAGCGTCAAGGACGTCAATCCTTCCACGCTGGAATCCAAGAAGGTCCCGGGACTTTACCTGGCGGGGGAGCTTCTGGATGTGGACGCCACTACCGGCGGATTTAACCTCCAGATCGCCTTTTCCACCGGCGCGCTGGCCGGCCAAAGCGCCGCGGCCAGTGTGATTGGAGATCCAGCTGAAATATGAATCAAGACGCCGGCAGTCCAGGCACGGGCTGCCGGCGTCGCATGCTGTCACAAAAGCGATCCACTCTCTTATGATGTGCGGAATTAATAAGCGCGCCAGGCCCGAGCGGGCACTGGCGCGCTTTTCCGTTGAGGAGCGGCTTATTTCAGCTTCTCGAAATCGGAGGCGGGATGCTTGCACAGCGGGCAGATGAAGTCCGCAGGCAGGTCCTCACCCTCATACACATAGCCGCAGATCTTGCACACCCAGCCAGCCTTCTTCTCGGCGGGCTTGGCGGCGGGCTTGGACTTGATGTTGGCGAAGTAATAGGCGTAGGTCACGGAGGGCACGTTGTTGAACACGCGGGCCTCGGTGACGTCGGCTACGAACATCGTGTGGGTGCCATAGTCGTGCATCTCGACCACCTTGCCGGAGATGAAGCTGTTGGTGCAGCCCTCGAGGTACACGATGCCGTTGCGGGACCGGGGCATCTTTTCTCCCTGGATCTTCTCGGTATCGCGGCCGGACTGGAAGCCGTACCACTTGAAGATGTCGAAGGTGGCGTCCTGGGAGAGGATGTTCACGTTGAACTCGCCGGTCTTGACGATCATGTCGTGGGTGAAGTTGTTTTTGTTGACGCAGATGGAGATGCGGTTGGGCTGGCTCGTGACCTGCTGGGCAGTGTTGATGATGCAGCCGTTGTCCTTCTTGCCGTCCTTTGCGGTCAGCACGAACAGGCCGTAGCTCAGCTTGAACATGGCGTTGGGCTCGACCACCTCGCTGGGCTTGTGCTCGATGACCTCGGGCTTCGGCATGGTGTCCACGATGGCGTTCACCAGCGCGTCCACGTCGTCCAGCTGCGACTCCTTCAGGGCAGACTTGATGGTGATGCCTTCGTCCAGGAGGGTGCAATTCTTCAGCCGCGAGAGCAATTCGCGCATCAGGCCGCCGGCGGTGGGGGCCCAGCTGCCGTTTTCCACGATGGCGATGGTGCGGTTCTGCAGGTTGTGGGCCACGATGTCATGCAGGGCGTTCTCCATGTTCACGAAGATGCCCGCGTTGTACGTGGTGGAGGCGAACACGATGTGGCTGACGCGGAAGGCTTCGGACACAATGACGGAGGGATGGGTCACGGAGACGTCGTAGACCTTGATGTTGCGCACGCCGGCGTCCGCCAGCTTGCTGGCGATGATGTTCGCCACATTCTCCGTATGGCCGTATACGGAGGCGTAGGCCACCATCACGGCGTCCTCCTCGGGCGTATAGGTGCTCCACTTCTGGTACTTGTCGATGAACCAGGCAATGTCCTTGCGCCACACGGGCCCGTGCAGCGGGCACACCATTTCGATCTCGATGGCGGAGGCCTTCTTCAGCAGCGCCTGAACCTGGGTGCCGTACTTGCCCACGATGTTGGTGTAGTAGCGGCGGGCCTCGTCGAGACACTCCTCCTTGAAGTTCACCTCGTCGGCGAAGATGTTGCCGTTCAGGGCGCCGAAGGTGCCGAAGGCGTCCGCGGAATACAGGATCTTGTCCGTAATGTCGTAGGAGACCATGACCTCGGGCCAGTGCACCATCGGCGCCATCACGAAGGTGTAGGTGTGGCGGCCGGTGGTGAGGGTGTCCTTTTCCTTGACCAGGGTCACGCGGCCTTCCACGTCAAAGGTGAAGTAATTCTTGATCATCGTCAGCGTCTTGGCGTTGCAGACGATTTTGACGTCGGGGTAGCGCAGCACCAGCTCGCTCAGCGTGGCGGCGTGGTCGGGCTCCATGTGGTTCACGACCACGTAGTCCAGCTTGCGCTCGCCCAGAAGATGGGCGAGGTTCTCAAAGAAGATCTCGCTGACGCTCTTGTCAACGGTATCAAACAGCACGGTCTGCTCGTCCAGCACCAGATAGGCATTGTAGGAAACGCCATTGGAAATGGGATAGACGTTCTCAAACAGCGCCAGGCGCCTGTCGCTGCCGCCCACCCAATACATGTCCTCGGTGATACGCTTTACGCAATACATGCACTTGCCTCCTCTTGATCGCGCCCGACGCGGACGCTGCCGCTTCGGAACGCCTCCAAATGCGCCTCGTCCTCGCGATGGCGCGCTTCCGGAAATTATTATAGCATACATAATTCAGGATAGCAACCAGAAACGAGGCTGAATGAGCCGGAAAAGGCGCGACTCATTCCTTGAAGCGGCGCCTGCCTTCAGATGCCCGGGAGGATGGAGATGCTCACATCCGCGCGCGCCTGCGCAAAGCGGGCCGGCCAGTCAAATTCGATCCAATCCGCGTTCGTCAGGAAGCGTCGCGCCGCGACCGTGGCGAATCCGAAGGGCTCCACGCCGGCGGCCTGGCAGCGCTGAATCAGGGCCTCATATTCGTTCGCAAGCTGCTCAGATGCCGCCTGCGCGTCAAAGCGATCCAGGCTGTTCAGGCAGCTGAAGCGCATGTCGAGGTGAACGGTCACCGCGCCATACTGTATTTCGACCTTCAGCTTCGGCCTGCCCTCGAGCCTGAGCGCGCAGGGAACGCCATCCCGGTCCAATTCGAGGGCGTCTGAGTTGCCCAGGGCCAGGCTCAACAGCTGTGTCTCCCGTATGCCGAGGTTCAGGGCCAGCGCGCCATGGGAAAATACCGCGCATCCGCCGAAGCGCTGGGGGACCTCCTTCGGCGCGTCGGAGAAAGCGGTATCCGGCGCCACAACCAGCGAGGCGGGTTTCGCCGCTTCATCGCCATCCATAGAGCAGCGCGCGGCGACGGGGTCGGAGTAGAAGGATCCGGAGGCGCAGTAGATTTCGGCGAGAAGGCTTTCGGGTATATAGCCGTGCGCGGCGTAGTGGCGCATGGCGGCATCGATATCCGAGGAGAGGCGCGTGCCGATAACTGGCTGTTGGGCCTCTACGAAGGCGCTGACATCACCGTCGCATACGGCGAAGTGGGCCGTGGTGTAGAGGTGGGGCGTTTCCGAGATATCGCGGATCATATCGGAAAAGCGGACCTCAGATGCCAGGGCGTCCGAAACGACCAGCAGCTTCACGTGGCTCAGATTGAGCTCCCTCGGCGTGACCCACTGCAGGTTCTCCAGTGCGTTCGACCAGGTGCTCCCCTGCGCTGTGAACGTCTGGTAGGGGCTCGCCGCGCCGCCCTCCGCTTTGCCGTCCGTGCTTTTTCCGATCTTGGGAATCTTTGCGGTCAGCTCCAGCTGCCCGTCCTCACCGCGTTCGATCCCGAGAACGAGGACGTAGGCCTGGTTCTCCACCTCCGGGCGAAAGGCGCAGCCGGACAGGATGACGCAGAGGGCGATGAGCAGAAGGATCAGCGGGAATCGACGCATGCGCGGCCTCCTTTTGCGCGAAAGGGCAGCAGGTTCAGCGCTGCCGCGGCCAGCAGGATCGTCCAGCGCCAATCGTACAGCGGCCCCAGGGACTCTACGACGCCGGTGAGCAGGGAAGCCGTCAGTACGGCGATCAGGACGCATAACCGCCCGTTCAGGCCGGGCACACAGCGCTGAAGCAGCGCGCCGGAGAGGAAGCAGTCCCACGCCAGCAGGTGAAACAGGGCCGCGAACCAGAGGACCATCATCGGCAATTGAAGGTACAGCGGTGCCCGGCCGTTGGTGATCAGGCCGTCCAGGCGGTCGATCCAGGACAGGGAGGCAGCGCTTCGGGTGGGAAGCATCATCAGCTGAAAACCGATCAACAGCGCGGCGACAGCGGCGGCGATCGCCAGGACGCCCGCGGTGCGGCGTGGCTCTTTATCACCTTCTGTAAACAACAGCGCGCCGCAGAGCGCCGCGGCGCCGCCGGCTGCCCGCATGGCGCCAGCACCAATCGCGCCGAGGCCGCTGCCCAGCAGGGGAAAGACCCAGCTGAGGCGCAGGTGGCGCGCCTGCATCAGCACCACGACCGCCAGCAGCAGCGGAAAGACCCTGATCCAAACCGACGCCGCGAACCCTATGGCGTCCCCATTTTTGCCCACACACCAGAGCATCGCCAGGGCGACGGGAAGCAGCAAAAACAGCGGCCGGGTATCGTCCAGCGCAAGGAAGCCAGCGGATCGGGTGACGCACCGCATTGCCTCGGAGGCGTCCAGCACTGCCGCCATCATGAAAGCGATCATCGTGATCCGGGAGACTTGGTGGGCGGAATGGCTTTTACCGCAACCGAGCAGGAGCACCAAGGGCACAGCCGCCGCCCCGGCCAGCAGCGCCGAGAGCCAAGCGCCGTTGTGGGTCGTAGGACTGTCGAGCGTGAGGCTCAGGAACAGCCTTGCCGTCACGGCTGCGCACAGCGCGGCGCAGGCGGGCGTCTCGGATATGGTCAGCTTCACACTCAGGTCCTCCTTCCGTACAGCCAGCTGCCCCTCATGGCGCGCTGCATCCGCAGGGGCAGCCGGAGGAGTATGTCCGGGTTATGGGGCCGCTTCGGGGCCACCGGCGCAAGATAGGGGCATCCCACGGAGCGCAGGGCGCAGAGGCTCGCGAGCATGCAGAATGCCGCCAGGCAGACGCCGTAGAGCCCCAGCAGCGATCCGCAGGCGATCACGAACAGCCGGCAGATGACCAGCCCCAGGCCGAATCCGTAGTCCGGGATGGCATAGTTTCCAAGGCCGGTAATGGCCACGATGATGATCAGGATCGGGCTGATGATGGAGGCGGAGACCGCTGCCTGCCCGAGGATCAGCGCTCCGACGATGCCCAGGGCCGAGCCGATCTGCTGGGGAATGCGGGTCCCGGCCTCATTGATCAGGTAGAACGAGAACTCCATGATCAGTATTTCGACCAGGATAGGGAAGGGGACATTGGCACGCGCTTCGGCAATCGAGCCCAGCAGGCTCATGGGCAGGAGGTGCATGTGGTAGTCGGTCAGCGCTAGGTACATGCCCGGCAGGAATATGGAGATCAGTATACCGAACAGCCGCACGAGGCGCAGAAAGCTGCCGTACTGCCACCGGGAAAAGGAGTCGTCGGAGGCGTGAAGCTGGTGAAACAGCGTGACCGGCGCGACCAGGGCATAGGGGGAATTGTCCGCCAGGATCGCCACCTGTCCGTCGATGACGCAGGATGCGGCGCGATCCGGGCGCTCGGTTTGCAGGAGCTGGGGCACGAGCGACCAGGGGTTGTCCTCGATCAGCTGCTGTACCGCGCCGAGTCCCTGGACCGACGGTGTGTCGATGCGCTTCAGGCGCCTTCTGACCTCGTCAACCAGCTTCTCGTCGGCGGTCCCTGCCAGATACGCCATGCAGACCCGGCAGGGCAGCTCCGTGCCCACGGAGAGGCATTCCGTGATCAGCCGCGGGGACTGTACGTAGCGGCGCAGCAGGGTCATGTTGGTGCGCAGGCTTTCGACAAAGCCCTCCTGCGCCCCGATGACCACCGACTCGTTGGTGGTTCGTCCCACCTGCCGGGAGGGGTAGCCCCGGGTCTCCAGCACCACGGCTTCGCCGCAGCCGTCGATGAGCACCGCCGTCATGCCGCTGACCACATCCTCCAGCACCTTCTCAACCCGGTTTTCGGCGCGACATTGGGCTGATTCAAGGATGTTTTCCATCAGGCAGGCGGCGTCGATACGTGCACCCTCTTCGACATTGCCCGCGGCACAGGCCCGCAGTACAAATTCGCTGATCTTCCTGTCGTCAGCCATACCTTCGATGTAGATGGCGCACAGCCGCGTCCCGGCCATGTGAAAGGGTCTGAACTGCGCGTCGGAATTGACGCCCTCGTTCAGCAGCGCCTTGAAGCGCTCCTCGTTCTCGGAAAGGATCTCCGACAGCTCGGCTCGGGCGAGCTGTTCCCAGGACTGTTCCACGGCGCGACACCTCGATTTCAGCATAGTACGGCGCAGAACGCCGCGCAATGGTATTATTATGAGCGAACGCTACTCGATCTATGCCGGAACCGCCGTCGATGCCTGACGCCACAGCCGCAGGGCCGCGCTTGAGGTCACTGAAAAGCAGCAATAATTGATGAAGTGACATAAAAAACCGCACCGACAGGCAGTGCGGAAAATGTTTGAGTTGTCCATGATTGGGGAAACGATTGTTTCGTTATCGACAGGTTCCACAGGATCACGTCGAAACTCATCTGAAATCACGAGGCCGCGTCGAGTATGTTCTCCGGCAGCGTGGAGGTGAGCGTCAGCACGGCGATCTCCGGCGAGTTGAAAAGCCGGAAGGGCATCAGCGGCGCGGAGGCGCTGGTGGAAAGCCCGCGGGTGATGAACACCTGGGTCTCGCCGACGGTCTCCAGGCCGGAAACCTCCTCCTGGCGCGGGAACCAGCCGCCGCGTTCCAGCGTGCTGTCCGGAACGTAGAAGGCCCCAAGGAATGGGAGCCGCCAGACACCGCCGCAGTAGTGCCCGGCGAGGACCAGCTCCGGCGAGGGAAGATAGCGGCCGTCGTCTGACGAGTGTTCCTCGGAGGTGTAGATGTAGGAATCGGAGGGCACCTCGTGGGACAGGGAGATGTGAATGTCCGACGCGCTCATGGTCCGCTGGGCATCGTAGAGCTGTTGGGCCAGCCGCGTGCGATAGCTGGTGATGGGCAGCGTGTTGTAGTCGCCGCGAATGCCGGAACGCACGCCGTCCTCCTCCTGCTCGGTCTGGGCCTGCCACGTCTCCAGGGTGGAGGTGGCCTCCAGGTTCAGCATAGAGGTGGGGGAGATCCACAGGTTGGAGTTCTTGATGGTCACGCACACCGGCGCGTCCACGTAATTCGCGCCCCGCTCCACCGCGCCGAGTATCCAATCCTCCAGGATCAGCTGCGAGAGGATGCCTTCGGTGGCCCGGGCGCTCTTGACATAGGGGCCCGGGTCGCTGTCGCCGCAGATGAAGTAGACCTTTTCCGGGTTGCGCAGCCCCTCGATGAACTCCCAGAAGGGTTGTGCGTTGCCGCTCTTTCCCACCATGTCGCCCAGGCAGAATATGGCGTCGTACTTCAGGCCATTCAGCGTCCTGAGCAGCAGGCTCTGCTCGTCGCCAAAGCTCCTGGCGTTCATGTCGGAGAGCACCACGATGCGGTAGCCCTCCATCTCCTGGGGAAGCCCGACCACGGTGACGGTCTGCTCGTTGATCTCCAGGTTGCTGTTGTTCAGCATGACGCCGCCGGCCAGGATCGCGATGGCGGCCAGCACGATCAGCGGCCAGAAGCGGATCTCGCGGCCAAAGAGGCGGATGGGCTTGAAGAAGCTGTCGTTGCCGGTGGCGCTCATGATGTCGAACAGCGTCCGATAGACCTTGCGGGCGCGGTGCTTCTTCTTTTTCTTCTTCGGCGCGACGCGGGGCAGCTCTGTGCCGTGGGCTACGCTTTTTTTGCCGTTCTTTTTGTCCGCCTTGCCGCTTGCGGAAGCCTTTGCCTTCTTTTTCTTAGGCTTTACGGTGGGGATGTCCGCCTCATCGCCATACAGACCCGTTTCATCGCGCAAGACATCCTCCGAACCCGGTGAATCCGGCTTCGGTATGGGAATGCTGCGCTTCTTTTTCTGCTCTGTATCCGGCATGGGCGTCTCCTCGCATGAAAACTCAAATTATATTATAGTTTGAATTTGTAATTCTGGCAAGTCGGTACGCGATCAAATTCAATAAAAACAGGTAAACAAACTCCGCTCTGAACTACCCACTGGCGGCAAAAGATGGTATAATGATTAGGAAAACCGCAGGTTTTCCGGGTCGCCGGGCAAGGGAGCGAAGCGAGTTGCGCAGCACGGCGAGAATCAAATTAAGAAACGCTTGATAGTGGAGGAAATAACCCTTGGCAAAGGCAAAGACGACTTATGTTTGCAGCGAGTGTGGCTACGAGACGCCCAGATGGCTCGGAAAGTGCCCCGATTGCGGCAGCTGGAATACGCTGGTGGAGCAGGAGGCGGCTCCGCCGTCTCGCCTGGACGAGAAAAAGATGAAGCGCGCGCCGGGCAGCGACGCCGCCGCGGTGCGGGTGCAGGATATCCCGGATGAGAACGTGGAGCGCCATAGCAGCGGCATCGGCGAATTGGACCGCGTGCTCGGCGGCGGCGTGGTGGACGGCTCTCTGGTGCTGGTGGGCGGAGACCCCGGCATCGGCAAATCCACGCTGCTGACTCAGCTGTGTGCCAACATGGCCGCAGACGGCGCCTGCGTGCTCTACGTGTCCGGCGAGGAATCCGCCCGCCAGATCAAGATGCGGGCGCGCAGGCTTGGCGCGTCGGGCTCCGGCTTCTACGTGCTGTCGGAAAACGACATGAACACCGTTGAGCGGCGTATGCAGGAGCTGTCACCGTCCGTGATGGTGGTGGACTCCATTCAGACCATGTACCGGCCGGAGATAGCCAGCGCGCCGGGCAGCGTTTCCCAGGTGAGGGAGTCGGCTTCGATGCTGATGCGCCTGGCCAAGACCAGCGGTTGCAGCGTGTTCCTGGTGGGGCACGTGACCAAGGAGGGCGCCATCGCGGGCCCCCGAATCCTGGAGCACATGGTGGATGCCGTGCTGTACTTCGAGGGTGACCGGCAGCACCAGTACCGGCTGTTGAGGGCCGTGAAGAACCGCTTCGGCTCCGTGAACGAACTGGGTATGTTCGAGATGTCCGACAGGGGCATGATGGAGGTGGAGAACGCCAGCGAGGCTCTGCTGTCCGAACGGGCCCACGATGCCAGCGGCTCCGTGGTCATGTGCGCAATGGAGGGCTCGCGGCCCCTTTTGACCGACGTCCAGGCGCTGGTTGCCACCACGGTGTTCGGCAACCCCAGGCGAATGGCCAGCGGCGTGGACCAGGGCAGGCTGGCGCTGCTGCTCGCCGTGCTCGAAAAGCGCGTGGGCCTCAGACTGTACGACCAGGATGTGTACATCAACATCGCCGGCGGCATGTCCCTGACGGAGCCTGCCGCGGACCTCGCCCTCTGCGCGGCCATCGCTTCCTCCCACAGGAATCGTCCCATCAGCGGAAACTGGGCCGTGATGGGCGAGGTGGGCCTTGCGGGTGAGGTGCGCGCCATCAGCCAGGCGGAACGGCGCGTGCTCGAGTGCGCGCGCCTGGGGTTTGACCACATCGTGGTTCCCAAATATAACCTGCGCAACCTTCGCGCGCCGGAGGGCGTGGAGCTGCTCGGCGCGGAGACCGTCGTGGACATGATCGTCGGACTCGGGCTGCATCGCAAGGGCTGAACGCTATTATTCGCAATATACATACATAAGAGAGCAGACCGCGGCGCATAACAGACCAAAGTCTGCTCTTTTGTTCTGTGGTTGTAATATAACTGCAATATTATTAATATGTTTACAAATTGAAATCTGGCGTTCGGCCGGACTTTGCGGACACGACAAGCCGCTAATGTGCTAAATCGCGGTTATTTTATGGCGGGCAAGTCCGCGTTGATGTTATGTTAACAATGGCGGGTTATAATGATGCTGTTGCTGGGAGGTGCGCGCTTGTTCGGCTATATCATCACAAACCCTGAGACGCTTCCCAAGGAGCGACAGCAGCGCTTTCGGGCCGCCTACTGTGGGCTGTGCCGGACGCTGCGACAGCGCCACGGGCTGAAGGGGAGCGTCACCATCAGCTATGACATGACATTCCTGGCGCTTTTGCTCAACGCGCTCTATGAGCCTGAGGAAAAGCAGGGCAGGGAGCGCTGCGTCGCGCACCCCGCCAAAGCCCACGACTATGTCCTCTCTCCGGTGATGGATTACGTCTCGGACATGAACCTCGCGCTGGCCTACTACAAGTGCCTCGACAATTGGGAGGATGACCGAAACCTGCTGTACGCGGCGGAGAGCGGCCTGCTGAGGAGCGCTTACGAGCGCGTGCGAAAGGCATGGTCCGACAAGTGCCGAGCGATCGAAAGCTGGCTCGAGGAGGTTCACGTATTCGAGCGGGCACAGAAGATGGAGATCGATCTGCCAGTCAACGCCACGGGGCGGCTGCTGGGCGAGCTGTTTGCCTGGCCGCAGGGCGGAGAGTGGACCGAGACCCTGCGGACCGTCGGAGACGGGCTCGGGCGGTTCGTCTACTTCATGGACGCCTACGAGGACCTGCCGGAGGACGTGCGCAAGGGGCGATTCAACGCCCTCAAGCCCCTCAGGGACCGCGACGACTACGAAGAAATCTGCCGATCCGCGATGTCGATGATGCTGGCGGATGCCGCCGAAGCCTTTGAGACGCTGCCGATCGTCCAGGACTACGACATACTCTGCAACGTGCTGTATTCCGGCGTGTGGAGCAAATACGCGCTGCTGCAAAGGCGCCGCGAGCAGAAAAAAGGAGCAAAATAATGCAGGATCCCTATCGCGTGCTGGGCATTTCGCCGGAGGCCACGGACGAGGAAGTCAAGAAGGCCTATCGCGCGCTGGCCAAGAAATACCACCCGGACGTCAACAACGGCTCCGCTGATGCCGAGGCGCACATGAAGCAGATCAACGACGCCTATACGACGATCATGAAGATGCGCCGCGGCGGGGCGTCCGGCAGCTATGGCAGCTCGACCGGCTATGGCGGCAGCGGCAGGTATGGCTACGGCGGCTACGGGGCGGGCGGCTACAATGCCGGCTACGGCGCGGGCTATGGCGGCTCCGCCAATGCCAATCCACGCATGCAGGCCGTTCGGAACTACATTCGCGCAGGGCATTTCCAGGAGGCCATGCACGTGCTGGAGGATATCTCCGAGCGAAACGCCGAGTGGTACTACCTCTGCGGCGAGGCCAGCCTGGGCCTGGGCAACCGGGTCGCGGCGCTGAACTACGCGCGCCAGGCCGTCAGCATGGATCCCAGCAGCTTTGAATACCGGGCGCTGCTGAGCCGGCTGGAGGGCGGCGCGAACTTCTATCAAACCAACGGCGCGGCGAGGGGCTTTGGAATGCCCACCGTGCTCTGCGGGAGCCCGCTGCTCAGCTGCTGCGCCATCAACCTGCTGTGCAATCTGCTGTGCAACTGCTGCGGAGGCGGCGGCTTCTACGGCGGATGGCGCTGATGCGCCGAGACGCCCTGGACAGCCTTTAGTTGAATTTCCGGGAAACCAATTAAACAGGAGGGTTTAAAATGTCCTTTATGCAGAAGCTCAGGGAAGGATTCAGGAAGCTGATGACCGGCCGCCGCGGCGCGGACGAACTGTCGCTGGCATTGTTGATCGGCGGTGTGGTGCTCTCCATGCTGGGGAGCCTGCTGCGCTTCGGCCTGCTGAACCTGATCGGCCTGGCGTGTTATATCATCTGCCTTTGGCGCATGCTGTCCAGGAACCTGGAGAAGCGCTATCAGGAGAACGTGAAGTTTACGGAGGCCTGGCGCAAGGCGAGGGCCAGCGTTCAGCAGTTCATCAATCGCACGAAGAACATGCGCAAATACAAGTATTTCAAGTGTCCGGAGTGCCACGCGCTGCTGCGCCTGCCCAGAAAGGTGGGCGAGGTGACGGTCACCTGCGGCAAGTGCCGACATGCCTTCAAGCAGAAGGCATAAAGTGATTGTGCTTTGCCGAAAAATCTGCTAAAATAAAGGGCAGGGAGCGTGAACGCCATGAAGCAGCACATCGATACCGCGCCGATTTGGGAGAGCTACAGGCAGGACTGCGAATGCCCGCTGTGCCTTTTGAACACGAAGGTCGAAGCGTCCAGCGTGGACTATTTTCTCGGTGAATCGGTGATGGAGCCGAGCCAGCGCATCGAGGTCAACAAGAAGGGCTTCTGCGCAGGGCACTTCAAGATGATGTATGACGCGGGCAATCGCCTGGGTCTGGCGCTGATGACCCATACATATATGAAGGAAACCATCGATACGCTCCGGGAAAACGCCAAGCGCGCGAGGGACGCCGCGGCCGCGGAGGCCGGAAAGCCGATCTTCAAGCGGCTGGGCGGACAGAAGGGCGCGGGGCTCGCGGAGGCCGCCGGCGAGGTGCGCGACCTGGAGACCCGGTGCCTGCTGTGCGAGCGCCTCAGCCAGAACATGGAGCGCTATGTCTACACGCTGCTGTACATGTACAAGCATGAGGCGGAGTTTCCGAAGGTGTTTTCCGAGTCGAAGGGCATGTGCTTGAAGCATTACGCCCAGGCGCTGGAGATGGCGCCGAAGCATCTGTCCGGTGAGGTCCTGAAGAGATTCGTGGACACGCTGACGGAGCTCGAGGTGAAGAACTTCGAACGGCTCTCCGGCGAGTTGGAATGGTTCACCAACAAGTTTGACTATCGCAACCAGGACAAGCCCTGGGGCACCAGCAAGGATGCCGTGAAGCGCTCTGTGAACAAGCTGAGCCACCAGGTGGTCGTGGAGGACTGACGGGGGCCGTCAGGGGAGGCATTGATCCTATGACGAAATACTGCGTGCTCGATGAGAACAAGGTCTGCGACGATTGCGGAGAATGCAACCGCTGCGACCTGAACCCGGACAAGATCTGCGACAACTGCATGGAATGCCTGAAGACCGGCGCGGATTACAGGGCCATCGAGATCGATGAGATCATCGAAGACGGCACTGCCACAGAGACATACGAACAGCTACGGCAGGATCTCAGGGAGATCGCCGAAGAGGACACGCCGTTCGACTGCTTCAAAGAGGAATAGGGCCCGCCTTGGGCAAGCCGATTGCCGGCGCTCGGCAGCTTGGGGAATGATCGCGCCGGCACCTTATCGCTTCATTTAACTATGCGCAAAAGGCAGCTTTTGCGAAAAGATATGGCCTGTTTGGCCGGGAGGACAGCCCACAATGCCCGCTTACGCCGAAGAACGCGCCAAGGAGCTTCAACTGCTGACGCGCTCCATACTTCGTGAATTGCCTGGCGTCTGCTTTGACTTTATCAACGCCATTGATTCAACCACGCAGCCTCTGACGCGCTACGCCTACGCGTGCGACCTCAAGCTGTTCTTCAGCTACCTGACGTCCGAACACCCGAGGTTCTCCGGCAAGGCGCCCTTCGAACTCGATGCCGCCGATCTCAGCAAGGTTACCTCCCGGGACATCTACATGTACCTGGACTACCTCGGCCTTTACGTCAAGGATGATGTTGAATATTCCAACGAGAATTTGGGCAAAATGCGCAAGTTGTCATCTTTACGCAGTTTTTACAAATTCCTGTATAAGAACGGCTATATCGACGCCGACCCTGCCGCGCTGGTGGACATGCCCAAGCGCAGGCAGAAGCCGATCATTCGCCTGGAGATCGACGAAGTCGCGCGCATGCTGGACCTGGTGGAATCCGGCGACAAGCTGTCGGAGCGCCAGAAAAAGTACAATGACCATACAAAAGCCCGGGATTTGGCCATTCTGACCCTGTTTTTGGGCACCGGGATCCGCGTCAGCGAGTTGGTGGGCATCAATATCGACGATATTGACTTCTCCCTGAACGCCTTTCTCGTAACGCGCAAGGGCGGCAACCAGGCCATACTGTACTTTCCGGACGAGGTTGCCGACGTCTTGAAGGATTATTTGAAGCTGCGCCGTGAGATGACCGCGCTGCCCGGCAGCGAGGACGCTCTGTTTTTGTCGCTGCAGAACAAGCGCATCTCCGTCCGCGCCGTGCAGATGATGGTCAAGAAATACGCCACGCTGGCCGCGCCGCTGAAGAAGCATCTCAGTCCCCACAAGCTGCGCAGTACCTTCGGCACCAATCTTTACCACGAGACCGGCGACATCTACCTGGTGGCGGATGTGCTGGGCCACAGCGACGTCAACACCACGCGCAAGCACTATGCCGCCATGTCCGACGATCGGCGGCGGATGGCCGCGCAAAAAGTCCATCTGCGCGAGGATTCGCCGGAGGACTCGCGGGACGACTGAGGAATCCTCATTCTGATTGGTGGATTTGGTAATGGTGCGTTCGACTGAATCGGCGCCACCAAAGTACCCGTATTCTCAATCAGAATACCAGAACTGCGCGGAGAACCGGCTGTCAACCAAGCCGATTCTCCGCGCAGTTTTTATTCAACTCCGGGCCTTAAGGGGCTGTGCGGCGATCAATTCATTCAGATTCTGATGTGATGCTGCTTGATTTCACCGGTGGCCAGCTCGTCGCATCGATTGTTGTAGGGATTGTCGGCGTGGCCTTTCACCTTGATCCAGTGAATGCTGTGCACCGCCGTGAACTTCAATAGCTCCTGCCAGAGGTCCTGGTTTTCGACGGGCTTCTTGTCGCTCTTGATCCAGTTCCGGCGCTGCCAGCTGTCCAGCCAGTGCTTCTGAAAGGCATTGACCAGATAGGCGCTGTCGGAGTACACGTTGACCTCACAGGGCTCCTTGAGCCTCGCAAGGGCCTGGATGGGTGCCATCAGTTCCATGCGGTTATTGGTGGTGTGCGCCTCGTAGCCTGAGATCTCCAGCTTTTTGTCCTTGAACATCAGTATAGCGCCCCAGCCGCCCGGTCCGGGATTGCCGGAGCACGCGCCGTCCGTATAAATGGTTACCTGCTTCAATCTTCACCCTCCAGGCCGTCCGCGCGGTCAAATGCCGCAAGGATGCTCTGCGCGTTCGCGCGCTGAATTTCCAGATATGTGTCGAAGCCTTCGCCTTCTCGATGCGTGGACATCACGTCCAGCCGCGCCACTGCGAAGCCCGCGCCTTCCAGCGCCTCCACGAGCGCCTGCGGGGCCTGCCGCTCGATCAGGACGACCTTTGCTTCCGCGTCGCTCAGCCGCTCCAGGAGCGCTTCGATTTCCCGGTCGCCCATGCCCTCGCCGCTCTCCCGGTCGATCCAATCCGCCGCTGTGAGGCCGTAGTCCTGCGCCGCGTAGATCAGCGCTTCATTCATCAGGATCACGCGTCTGCCGGCAAGCGGCGCGAGCGCTGTACGCTGCTCCTCGAGCAGCGCGGACAACCGGGCCCTGGCGGCTTCCGCGTTCTTCGCGTACAGCTCGCCATAGTCCGGATCCAGCGAGAGAAGCGTCGCGTAAAGGCTGTCTATGATCTGCGCGGCGCCTTCCAAAGACATGTACAGATGCGGGTTTGCGCCGCTCAGGTGGGATTCCTGCTCGCCGTTCGCGGCGTCCTGCTGGTTGTAGAGCTCCAGGTTGTACAGCACCGCCGATACCGCGGGACCGCGATCGCCCCAGTTGAACAGCGCGCTCTCGAAGCTCTCGAGGCCCCTGCCGCCCATGACCACGGCGTCAGCGCCGGCAGCCAGCAGGTAAAGGTCCCAATCCGAGAGCTGGTAGTTCCGCAGACAGCCGTCCTGCGGCTGGACCAGGCAGTGCAGCTCCGCGTCCGGAACCTCCCGAATGACGGCATCCGTCAGCGTATAGATCGGATAGAAGGTCGCATAGACGGAGATGACCTTTGGCGCGTCGCTAACCAGCGGACGACAGCCCGCGAGGCACAGCGCGAGTGCCAGGATCAACGGGATGGCCGCGATTTTTTGCCGTCCTCGGGCGGCTTCTCTTCGATTATCAAATATCTTCATTGTCACGATTTCCGAAATACTGACTGCCGAAGCGCTCGACCAGCAGATCCCGCATCTGTTCAGCCAGTTCCTCGGCGGTTTTGCCCACGGCGTCCAGCCAGATGACCCTTGGGTCGCGCCGGAACCAGGTCAGCTGCCGCTTGGCCAGGTTGCGCGTCGCCTGCTTTGTGCGCCAAACGGCGCGCTCCATTGAGGTTTCGCCGTTGAGCGCCTCGGCAATCTCCTTGTAGCCGATGGCCTGGCAAGCCGTGGGATGGCTGGCTTCGTCGGCCATCAGCGCCTTGACCTCGTCCACCAGTCCCGCGCGCAGCATTTCCTCCACGCGGGCGTCGATGCGGCTGTATAGGGCGTCCCGGGGCCAGTCCAGTGCGAACAGTACCTCGCGGTAATCCCCCTCCCGCGCCCGATCCAGCCGGGTGTGCTCCGTCTGCGTTATGCCGGTGAGGCGGTAGATCTCGATCGCCCGGGCCACGCGGCGCACGTCGTTTTCGTGGAGCCTGCGGGCCGATTCCGGGTCCACCTCGCTGAGCATGGCATGGAGCCGCGTCCTTCCGTCGGGCTCTGCCGCGAGATCGATCAATTCCCGGTGCAGGGCTTCATCGCTCTGCTGAGAGAAGCTCATGGGCCGGGTCACGGCATCGATGTACAGTCCCGTGCCGCCGCACAGCACGGGAACACAGCCCCTGCCTCGGACCTCCTCGATGCAGGCTTTTGCAGCCTCCCGATAGGCGTCCGCCGAGAACTTCGTGCCGGGATCCACACAACCCATCAGGTGGTGCGGCACGCCCTTGGTCTCCTCTGGCCCCGGCATCGCCGAGAGGATCGACATGCCGGAGTAGATCTGCATGGAATCCGCGGAGATCACCTCTCCGCCGATCAGCTTGCACAGCGCCACAGCGCAGGCCGTCTTTCCCGAAGCCGTGGGCCCCGCAACCACGGGCAGGATCGTCTTTTCCATGGCGTTCTTCATTGGATTCGTTTGAACAGCTTTTCAAGCTCCCGCCGGGATACGGACTTCATCACCGGGCGTCCGTGGGGGCAGGTCGGCGGCGCTCCGGTCTCGAGCATCTGGTTGATCAGCGACGCGATCTCCGCTTCGCTCAGCGGGTCGCCGCCCTTTACAGCGCTCTTGCAGGCCATCTGCATGACCTCCGCGCGCCGATCATCGATCGTCGCGTTGCGGATGCGGTACAGCGCGTTGATGGTGTCCATGAACGCTGGCCTCAGCTCCGCGCGGCCGAGTATGAACGGCACGGCGCGAACCTGGATGTCCTGCTCGCCGAAGGGCTCCACGTCGTAGCCGGCATCCTTCAAAACTTCGGTATTCTCCTGGATCAGGGCCAGTTCCCGGGCGCTCAGGCGCACGATCAGCGGCGTGAGCAGCTGCTGGGAGCCCCTACCCGCCTCCAGCTGGGCCATGAACTTCTCGTATTGGAGTCGCTCATGGGCGGCGTGCTGGTCGATCATGACCAGCGAGTCGTTGGCTTCGATCAATATATACGTGTTGAACAGGACGCCGATGACCCGATAGCCCACGGGCATAGAAGCGGTTCCTTTTGCCGGCAAATCTTCGGGTACATGCAGTTCCATAGAGGCGACTTCGGTCTTTTCTTCGCCTTTGATTTCGGATCTACGGTTGTCCAGAGGCAGATCATAGCGTCCTTCCCTCAGCGTTCCATCGGAGGCGCCGCCAAGCCGCTGCATTTCTTCCCGCATTGTCTGGCGGAACACATCCAATTGAACTGGCTTGGCCGCGCCACGTGTGGCAGGCTTTGTCGAGGTGAAATTTGAAGCAGCGCCAGTATCTTCAACTGGTTTCACACCCGGCTGCGAGGTATCATCAGCGGCATTTTTCGCCTTTCCTGTGTCGTAAGCCTCTTGTTCAGGCGAAGGCACGGCAGAAGAAACGATATTTGGCTTTGAATCTACGTGAGCGCTGTCGAGCGGAATATTGGTCTGTTTCTCATTGTTGATATCTATTTTTGACTCTACATCTTCAGTTTTTGCCGCGCTCGATGTCAATTCCCTGGTCTGGTATGACGGCAGCGGAACGATTTCCCGTACGCTGGATACGCGCTCCACAGGTCTGCGATCGGTGCTGGTTCCGTCCAGCGTGAGGACGTGCTCACCCTCGAAGGCTTGCGCCAGCAGGCGCTCCGCGACGGAGCGCATCATGATCTCGTCCTTGAAGCGGACCTCCAGCTTGTTGGGATGGACGTTCACATTGACGCTGGTGGGCGGAATCACGAGGTTCAGCGCGCACATCGGATACATGCCGATGGTCACGCGGCTCCTGCACACCTCCTCAAGCGCCCTGGACAGCAGCGGGCAGCGCACGGAGCGCCCGTTGATGAAAAACGCCTGATGGGCGCGCGTTGCCTTGGCAAGCTCCCCCACGCCGATCAAACCATAGACGCGAGTGCCGCCTTCGCTGGCGTCCACCTCCACCATCTGCTCCGCGGTGGGCTTTCCGTAGACCGCGAACACCGCGTGTCGCAGCTTGCCGTCGCCAAAGCTGTGGTAGACGTTGTTGCCGTTGTTGATGTACCTCACCGCGACGCCGGGGTTGCCCAGGATCATGCGTGCCACGGCGTCTCCCACGAGGCCGCCCTCGTAGTTCGGCTTCTTCAGGAACGCCCGGCGCACCGGCAGGTTGTAGAAGAGGTCCTTCATGATAAAGGTGGTCCCCTCGGGGCAGCCGGTCTCCTTGACCCGCAGGTCCTTGCCGCCGTCGATGTTCAGCTTAACGCCGGTGTCCTGTCCCCTGGCACGGGTGGTCATCTCCACGTGGGAGACCGACGCGATGGAGGGCAGCGCCTCTCCGCGGAAGCCCAGCGTGCGGATGTCATCCAGCTGTTCCGCGCTTTGCAGCTTGGAGGTGGCGTGGTTTTCAAAGGCCAGGCGCACCTGCCCCGGCTCGATGCCGCATCCGTTGTCGGTGACGCGCAGGTAGTCGATGCCGCCGCCCTTGATCTCCACGGTGATGGCGGTGGAACCGGCGTCAATGGCGTTCTCCATCAGCTCCTTCACCACGGAGCTGGGGCGTTCCACCACCTCGCCGGCGGCGATCCTTCCGATGGTCGCGGCGTCCAGTATCCGAATAGGCATATTTCCCTCCCGTATGACTCAAACAAATCGTGGGATTCAACCCGGCGGTCGCCGGATATGAGACCATCGGCAACCGCCAATACACTCAAATGCGTTTGGCCTTCTCGTTCAGCTCAAACAGCTTGTTCAACGCGTCGATGGGCGTCATGCTGACCACGTCCAGCCCGGCGATCTCCTGCACGAGCTCCATGGGCTGGAAATCCAGCATGCCCAGCTGGCGGTCCTTCGCCTTGTGGTCGTCCAGTATGTTCTGCCCCAGGTTCCCCCGCTGCTGGTCGTCCACCTCCAGCCGCGCCATGATCTGCCGGGCCCGGGCGATCAGAGACTTGGGAAGGCCCGCCAGGCGAGCCACCGACACGCCGTAGCTGCGGTCCGCGCCGCCCCGGACGATCTTCCTGAGGAAGATCACGTCTTCACCCTGTTCCTTGGCGGTGATTCGGAAGTTGACCACTCCGGCAAGCTGTCCCTCCAGCTCCGAAAGCTCATGATAGTGGGTGGCGAACAGCGTCCGCGCGCCGCACTTTTCCCCGGCGATGTACTCCACCGCCGCCCAGGCGATGGACAGGCCGTCGAAGGTGGAGGTCCCCCGCCCCACCTCGTCCAGGATCAGCAGGCTCTTGGGCGTGGCGAACTTCAGGATGGTCGCCATCTCGGTCATCTCCACCATGAAGGTGGACTGGCCGCCGTACAGGTCGTCGGAGGCGCCGATGCGCGTGAATATGCGGTCCGTGATGGCGATATCCGCGGAGGCGGCGGGCACGAAGGAGCCCATGTGGGCCATCAGCACGATCAGGGCCACCTGGCGCATGTAAGTGGATTTGCCCGCCATGTTCGGGCCTGTGATGATCATCACCCGCTCGTCGGCGGTAAGGCTGGTGTCATTGGGAACGAAGCGCTCCCGGCCGATGGAAGCCTCCACCACCGGGTGCCGGCCGTCTTCGATTTGATAGCGGCCCTCGTCGTTGATGGCGGGCCGGACGTAGCCGTAGTCGGAAGCCGCCTTGGCGAGGGCGAGCAGCACATCCAGCGTCTTGAGCCCGGACACGGTGCTTTGGAGCTCGGGCAGGTGCTGCTTGAGCAGCTCCCGGAGCTCGCAGAACAGCGAGTACTCCAGCCGCATGGCGTTCTCCTCGGCGCCGAGGATGCGGCTCTCCAGGTTCTTGAGTTCCTCTGTGATGAAGCGCTCCGCGTTCGCGAGGGTCTGCTTACGCACGTAGTCATAGGGCACCTGATCGTAGAAGGACTTGGTGACCTCGATGTAATAGCCGAAGACCCGGTTGTAGCCGATCTTCAGGTTCTTGATGCCGGTGCGCTCCCGCTCGCGGGCCTCGAGCCCCGCAAGGTATTCCTTGCCGTGGGTCCCGATCTGGCGCAGCTCGTCCAGCTCGGCGTTGTAGCCCTCCCGGATCATGCCGCCGTCCCGCACGGAAATCGGCGCGTCCGGCGAGATTGCCCGCCGGAGGGTGTCGGTCATCTCCGTCATCGGGTCCAGATCGTCCAATGTGTCCCGGATCAAAGGCGCGTCAAAGGCCTTTCCATAATCCTTAATCAGCGGAATGCACTCCAGCGTCGCCACCAGCGCCAGGCAGTCCCGGGCGTTGATCGCGTCGTAGGCGATGCGGCTCAACAGCCGCTCCACGTCGTATACGCTGTCGAACAGCTGGCGCAGGCTGTCCGCGGCCATCGGGTTTTGGATCAGCTGCTCCACCGCGTCCAGCCGGCGTTCGATCTGGTCCTTCTCCTTGAGGGGGCGCTCGATCCACGCCCGCATCAGGCGGCTGCCCATGGCGGTGCGGGTCTCGTCCAGTATCCACAGCAGGGAGCCCTTCCGACTCTTGCCGCGGGTGGTTTCAAGCAATTCCAGGTTCCGCAGGGCCGCCTTGTCCAGCGCCATATACCGCATGCTCTCGTAGGGCTTCGCGGTCATGATGTGGCTCAGGGCGTTCTTCTGGGTCTGGGTCAAGTAGCTGAGCAGCGCGCCGGCGGCGCATACCGCAAGCCGCTGGCCGTCAAAGCCCATCTCGGCGATGCTCTTTGAGAAGTGGGCCGTCAGCACTCTGGAGGCGACGGCATAGCCGTACTGTTCCTCGTCTAGCTGTTCGGCCTTCGCGGCGCCGTCCGGCTCGAATTCGGCCAGGGCGCGGGTGTCGTTGGCGATGATCTCGCTGGGGGCCAGGCGCGCCAGCTCGTCGGCGAGGTTCGACCGGGCGTCCTGGACCTGGAACAGGCAGAATTCGCCGGTGGAAACGTCGCAAAAGGCGACGCCCGCCTGGTTCTTGCGCAGGCACAGCGAGGCGATGTAGTTCGCTTTGCGGTCCTCCAGCATGCTGCTCTCGATGACGGTGCCCGGCGTCACCACGCGGATGACCTCCCGCTTCACGAGCCCCTTGGCCGTGGCGGGATCCTCCATCTGCTCGCAGATGGCCACCTTGTAGCCCTTCTCGATCAGCTTTTGCAGGTAGGTATCCACCGCGTGATAGGGCACGCCGCACATCGGCGCGCGCTCGGAAAGGCCGCAGTCCTTGCCGGTCAGCGTCAGCTCCAGCTCCCGGGAGACGAGCTTGGCGTCGTCAAAGAACATCTCGTAGAAGTCCCCCAGCCTGTAAAACAGTATGGTGTTGGGGTACTGCTCCTTGGTGTTCAGGTATTGCTGCATCATCGGCGTGATGGGCATGGAAAACCTCACCTCGAATCCGTAAATCGGCGAATACTTTTGGTCAAGCGAACGGGGCGTTCGCCGGGAATCAGTTGCAGCCGGAGCAGCTGCCGCAGTTGCCGGAGCAGCCGCCGGAGGGCTCGTCCATCCGCCCGGTGACGATAAACTGGAGCACCTGGTTGATCTGCCCGATCAGGCTGTTGAAGTCGTTGCGGGCGTCGTTCAGCGCGACGATGTCATCTATCATCTGGAGCCGCTCCTGAAAGCCGTCCATCTCGTCGGACAGCCGCTTCAGGGCGCCGGGATCCGGGTTCTCGGACTGCATCATCGCCTGGAGCTCGCCGCGCTTCTCGAGGAAGCTGGCCATCAGCGAAGCCGCCTCCGCGTTGCCCATGGCCTTGTCCTCGGCGTCCTTCATCTTGCGATAGGCTTCGCTCTCGAGCAGGGCCTGGCCCAGCTCGCGGGTCTTTTCAAATACCTTGTCCATGTGATTATTCCTCCGTTGCGATTCTCCTGCCGCGCAGCGTGTTGCGCCCGGCAGAGGTGATCTCCACTTCCGCAAAGCTCCCGATTAATTCCGGCCCGCCGGGGAAGTTGACCATGTGTCCCCGCGGCGTCTTGCCGCCCACGGAGCCGGCGTCCCGGGTGGAGACGGATTCGACCAGCACGGTCTCCCGCTTCCCCACCTGAGCCTCGAGGGCTTCCAGGGAAATCGCCTGCTGCAGGTCGATCAGCCGCTGGATGCGCTCGCTCTTGACCTCATAGGGCGTGTCGTCGGGAAGCGCCGTGGCCCGCGTGCCCGTGCGCGGGGAGAAGATAAAGGTGTAGGCCGCGTCGAAGCGCACCTCGCGCACCAGCGACAGGGTCTCCTCGAACTGCTCCAGCGTCTCCCCGGGGAAGCCGACGATGATATCGCTGGTCAGGCCGATGTCCGGGCATACGCTCCGCAGCTTTTTGACCAGCCCCAGGTAGTGTTCGCGGGTGTAATGGCGGTTCATGCGGCGCAGGATCTCGTCGCTGCCCGCCTGCACCGGCAGATGCAGCTGGGGCATCAGGTGCTTGAGTTCGCCGAAGGCCTGGATCAGCTCGTCCGAGAGATCCTTTGGGTGCGAGGTCATGAACCGTATGCGGGGAATGCCCAGCCGGTCGATGCGGTAGAGCAGCTCCGCGAACTCCGCCCCGCCGCCGCGGTAGGAGTTGACGTTCTGCCCCAGCAGCATGATCTCCCGGGCGCCCTCGTCCTGGAGCCGCACGCACTCCGCGATGACGGCCTCCGGCTCGCGGGAGCGCTCCCGGCCGCGCACATAGGGCACGATGCAGTAGGTGCAGAAGTTGTCGCAGCCGTACATGATGTTCACGAAGGCGTTGAAATGGTTCGCCCGCTTCTCCGGCAGACCCTCCACCACCTCGCCGTCGATGTCCATGACCTCCACCACAGGGTGCTTTTCCGTCAGCACGCGGTAGATGTATTCCGGCAGCTTGTACATATTGTGGGTGCCGTAGACCAGGTCGATGAAGGGATAGCGCTTTTTCATCATCGGAGCCATGCCCTTTTCCTGGGTCATGCAGCCGCCCACGCAGATCATCAGCTCCGGCTTGTCCTTTTTCAGCTCCTTGAGCCATATGACGTTGCCCAGTGCCTTGTTCTCGGCATTTTCCCGCACGCAGCAGGTATTGTAGAGGATCAGGTCGGCCTGCTCGCGCACCGGCTGGTGGGCCATGCCCATCTGCTCCAGCATGCCCGCGATGGACTCGGAATCCCGCTCGTTCATCTGGCAACCCATCGATACGATGTGATAGGACCGGGGCCGCTGCTCCAGCTTTTCCACCAGGCGCATGAATTCCCTCTGGCGCAGCATCTCGCTCTCGGGAACGATGATTCTCTCTTTCATAGGCACTCCCTCTGTTTCAGTGTCGCGCAGCCCTCGGGCAGCGCGTTGGCGTCCACGGGAGAGACGCGGAATTCGTCGGCTTTCAGTGATTCATCGGGCCGGGCGTAAGTCGACCCGCCCTTTGAGGCACCAATGGCCTTGAGCCGGGAAACCACCTGCGGGGCGGCTTCCACGAGCAGCGGGCCTTCATTGCCCCCGCGCCTGCGCCGCCAGAGCTCCCGCACGGCGCGGCGGGCCGTGGTCTCGTGGGATGGGACGACGCCGTTGCCGCCGCAGTCCGAGCAGGTGTGCATCAGCTGCCGCTTGAGAGGCAGGCGCTCGCGCTTGCGGGTCAGCTCCACAAGGCCGAGGCCGGTAAAGCCGAGCACCCGGGTGCGGTTCCCGTCCCGGGCCGCGCAACCGCGCAGCTCCTCCAGCACGGCGCTCTTGTGGTCCTCCGACGCCATGTCGATGAAGTCCACGATCACGATGCCCGCGATGTCCCGCAGGCGAAGCTGGCGCATCAATTCCCGCGCCGCCAGGCAATTCGTCTTGAAGACCGTCTCCTCAGCGGACCTCTTCCCCACGTTCTTTCCGGTGTTGACGTCGACGACGGTCAATGCCTCGGTCTCCTCGATCACCAGAGACCCGCCGTCCTTCAGCCAGACGTATTTTTGCAGGGCTTTGTCCACGGCGGTGTCCACGCTGTAGAGGTCGAACAGGGGCGTCGCGCCGTCGTGGAGCCTGACGCGCTCGGCGTAATCCGGCGCGTGCTCCTCCGCCAACGCCTTCAGGCGACGGTACAGGGGTTCTCCCTCGGCCCAGAGGACGTCCACACCGTCCTTGAGCCTGTCCCGGACGGCTTTGAGCTCCAGGGCGTTGTCGTCATGGATCAGCCTTGGCGCCGCGGCATGCTCCGCCGCGCGGTGAAGCTCGTCGAGCCGTTCGGACAGCCGTGTGAATTCTTCGACCAGCGCCGATTCCGACGCCCCATTGGCCGCGGTCCGCAGGATGACACCCAGGTCCTTGCCCTCGGTCAACTCCCGTCCAAGCTGCCGCAGGCGCTCCCGCTCTCCGGGATCCTCAATCTTCCTGGACACGCCCGCGTAGGGCACGCCGTCCAGAAGCACCATCAGCCGGCCCGGCAGCGAGATATTGCAGGACAGCTGTGGCCCCTTCGCCCCGCCCTCGGACTTGAGGACCTGGACGAGGATGCTCCTGCCCGGCCTGGCTACGGATTCGATCCGCCGCTTCTTCGCCCGCTCGGCGAGGGTCCTGTCGCCCTGGACCTCCGAGGGAAGCCTTGCAGCGGAGAGGAAGCCGTTCTTGTCCCGGCCGATGTCCACGAAGGCGGCGTTCATGCCCGGGAGCACGTTTTCCACCCTGCCGAGGTAGATGTTGCCCGACAGGTTTTCGGAATCCGGCCGGCGCACGTACAGCTCGCAGACCTCTCCGTCCTCGATCACCGCGAGGCGGGTCTGCCCAAGCAGGCTTTCCATCAACAGCGTTTGGCTCATATCCACTACAGCTCCATCAGCGGCCTGAGGCGGCCCTCCGCGTCCTCACCCAACAGGAGCGTGCGGTGGATCCGGGCCTCCGGCGGTTCGACCCCAGCCATGTCCGAAAGCAGCGCGATCAGCAGGTCCGGCTTGATGGAATCCCTCTCCGTCAGCATGAGCCGCGCGGTAAGGCCGTTCGATTCCGGCTTCAAATCGATGACCAGCGGGCGGGCGTTGATCTCCTTCTCGCCGGACTTCGTCTTCTTGACCGCGGCGACGGTCTCCCGTTCCATGAAGGCGCCGATGCTGTCGATCACGGCGGAGGCGCTCTCCCCCGTCAGCTCAATTTTGTACTCTGCCTGACATACCTGCGCCATCGGCGCGGGATGCCTGTCGTCCACCATCCGGACCTCCAGCACCGGCAGATCCTCCGGCAGGGCGGCCCGCACGGCGTCCTCCGTGCGCTTTCGCCCCATGGGCGCGCTCAGCTTGATGTCGATGACCTCGTATTCACTGGTCCAACCCAGCGCCAGCGCGGAGCCGAAGGACATCACCGGGTGGGGATTGAAGCCCTGGGTGTAGGCGATGGGCAGCCCCGTGCGGTTCACGGCCCGCTGGAAGAAGCGCTGGAGATCCAGATGGGATATAAAGCGCAGGCGCGGCTGCTTTCCAAAGCGTATCAGTGCCCTCATAGCGGCATTCCTCTCCTCATTGCATCTCCTCAGGCGGCGTCTTTCCCGCGCAGGCGCCCGGGTAGCGCTTCATGCCGCAGCCGGTGCAGCCCTTTCGGCAGTCGTGGGTGCACTCGGCGCGCTGGGCCTTCTCCCACTCCCTGAGCAGGTATTTTTTCGTTACGCCGCAGTCCAGGTGGTCCCAGGGGAACACCTCGTCCACCGGGCGGGGGCGCGCCGCGTAGAAATCCGGGTCCAGCCCGGTGTCCTCAAAGGCCTTGAGCCATACGTCGTAGCGGAACTGGTCGCTCCAGCCGTCGAACCGGCAGCCGCGCTTCCAGGCCAGCTCCATGGCGTCCCCCAGACGGCGGTCGCCCCGGGCGAACACGGCCTCGATGTAGCTCACGTCCGGGGCGTGGTACTTGAAATCCACGCCCTTGACCTTGTTCAGGGCCTGACGGAGCAGCTGCTGGCGATGGACGACGGTATCATAGTCCAGCTGCGGCGCCCACTGGAAGGGCGTGTCGTTCTTCGGCACGAACACCGAGCAGCTGACGGTGATGCGCAGGCCGGGAGACCGCTTCTCCTTGGGCACGGAGAAGTAGCAGCGCCGGACCTTCTCAGCCAGATCGGCGATGCCGAGCACGTCCTCGTCGGTCTCCGTGGGCAGGCCCAGCATGAAGTACAGCTTGACCGCCGACCAGCCCTGCTCGAAGGCGTCCGTGACCGACCGGATCAGGTCCGCCTCGGTCACGCCCTTGTTGATCACGTCCCGCAGGCGCTGGGTGCCCGCTTCCGGGGCCAGCGTCAGGGCGGTCTTGCGCACCTTCTGGGTCTCCTTCAGCGTGTCCGTCAGCACCGTGTCGATGCGCTGGGAGGGCAGCGAGATCTTCACCCGCTTGGCGGAGAATCGCTCAACCATGTTATGGGCCAGCTCGGGCAGGCAGGAGTAGTCGCCGCTGGACAGGCTCATCAGCGAGATCTCGTCGTAGCCGGTGCTGCTCACCAGCTTCTCCGCCATCTCCATCAGGTGGTCGACGGACCGCTCCCGGATCGGACGATAGATCATGCCCGCCTGGCAGAACCGGCAGCCCCGGGTGCAGCCGCGGAAGATCTCCAGCATGATTCGGTTGTGGACGATCTCGCCGTAGGGCACGATCAGCTTCTCCGGATACTGGACGGCGTCCAAATCCGTCACCATGGCCTTGCGGACGACCTCCGGCGCGCCGCTGCCCGGCTTGGGCGTGACCGCCGCGACGGTGCCGTCGGGGTTGTAGCTGACATCATAGAGCGACGGCACGTAGATGCCGGGGATCTGCGCCGCCATCTTGAGGTATTCCTCCCGGGGCAGGCCGGACGCCTTCCATTTTTTATAGACGTCGATGGTCTGAAGGGTCTCCTCCTCCCCGTCGCCGAGGGCGATCAGGTCCACAAAGGGCGCCAGTGGCTCCGGGTTGAAGGCGCAGGGCCCGCCGCAGATGACGAAGGGACCTTCTTTTCGGTCCGCCTGCCGCAGTGGGATGCCCGCCAGGTCCAGGGCTTCCAGGATATTCGTAAAGCTCATCTCATACTGAAGGGTGATGCCCAGTAGGTCGAACTGACCGATGGGCGTCCTGGATTCCAGCGAGAACAGCGGTATGTCGTTCTGCCGCATCAGGTCGGCCATGTCCACCCACGGCGAGAACACGCGCTCGCACCAGGCGTCCTCCCGACGGTTGATGGCGTGATACAGTATCTTCATGCCCAGGTGGGACATGCCCACCTCATAGGTGTCCGGAAACAGGAAGGCGTAGCGCACGTCGACGGACGCCGGGTCCTTCATCACGGCGTTGAACTCCCCGCCCATGTAGCGCACGGGCTTTTGGACGGACATGAACAGCTTTTCAATGCGGTCTGAAAGGGTCAAAAGATTACCTCCAATGGCAACATCTATACATGATAACTTTATCACGATTTCGACATTTGTTCAACGCCCAAATGTTAAGTAGACGATGAATAATTCAAGTGCTGAAGCTGCGAGTGATTTTTCCGGCAGGTGGCCCTGCAGATTTTGAAGGTTTACTGGAGGTAAATCGAGAAATCCGCAAGTGGGAGACGCCGGAAAAGATACCGCAGAATCGGTGCGGGAACTAATCAGCGGCTATTTAAGCAATCCGAATCCGCTGAACCGGCGGTACCCGCCCTCCCCCAAGCGGCCTTTTCGGTTTGCTGCCATGGATTATTTTCCAGGCGCGATGCCTATATATTTTTTTCTACACAGCTTTTCAAATTGTCTTATTTCTGTTATAATGTATTTGGAGCATTCTACAGTGCTTACACAAAAAGGAGGAACCTAACATGAAGAAACTCATCTCTCTGCTGCTTGCAGCGCTGATGCTGCTGTCCGTCGCGGCCTTCGCTGAGGGCGAGTACCGCGTGGCGATGATCACCGACTACGGCGACATCACGGACCAGTCCTTCAACCAGACCACTTATGAGGCCGCCAAGGCTTTCTGCGAGGCCAACGGCATCGACTTCACCTACTATAAGCCCAACGGTGACTCCACCGCCGAGCGCGTCGCCATGGTCGAGAAGGCCGACGACGAAGGCTACAACGTGATCGTGATGCCCGGCTACGCCTTCGGCGAGACCATCGCTGAGGTGCAGGAGGAGTATCCCGAGATCAGCTTCATCGCGCTGGACGTCTCCGAGGGCGACCTGGGCGGCGCTGCGGTTGCCAGCAACGTGTACTGCGCGGTCTACAAGGAAGAGCTGTGCGGTTACATGGCCGGCTACGCGGCTGTGAAGCTGGGCTACACCCACCTGGGCTTCCTGGGCGGCATGGCTGTTCCCGCCGTCGTGCGCTATGGCTTCGGCTTCGTGCAGGGCGCGAACGCCGCTGCTGAGGAGCTGGGCACTGCCGGTGACGTGACCGTCGAGTACGTGTACGGCAACCAGTTCTACGGCGACGCCGACATCACCGCCTACATGGACAACTGGTATCAGACCCTGGGCGTGCAGGTCGTGTTCGCTTGCGGCGGCGGCATCTACTCTTCCGCGGCTGAGGCTGCCGCGAAGGTCGACGGCGCGAAGGTCATCGGCGTTGACGTTGACCAGGCCGGTATCATCGACGGCACCTACGGCGAGGGCCTGACCGTGACCTCCGCCATGAAGGGTCTGGGCGCCACCGTCGACACGCTGCTGGCCGAGACCATCGCCGGCAACTTCGCCAACTACGGCGGCAAGGTCGAGTCCCTGGGCCTGGTCGGCACCGATCCCGCTGCCAACTACGTGCAGTTGGCCCCCTCCACCCAGTTCGCCGACACCTTCACCGAGGACGACTACGCTGCGCTGGTCGCCGCCATGTTCAACGGCGAAGTCACCGTGTCTGACGCCATCGACGCCATGCCGGAGACTGCCATCACCGTGAACGATCTGGGCACTGTGAAGTAAAGAACCTCAGGAACCGGGGAGCCTCTCTTCCCCGGTTCTTTGACAAAAACCCCTGTACAGACCATGGTCGCGGGGGTTTTTGTCAAAGAAGCGAGCATTTTCATATAAGGAGGGAGCGGAATTGGAGAATCAGTATGCCATTGAAATGCTGCATATCACAAAGCGTTTCCCGGGCATCATCGCCAACGACGACATCACGCTCCAGCTGCGCAAGGGGGAAATTCACGCGCTGCTGGGTGAGAACGGCGCCGGCAAATCGACGCTGATGAGCGTGCTCTTCGGCCTGTATCAGGCGGAGGAGGGCATCATCAAAAAGGACGGCAGGGAAGTCAAGATCAACAACCCCAACGACGCCAACGACCTGGGCATCGGCATGGTGCACCAGCACTTCAAGCTCGTGGAGTGCTTCACCGTGCTGGACAACATCATCCTGGGGGTGGAGCCCACCAGCAAGCTCGGCTTTTTGCAGAAGGCCGAAGCCAGAAAGCGCGTCATTGAGCTGTCTGAGCACTATGGCCTGCAGGTGGACCCCGACGCGAAGATCGCCGACATCACGGTGGGCATGCAGCAGCGCACGGAGATCCTGAAGATGCTCTACCGCGACAACGAGATCCTGATCTTCGACGAGCCCACCGCGGTGCTGACGCCCCAGGAGATCGACGAGTTGATGCAGATCATGAAGAACCTGGCGGCCGAGGGCAAGTCGATCCTGTTCATCTCCCACAAGCTGGCTGAGATCACGGCCGTCGCCGACCGCTGCAGTGTGCTGCGCAAGGGCAAGTACATCGGCACCGTGGAGACCAAGGACGTCACCATGGAGCAGCTCTCCGCCATGATGGTGGGCCGCAACGTCAACTTCCACGTGGATAAGCCCGAGAGCAAGCCCGGCAAGGTCATCCTGGACATCAAAAACATGACCGTCGCTTCCCGCAGCCACCACAACAACGCCGTGAAGAACGTGTCACTGCAGGTGCGCGAGGGCGAGATCGTCTGCATCGCAGGCATCGACGGCAACGGCCAGACGGAATTCGTCTACGGCCTCACCGGCCTGGAGCCGCTGGTGTCCGGCACCATCAGCCTCATGGGCAAGGACATCACCAAGACCTCCATCCGCGAGCGCTCCATCATGGGCATGAGCCACATTCCCGAGGATCGTCACAAGCACGGCCTGGTGCTGGATTATCCCCTGGAGGACGACATCGTGCTCCAGCGCTACTTCGAGCCCGAGTTCAACAAGATGGGCTTCCTCCGGCGCAAGAACATCCGCAATTACGCGGACAGGCTGATCGAGCAGTATGACATCCGCTCCGGTCAGGGCCCGATCACCATTGCCAGGAGCATGTCCGGCGGCAACCAGCAGAAGGCCATCATCGCCCGAGAGATCGACAAGGATCCCGCGCTGCTGGTGGCGGTACAGCCCACCCGCGGCCTGGACGTCGGCGCCATCGAGTACATCCACAAGCAGATCGTCAACCAGCGCAACCAGGGCAAGGCTGTGCTGCTGGTGTCCCTGGAGATGGACGAGGTTCTGGACGTCTCCGACCGGATACTTGTGATGTACGAGGGCGAGATCGTCGGCGAGCTCGATCCCAAGAAGACCAACCCGGAGGAAATCGGCCTGTTCATGGCAGGCGCAAAGCGGGAGGAGGTACCGAATTATGCAGGCTGACAAGTCCCGTGTATCGCTGCTCAAAAAGCCTATGGTGCAGACGCTGCTCGCCAGCCTGATCTGCATCGTGCTGGGCCTTTTGGTGGGCTATATCGCGCTGCTGATCATCAATCCCAGCGGCGCCACCGACGCCATCATCAGCGTCATGAAGAACTTCTGGGCCTATTCCAAGCCGGAAAAGCAGTTGAAGAACTTCGGCTGCACTCTGGTGACCACCGCTCCCCTGATCATGTGCTCGCTGTCGGTGCTGTTTGCCTACAAGGTGGGCCTGTTCAACATCGGCGCTGCGGGCCAGTATGTGGCCGGCGCGGGCGCGAGCCTCTACTTCGCCCTGGCGCTGCACATGCCCTGGTATGTGTGCATCATCGCCGCCATCCTGGCAGGCGCGGTCCTCGGCGCCATCTCCGGCTTCCTGAAGGCCTACCGGAACGTCAACGAGGTCATCTCCTGCATCATGCTGAACTGGATCTCGCTGTACCTGGTGAACACCCTGCTGGCACCGGTCAAGAACCCCACCGGCAAAGACACCTTCACCCTCGCCTCCCAGAACCCCGGCGCGCAGCTGCCCTCCATGGGCCTGAACGAACTGTTCAACCAGAAGAACGTGACCATCGCCATTCCCCTGGCGGTGCTGATCTGCGTGTGCATCTGGGTGCTTCTGAACAAGACGCGCCTCGGCTATGAGCTGCGGGCCACGGGCCTGAACAAGAATGCCGCGAAGTACTGCGGCATGCGGGACCGCTACAACATCATCCTGACGATGGCCATCGCCGGCGCGCTGGCGGGCATCGGCGCCGCGATGCTGTACCTGTCCGACTTCGAGCAGTGGGCCGTCACCCAGGCCTCCGTTCCCGCCATGGGCTTCAACGGCATCGCTGCGGCGTTCCTCGGCGGCCTGAACCCCATCGGCGCCATCTTCTCCTCCTACTTTATCCAGCACATCACCCGCGGCGGCGCGAACGTGGACATGAACATGTACTGCGCGCAGATCTCCGATCTGATCTCGTCCGTCATCATCTACATGTGCGGCTTCGTGCTGTTCATGAAGCAGTTTATGAACAAGCGGCTGGACGCCAAGACCCAGCGCACCAAGAAGGGAGGCAGTGCGGCATGATGCTTTTGCTGCAGTACACATTGATTTTCACCTCGGTGCTGATGCTGGTGGCCCTGGGCGGCTGCTTTTCCGAGCATTCCGGCGTGATCAACATCGGCCTTGAGGGCATCATGGTGTTTGGCGCGCTGGGCGGCGCGCTGGTCATGAAGTATCTGTCCCCCGATGTGGGGTCCTTCCTGATGATCGTCCTCACGATCTGCGCGGCCATGCTTTCAGGCATCCTCTACTCCCTGCTGCTGGCCGTCGCCGCCATCAACTTCAAGGCGGACCAGACGCTGGTGGGCACGGCCATGAACCTGCTGGGCACCGCCGCCGCGACGGTCATCGTGAAGGCCATCAACACCGCCGCCGACTCCGCGAACCCCTCCTCCGAGATCATGTACATCGAGGCCAAGAAGTCCTTCGTCATGGTCGAGGGCACCGAGTTCAGCTGGTTCATGGTGCTGGCGTTCGTGCTGTTGATCGCCTCCTACATCATCCTCTACAAGACCAAGTTCGGCCTGCGCCTGATGGCCTGCGGCGAGCATCCCCAGGCGGCGGACTCCGTGGGCATCAACGTCTATCGCATGCGCTACGCGGGCGTTATGATCTCCGGCCTGCTGGGTGGCCTGGGCGGCCTGGTGTACATCACCGCCGGCGTCAGCGCCTGGAAGTTTGAAAACGGCGTCGCAGGCTTTGGCTTCCTGGCCCTGGCGGTCATGATCTTCGGCAGCTGGAAGCCCCAGCGCATCGCTCTGGCGGCGCTGCTGTTCGGCCTGTTCAGGTCGCTGAGCAACGTGTACACGGGCTTCGACTTCCTGAAGAACCTGAACCTGCCCAGCACCGTGTACAACATGCTGCCCTACATCATCTCCCTGCTGGTGTTGGCGTTCCTCTCCAAGAACTCCGCCGCGCCCAAGGCCGAGGGCATTCCCTACGACAAAGGCTCACGGTAAACGGGCGTCTCGCCGCTTTCCCCAACAATTTCTTGTGCTAAACAAAAAAAGGGCTTTCAATGCGGCGATGTTTGTGCTATAATAGCCTTGATCGTTGTATTTCGTGGAAATACGAAAGGGAGGAATCATCATGGGAAAAATGTTGGACGAGTTTAAAGAGTTTGCGATCAAGGGCAATGTCGTTGACATGGCTGTCGGTGTTGTCATCGGCGGCGCGTTCGGCGCCATCGTCACCAGCGTTGTCGAAGACCTGATCACTCCCCTGATCGGCGCTATTTTCGGACAGCCGGACTTCTCCGCCATCAAGCTGGGGCCGATCATGCTGGGCAACTTCCTGAACGCGGTCGTCAACTTCCTGATCATCGCCGCCTGCCTGTTCGCGGTCGTCAAGGCCATCAACAAGCTGAAGAAGCCTGCTCCTGCCTCGAAGGCCGCCCGCAAGTGCCCCTTCTGCAAGAGTGAGATTGCTGACGACGCGACCCGTTGCCCGCACTGCACTTCCGAGCTCAAGCTGGCGAAGTAATCACTCCCCTCGTTTCAGACCGATTGCCGGCGTCGATCCACCGATTGACGCCGGCTTGTTTGTAACCCGAACGCCGGACTTTGGCCGTTTCAGGCAGGGTCAAGGGTCTTCAACACCGCCAATGCGGGAATGACCCGCTGAATTGTCTTGTTTTAGTCAGGGATTGGTATAAGACTTCCGCCATGAAGAAGACGCAGCAGAACAAGCTGAATATTCAAAAAGCCGCCCGCTTTGCCGTGATCATCAACAGCCTGCAGGTCGTCGCGATGCTCGCGGTGCTTCTGTATGCCCTTTTTCGTCCAAACCCGAAGGATCGGCTCGTGGAGATCTCCGTCATTGCAGCAGGGCTGCTGATCGTGTCCTGGGGCGCATTCCTGGACATTCGGGAGGCGCAGAACGCCGACAAGATCGTGGAGCAGGCGCGCATGCTGGAGGAAGCCTACGGCCAGTTGGAAGACCTGAACGGCACGCTGCGCAAGCAGCGGCACGACTTCATGAACCACCTGCAGGTGGTCTTCTCGCTACTGGAGCTGAACGAGCCCGGCGAGGCCATGAAGTACGTGGAGAACGTCTACGGCGACATCAAGAAGACCGGCAGCGTGCTCAAGACGGCCATTCCCGCCGTCAACGCGCTGATCGCCGCCAAGCGCCAGGACTGCCTCGAAAAGGGCATCGTGTTGGACATCCTCATCCACGCCGGCTGGCGGGACATGCCGGTCCCCGGCTGGGAGATGTGCCGCGTGCTGGGCAACCTGGTGGACAATGCCCGGGACGCCCTGCTGGAGAACGAAGCGAACGCGGACAAGCGCATCGCGCTGACCATCGATGAAACTCCGGGCACCTACTGCTTCCGCGTGGAGAACAACGGCCCGGCCATTCCCCGCGCCATGCAACGCAGCATCTTCCAGATGGGTTTCACCACCAAGAGCGATGGCCATGGCTCCGGCCTGAGCATCGTCGAGGAGATCCTGAAGTCCTACGGCGGCGGGATTTACGTGGAATCCAACGATGAACGGACGGCATTCATCGGCTCCGTGCCCAAGCAAATCGATGTCGCGCAGGCGGAAGCATAGCAGGTTATCCCATCAAACACATGAAAGAGGCGGACGATCGCGCGTCGTCCGCCTCTTTATACATTGCATTCAGTTGTTCAGTCCCCGTGCTGGTCCTCCTGCTTCCCTATTTATGTGCTTCTATTGT
>JAUMVG010000111.1 GCA_030530315.1 Clostridia bacterium | reverse complement strand
GCTTTTTTGTTTGTTATTGCTATGTGTAGCGCGTTACACAATACCGTAAAACGCCGTTGTGGGCCTTGCTGATCTCCCCGGGCAGGGCGTTGGGGCCGCCGCCCACCAGCGAGGCGTGGCTGGCGGTGTGGTGGGGAGAGCGGAAGGGCCGCTCGGTGAGAAGGCCGCTGGGGGGCACGATGCCCGCCGCGGAGTGGATGCGGGTGGTCTCCAGGGCCTCCTCGAAGGTCATGTCCGGCAGGATCGTGGGCATGCAGCGGGCCATCAGCGTCTTGCCGGACCCCGGCGTTCCGATCAGAAGCACGCAGTGACCGCCCGCGGCGGCGATCTCCAGCGCCCGCTTGGCCTTGGCCTGGCCCTTCACGTGGCAGAAGTCCTCCGCGTACTGGCGGCGGCTGATCAGCGTCTGGTAGTCCACCGGGCGAATGGGCTCCACGGGCACTTCGCCGGTCAGGTGGCGCACCGCCTCGCCCAGCGAGGCCACCGGGAAGATCTGCGCGCCTTCGATGCAGCTGACCTCGCCGGCGCAGTCCGCGGGCAGCATGAAGCGGCGCACGCCCCGCTCCATGGCGGAGATAACCATCGGCAGCGCGCCGCGCACCGGGCGCACCGCGCCGTTCAGCGAGAGCTCGCCGAACACGCACAGCCCGCCCAGGGCCTCCTGGTCGATCAGTCCCATGCAGGCCAGCGTGCCCAGGGCGATGGGCAGGTCGAAGGCCGGGCCCTCCTTCTTCAGGTCGGCGGGGGCCAGGTTCACGATCAGCCGCTCGGCGGGGAACTGGTAGCCGCTGTTCTTCAGCGCCGCCCGGACCCGCTCCCGGGACTCCTTCACGGAGGCGTCGGGCAGGCCGACAATCTCAAACAGCGGCATGCCGTGGGTCAGGTTCACCTCCGCGGAGACGGCAAAGCCGTCGATGCCGGAGAGCCCGCAGCTGGAAACGAACGCAAGCATGGTGATGCCTCCTCGTCTGTGCCCCGGCGGTCAGAACCGGGGAAGGGGGAAAGGTGTGCGTGGCCGCCACATAACGTTCGTGGCGACCTTCGGTTTTAATAGTTGTACCACCTGAACCAGCGCAGGTACTTCGCGTACTCCCGGGAGCAGGGCAGGCCGCTCTCCAGCGGGTAGAAGCCTATGAACAGTACCAGCGCCGTGCCCAGCAGCAGCCCGGAGGCCGCGGTGAAGCCCTGGGGAGAGCGGCTGCGGATCCAGTCCAGCAGCAGCACCGAGGCGATGATGATGAAGGGCACGCTGGCGAAGTAGTGGTAGATGAAGGTGGAGCGGGGCACGATGACCCAGGGCAGGAACTGGGAGGCGAAGGCGATGACCACCATCACGTAGCGCCGGGGGGCGCGGCGCAGCCAGGCCATGCGCAGGATCACGAAGATCAGCGCCGCCAGGCCGAACCACCACACCGCCGGGTTGCCCATGCAGCTGATGGAGGAGATCGTGCCGTCGGGCATGTAGCCCGTGCCGGAGTAGTACCACATCGGCCACCAGATCACCGGCCACTGGTACCAGGGGGAGCGGAAGTAGTGGGTGTCACCGCCCAGGCCCGCGTGGTAGTTGAAGATGCTCTTTTGCAGCTCGATCACCCGGTTCAGCCAGTTGGAGGAGAACATGTCGCCCAGGCGGTTCACGCCCTCGGGCCGCAGCTGCCAATAGTAGCTGAGGTAGTAGATCATCGCCGGGATGACGACGAAGAACAGCACGCAGAACAGCAGCGTGGTCACCAGGTTCAGCACGGTCTGCCCGCGGTCCCGCAGGTGGCGCGCCTCCCGCAGCCGCTGCCACACCGTCCAGAAGAACAGCACGGCCAGGCCGGCGGAGGCGTAGATGCCCACCCACTTGGTGGCCCAGGCGATGCCCATTGTCACGCCGCACAGCCCCAGGGGCACCAGCGTGCGGGCCAGCGTCTCCCGGTTCCAGCTCATCTGGCAGTATCGGAACATGAACAGGTACATCAGCATGATCCAGAACACCGCGTAGCTGTCGATGGTGGCGATGCGCGTCTGGGTGAAGTGCATGGAGTCCAGCGCCATCAGGCACATGGCGATGAAGGACAGCCGGGTGTCCTTGGTCAGCTGCTTCACCAGCAGGTACATCAGCGGCACCATCAATACGCCCACCAGCGCGCCCATGAAGCGCCAGCCGAAGGGCGTCATGCCGAACAGCTTGATGCCCAGCATCATGGTCACCTTGCCCAGCGGCGGGTGGGTCCACTCGTAGGCGATCATGCCGTGGAGGTGCTCGTAGGCGGTGCGGGCGTGGTAGATCTCGTCAAAATAGGTGGAATTCAGGTAGCTGGGCACCGAGGCCACGGCGCTCTGCTCGTCGATCAGCAGCGCGGCGCTGGTGGCGCTCTCCGGGTTCTGGCCGCTCTGGCTGACGCCGGAGACCGGCAGGGGCGCGCCGTCCTCGCCCAGGAAGGCGACCTCGTACAGCGTCAGCCCCGCAGATTCCGCGGTTATGCGGACGTATCGGGCGGTCTGCATCGGGTAGTTCTCGCCGCCACCGGCGTAGGTCACCCATGCGGAGCCGTCCACGGCGGGCAGCGTGGCCCGGTAGAGGGTGGTGCCGTCGTGGTCCATGGGCACGAACCACAGCCAGCGGAAGATCTCACCCTGGTTGTACTTGGCCCAGCAGGGTTCGGTCCAGGTTTCGCCGTCGTTGGACAGCTCTACGGTGAAGGTGGAGTTGCAGATGCCGCCGTAGTAGGTCATCCTCCAGGTTTGAACGTCGCCCAGGTCGAACACCACGGCTTCCTCCGCCCGGCTGGACACCCAGCCGCTCTGGGGCGCCCTGGTGACGCCCAGGTTGGTGAAGGCCACGGCGCTGTACACCAGCGTCACCGCCGCCATCAGCAGCGCGTCCATGCGCTTCAAACCCATGCGGTAGCTGGGCACCTCGGCCAGCGTGCGGGCGCCGGAGGGAACCTCCTCCCGCTTGGGGGTGCGGGTCATCCAGACCCGGTCGCGGGCGCAGATGTCCACCGCCGTCCAGGCGAGGAAGCCGGCGTTGGCGACGTTCGCCAGGGAGACGATGCAGTTGAGCCAGTGCTCGCTGCTCTGCAGGTGGCCGTAGCTGGCGTCCACGATGCCGCCCTGGAGCACCAGCACCTCGTTCAGGAACAGCGTGGCGGTGAGGGAGACCAGCGAGACCAGCAGGCGGCGGTCCCGCTCGGAGGCGTAGGCCAGCGCCAGCAGGATCAGGCCGGGGAAGACGTAGCGCTCGTGGATCATCGGGCCGAAGCAGCAGATCAACACGATCAGCAGGCAGCCGGTCAGGAACAGGCGGCGGGGGCGCTTGGAGCCGACGGCGGTCAGCACCACGCACAGCGCCACGGAGGCGATGAACAGCGCCCAGGCGAAGGCATAGTAGAAGGGGTTCGCGTCGGCCCTGGCCCAGTTCAGGCCCAGCAGGTAGTGCAGGTTCAGCGCGTTGACGGTGAGGTAGCGATAGCCCTGCACCGTGCCGGAGTAGAGCTCCACCAGCCAGGCGACGGGGCGGGTCAGATGCCCGACGAGGCCTTGCGCCTGGCCGAAGGAACAGAGGAACGCCGCGGCGTAGAGCAGGCCCAGGCAGGCGGCCACGCCCCCGGCCAGCTGCCGCAGCAGGCGGCCGCGATCCTCGCGATTTGCGCGGACGACGGCGCAGACCAGGGCGCACAGGCCCACCGGGCCGAACAGCAGAGCCTGGGGCTTGAGCAGCAGGGCGGCACCGAACCACGCCAGCGCCCGGAACCAGCGGCCGTCCACGGCCTCCACCGCGCACAGCGCCAGAGTCAGCGCCAGCAGGGCATCGATCTGCCCCCAGGCGGCGGAGTTGGCGATGGCGGCGGGGTTGAAGGCCAGCAACAGGCTCAGCGCGACGGCGGCGCGCTCGGACACGCGGCGTCGGGCGACCCGCCAGAGCAGCGCGGCGCAGGCGATGTCCGCCAGCATCGGCATCAGCTTCAGAAGCGCGAGATAGAGGTTGGAACCGGTGGACAGGCGCAGCACCCTGCGCAGCGCTCCCACCAGCCACAGCAGCAGCATGTATCCCGGGGGATAGTCGCAGAAGTAGTCCGGGGCGTAGAACCTCGTCGGGCCGAGGGTAAACATCCGCTCGGACCAGCCGGTGAAGCAGTTGATGTCCACGCCGTAGCCCGGCACCCGGAGGGCGATGAACAGCCGCAGGAACAGGGCGATGGCGAAGCCGTTGAACAGGATCACGTGCAGGCGGAACCGCTCGACAGCCTCCGGATCCCGGTCGCTGAAGCGGTGGGCGAGCACCAGCACGGCGGCGATGGCCGCGATGGCCACGCAGGCGGCCAGCAGGCTCAGCCAGCCCGCCGCGCTGGACAGGGAACTCGCGCTCAGCAGCTGCACGCCCAGCACGATCAGGCAGACGGCGGGAATCAGCAGCAGCAGGCAGGCGAAGGCGGCGGAGGGCCACACGCTTCCGGGAGCGGCGGCTTCTCGGCCGCGCTTGCGGTACAGCGCGAGCACGACCACGACGTAGACGCAGATGAACAGCAGCCAGGTCTCCGTGGCGCGGGCCGGGGGCTCGTCGCCGTCCTCCGAGGGGGCGGCCTCCGTGGGCTCGCGGAACAGGTCGTAGACGAAGGCCGTGGCGGGAGCCTCGTCCACGCGGACCAGGCTGAGGTTGTCGAAGCTGGCCGCGCCCCGGGCGAGGGTGCCGTAGCCGCCCACCCGGCCGAATACGGTCAGCTCGGTCTGGTCGGGGCCGGTGCGGCCGTAGAGCTCCACGTACTGCCAGCCGCCGTAGGTCTCAAACAGGGCGTCGGTGTAGACGAATACGTCCTCCACGGACAGGTTCGCGCCGTAGCCGTCGGTGTCGCAGTCCGTGGCCCGGATCATGCCGGAGAGGCGGTAGACCGAGTCCGGCTCCACGTCCACGGTCTGGGAGAAGCGGGCGTCGTTGGCGTCCACGTTGACGACGGTGACGCAGCCGCCCTCGTAGCCGTCCTCGTCGGCGTACAGCAGGCTGACGCCGGCGTCGGTCAGCCACATGTCCTTGCGCCAGTGCTCGGGCAGCTCGCCGCTGAGCTGGGAGAAGTCGCCGTTTTGCAGCAGGTTCTCTTCCTCCGCCGCCGCGGCGACACCCAGGGACAATATCAGCATGAGCGCCAGGACGGCACGAAGCAGTTTTTTCATGAAGGTCTCCTTGGAATCAAAAGAAATTCTTGAACCTATATCATTTCCACGCGCGGGCGGGGAATTCCTTCAAATAAAATGTGAAAAAAGCTTTGCCGGTGGATGGCAAAGCCTGGAAGAAATGTGTTCGCGCTGGAGCTGCGGCGGCATGGGTTTCCGGGACGCGGGCCCCGCCGATCAGTCCAGGCCGGAGGCGTCGAAGGCGCCCTCGATGTGCCGGATGCCGTCGGGCAGGACTTCGATCACGTCGAAGCGGACGGGGACGTCCTGGAGGCGGTTCTCCTGGAGGTACAGCAGCGCGGTGCGCAGGATGTGGCCCTGCTTGGCCCGGTCCACGGCCTCCGCCGGACGGCCGTAGCGCAGGGAGGAGCGGCGCTTGACCTCTACGAACAGCAGCGTCTTGTGCTGTCTGGCGATGATGTCGATCTCCCCGGTGGGGCGGCGGAAGTTGCTCTCCAGCACGCGGATGCCCTTGGCGGCGAGGTAGTCCCGGGCGGCCTGTTCGCCCTCGGCGCCAAAGCTGCGGCGGCTCACGGGCGCTCCCCCAGGATGCCGCCGATGAAGCTGCGCCGGTGCTCAGGGCAGGGGCCGTACTTCTTCAGGGCGGCGATGTGCTCCGCCGTGCCGTAGCCCTTGTTGCGGGCAAAGCCGTACATCGGGTACTTGGCGTCCAGCTCCACCATGTAGCGGTCACGGGTGACCTTGGCCACGATGGAGGCCGCGCCGATCATGTAGCTGAGGGCGTCGCCGTGGACGATGGGCCGGGCCTCGCCGGGGAGGGAGAGCCCCTGCACCGCGTCGATCAGGAACAGCCCGCCCTTGAAGTTTGCCGCGCAGGTCTCCATGGCCCGCCTGGTGGCGTTCAGGATGTTGATCTCGTCGATGACCTCCGGCCCGACGAAGCAGGTCTCGGCGTAGTCCGCTGCCGCCAGCAGCAGGGGATAGAGGGCCTCCCGGCGCTTTTCGGAGAGCTTCTTGCTGTCATCCACCCCCGGCACCAGCCGGCCCTGGGGGATGCACACGCAGGCCGTCACCACCGGCCCGGCCAGCGGTCCCCGGCCCACCTCGTCGATGCCGGCGACGCGCAGGCCGTCGGCCCACAGGCCGCGCTCGATCTGCGTCAGCCGGAGCAGCTTTTCCTCGGGGGTCTCCCGCTTCCTGCGGGGCTTTTCGGTCTGCATGGGGAGGACTCCTTTCCCGGGTCGTTTTCGAATCTCTTTATACCGTCTCCAGGGTGATCCTGCCGATCTTGCCGCCTCGGAACTCGTCCAGCACCAGCGCGGCGGCGCGGTCGGTGTCGTAGCGTCCGCCGGACAGCAGCCAGCCCCGGCCCTTGCAGGCGGCCTCGATCAGCTCGTGGGGCTCGCCGCCGCAGTCCTCCGGCAGCTTGTACCGGGCGCGGAGGGCGGCGGGATAGCGGGCGTACAGCAGGGCCATCAGGTGGCCCGCCAGCGCCTCGGTGTCCATGATCTCATCCCGGATGGAGCCCAGGCAGGCCAGCAGTTTCGCGCCCTCCTGGTCGTCCATGCGGGGCGGCAGCATGCCGGGGGTGTCCAGGATCTCCAGGAAGGGCCCGATCTTGACCCACTGGTTGGCCCGGGTCACGCCGGGGCGGTCGCCGGACTTGACGATGGCGGAGCCGTGGAGCCGGTTGATGAAGGTGGACTTGCCCACGTTGGGGATGCCGATGACCATGAAGCGGATGGTCTTGCGAACGCCCCGGGCGGCGTAGCGCTCCAGCGCGGGCTTCGAGGCCGCCTCGATGTGGCCGAGGATCTCCTTCACCTTGCCGCCGTTGGAGTTGAAGCGCATGGCCGTCAGTCCTTGGCGACGGAAGTACTCCAGCCAGCGGGCCGTCTGGGCGTCGTCGGCCAGGTCGGCCTTGTTCAGCACCAGTATGCGGGTCTTGTCCCGGGTCAGGCGGGCCAGGTCGGGGTTGCGGGTGGCCAGCGGCGCGCGGGCGTCGCACAGCTCGATCACCGCGTCCACCGCCCGCAGCTGGTCCTGCAAGAGCCGCCGGGACTTGGCCATGTGTCCGGGATACCAGTTGATGCGGTCGTTTGCCATATGCGTTCCTTTCAGGGAGAGGGGGATTTAGAGTTTAGGTACCCACTGATCAAATCGAGTTAAGGAGGTAGATTGAGAGAGAAAGCGAGCAAA
>JAUMVG010000110.1 GCA_030530315.1 Clostridia bacterium | reverse complement strand
TGCTCTACCTGTTCCTTGGCTACAATCCCACAACTTTCCGTGAAGAACCCATTTTTCTCAGGTGAACGGAATGTGTTGCTCGTCTATGCATGAAAACGGCGGCCGCAGACACGGCCGCCCTATGTATTGATTGTTAGTCGGATGCCACCTGCTCCGCCGCCTTTCTGCGCCTGCGCTTTGGATTGAGGTCTTCCGCCTTTTTCAGTGTGAAGGTGAATTCCGCGCCCTTCCCGGGCTCGCTCCTGGCGGAGATGTCGCCGCCCATCAATCGGGTCACAAGCCGCGCGATGGACAGACCCAGGCCGGTCCCCGTGGTCCTCATGCGGGATTTGTCCGCCTTGTAGAAGCGCTCGAAGATCAGCGGCAGGTCCTTCGGCTCTATGCCGCAGCCCGTGTCCCGGACGCCCACGGCGATGTGGTCCCCGTCGTCCCGGGCGAACACGGTGACCTTTCCGCCCGTGGGCGTGAAGCTCAGGGCGTTGTCGATCAGGATCACCAGCACCTGGGTGATGCGGTTCTCGTCGCCCATGCAGGCCAATGGCGAGTCGTCCGTCTCCAGGGTCATCGTGACGCCCGCCTGCGCGGCGAGCTTATCCATGCTGTGCATGGCGGATTCCAGTATGCCACGAAGCTCCATGGGTTCAAGATCCAATGTGACACGGCCCTCCTGGAGGCGAGAGAGGTCCAGCATTTCGCCCACGAGTTTTTCGAGGCGTATGGTCTCCTTCAGGATGACCCTGTAGCACTCGTCGCGCTCCTCTTCCGTCTCCATGATGCCGTCGATCAGCGGCTCCACCATGCCGCGGATGCCCGTCAGAGGCGTGCGCAGTTCGTGGGAGATGTTGGCGATGTATTCCCGGCTCAGCTGCTCCATGCGCTGGGCTTCAGACACGTCCCGCAGCAGGCAGATCGTGCCCTGGATCTCGCCGTCTTCGTCCCGCGACGAGGACACGGTGGCATGGAGCGCCCGCCCCGAGGGATTGGTCCACAGCAGGTTTTCCGTACTGCCCGTCTCCATGCAGCGCGTGACGACCTGCCTCAGGGGCAAATAGAGGGGGCTCTCCCCCATTTCTCCCATAAAGACTTCGGCGGAGGGGAGCTCCGCGAACTCCAAGAAGGCCTGGTTTACGTGAACGATGCGCCATTTCCTGTCATAGGCGATCAGGCCCTCGCCCATGTCTGAGATGATCAGCTGCAGCTTGTCGCGCTCCTTGCGCAGGTTGCGTATTACGTCCAGGAGGCGGCCGGACATGCTGTTCAGCGCCCGCCCCAGTTCGCCGATCTCATCCCCGGGAAGGCCCCGGATCCGCTCCGCGTAGACGCCGTCTTCCATTCTTCGGGCGGCCAGGGTCAGCCGCTGGATCGGCCCGACCAGCATCCGCGTCTGCTGCATCGAGAGCACGACGGCCAGCAGGACCGCCACCGCCATGATGATCAGCAACAGGAGCCGTATGGCCCTCGACAGCGTGTGCAGCTGCGTCACCGGCTGGACCAGTATGATGCCGCCGCGCACATTCCCCGCGTCGTCCCGAATGGGCGCGCCCGCGAAGATGATGACCTCCTGGGCAAACTCAAATCGCTGTACGGCTGATACCGTTTCTCCGCTGAGCACCCGGGTGCCAAACTGCCGGTCGATGCTGTCCAGCATCTCCACCCACAGGAAGTCCTCATAGTTGTTCTCGTCAGAATTCCTCGAATACTGGCGCATGCGCATGGATTCGCCGTCCACGTCCAGGAAGAAGACCTTTGCGTGGGTCAGATCCTCGAACAGGCGCACGGACTTTCGGCTTGGAATCAGCCTGCCGTTTTCATCCTCCCGGCAGGTCGCAGCCATCTGCTGCGCGTAGTCGGACAGCTGACCCCGGCGCATGCCCCGGATGTACTGCGCGCTGAGCATGTAGCTTAGCAGCGTCGTCAGCACGATGACCGCGACTGCCAGCGTGAGGTGGCTGATCAGCGTCTTTGCGCCGATGCCCAGCGAGCTTCGGCGCGCCCGCGCAAAGCCCACGGCTTACGGCTTGGGCGCGCCGTCCACCTCGAACCGATAGCCGACGCCCCAGACCGTCTTGATATCCCAGTCGTTATCGTCGCTGCACAGCTTCGCGCGAATGCGCTTGATGTGGCTGTCCACCGCGCGGGTATCGCCGAGGAAGTCGTAGCCCCAGATGCTCTGCAGCAGGTGCTCCCGGCTGAACACCATGCCGGGGTTGCTGGCCAGCGTCCACAGGATCTCCGTCTCCTTCGGCGTGCACTGCACGGCCGTTCCGTTTACCTTCACGGTGAAGGCGTTCATGTCGATGTCCAGGTTGCCGACCACCAGGTGCGCCGAGCGATCCTCAGATTTCATCTCATGCATGCGGCGCAGCACTGCCTTCACCCTGGCGAGCACCTCCCGGGGACTGAAGGGCTTGGTGATGTAGTCGTCCGCCCCCATTTCCAGGCCCAGCAGCTTGTCGAACTCCTCATCCTTCGCGGTGAGCATGATGATGGGCAGGTTGCTCTCCTTGCGCACCTCGCGGCAGACGCCGAGGCCGTCCATGCCGGGCATCATGATGTCCAGTATGGCGATGTCAGGATGCTGGTGATGGACCTGCTCCAGGGCCTGGTTGCCGTCGTAGGCGGATATCATCTGATAACCCTCCCGCCGGAAATAGGCGTTCAGGGACTGATGCACATTGGGATCGTCGTCCGCGACCAGTATTCTGTAACCGCTGCGATGTTCTTCCATTTTCATCCCTCCTTGCGGTATAGGTCTACATTTTAACACGAATTTTTGTCAAAACTGTGGCCGAGCATGCGAATAATGAATAACAGCCCCGCATATTCCCTGCGACATATGCATATCATTATGGTGTTCACGGCCGCGTTCCTTCGACACTATTCTACCACAGCATGGCGTTTGCGGCAACACATACGGCCGGCGACAAATTTTGCCGCGCAAGCCGGCGTGGAAAAACGCCGATAATAGCAATACCGGTTCACGGCGGACGGAGGCGAGGGAGATGCTGAAACTGCGCACCCTGACCGGCATGCCCGTGGTCTGCGGCAAGCGCAGGCTCGGTCGGCTGGTGCAGGCCAGCATCGCAGAAGATCTGCGACAGCTGGAGGGCATCTGGGTCAGCGCCGGCCTGCGGGGCATGCGCTTCATCCCATCGGAGCAATTGGAGCTGGTAGGCAGGGTGGCGATCGTCGCGGACGGCGAGGGCCGACGCGCAAAGCTGCGGTCGGTGCCGCTTTTCAGGCGTGCTGTTTCCTCCGACGGGCGGCGGCTTGGCGCGGTCACAGGCGCGGAGATCGACGAATTGACCTTCGCCGTCACGGCGCTGGAGCTGTCCGCCGGCCTCTGGGACGACCTGCTGTGGGGGCGAAGGTCCGTCAGCCGCTACACCGTGAACCGCGAGACCGGCGAGGTGGTCATAGACCCCGCCGAAATAGAAAGGGAGGCATTCGGACATGAAGAGTGGCCTGATAAAGGGACTCGTCACGGGCATGCTGATCGGCGGCTCGGCGGCGACGATCTTCGGCGTTCTGAACTGGCAGACGGAGCGGAGCTGGAACCGCCAGGCGAAGAAGACCGGCAGCTGGATATCCGACCGGGCCGATGAGATCGCCCGCAAGCTGTAATCCCACCGTGGGCCGGCGACTCCGGCCCGCACCTACATCCACTATGACGCAGAAAAGCCGCGCATTGTTCCTTGCGGAGCCAGGATGGCGCCGCGTTGCGGCAGCGGTCGCCGCGCTGGTCCTGGTGCTGTTCCTGCTCCGGCGCGCCGTCGGACAGGTGCTTCTCCTCGCCCTTGGCGCGTCGCTGCTGAGTTTCTTCGCCGCGCCTCTCGCGGGAACGTTCGAGAGAAAGCTCTCCCGTCCTCTGGCGTCCCTGCTGGCCCTCGCTGCGCTGGGAGCAGGGCTGGCGGCACTGTTCTGGCTGCTGCTCCCCACGCTTTTCGCACGGCTCTCCGAGGTGTTTATGCAGCTTCCAAAGACGCTCTCCGGCTTCACCGGGCAGCTCAACGGCCTTCTGGCGGCTTTGGAAGCGCGGCTGCCCGGCGTGAATCTCCCGCCGCTGGATCTGTCCGGGCTTGGGAACGCGCTGCCTGGACTCGCTGCGGGAACCGTCTCCGCTGCCGCGGGCATCGCCGAACTGTCCGGGAAGCTCTCCATGATCGTGGTCCTCGCCTACTTCTTCCTCTGCGATCGGGACCGGCTGCTGCTCAGGGCCGAACTGCTGCTGCCGAGCCGCCTGCGTCCCATGGCAGTCGCCATGGGCAACGCCGTGTGCCGCGAGCTGCGGCTCTACCTGCGGGCCCAGCTGACCATCGCCGCGGCGGTCGCGGCGATGTCCGCCGCCGGCCTGATGCTCATCGGCGTGCGCGGCGCGTTGGCGCTGGGGCCGGTGATCGGCCTTTTGAATATGATTCCCTACTTCGGGCCGTTCATCGGCGGCGTGCCGGCGGTACTGATCGCCCTCGGCGATGGCTGGAGCAAGGCGCTGATGGCATTGGCCGTGCTGCTGATCGTCCAGCAGCTGGACGGCTCCTGGATCTCCCCCCGCGTCATGGGGAGCCTGACGGGCTTCTCCCCCGCGCTGGTGCTCCTGGGCATCTACGGCGGCGCGCGGCTGGGCGGCATCGGCGGCATGCTGTTCGCGCTGCCGGTGATGATGTCCATTCGAACGCTGTTTAGAGTTTACGTTCAAAAATGTGAAAACATTTGATCTTTTGCGTATTATGTGCTATAATGTCTCTGAGTGTGAATGCTTTGCTCGAAAGGCGGTGCGCTATGAACAGCAGATTGGATGAAACCAGGCACTTCCGCATCCCGGCGGATGCGCCCGAATCGGCTGCCGAGATCATCGAACTGGTCTATCAGGCGCTGAAGGCCAAGGGGCACGACCCCATTATGCAGATGGTGGGCTATATCATCTCCGGTGATCCCACCTACATAACCAGCTACAACAACGCCCGGTCACTGATCCGCCGCCTCGAACGCGATGAGCTCCTGGAGGAGTTCGTGCGCTTCTACATCGTCGAGCACGATAAAACCTGAGCATTCGCGCCACCGCTTAAGCAAGCAGCTGCCCGGCAAAGACCGGATATGAATAGACCAACGCAAGGCGGCCCGGACCGCCGGACGCGCGGCGCTTCAAATCCAGGATTTGAACGTCGCGCTTTCTATATGTAAATGCCATGTTGAAAACCACGGTACTGGGCCGTTCCGGCCTGAAGGTATCCCGGCTGTGCTTCGGCACGCTGACCATGTCCCCCCTGCAGCGCGACCTTCCTCCTGAGGAGGGCGCCCGGCTGCTGGTGCACGCCTACGAAAAGGGCGTGCGCTTTCTGGACACCGCCGACCTCTACGGCACCTACCCCCACATCAAACTGGCGCTGAAGGACGCGCCGGACTATGTGATCAGCACCAAGGCCTACTGCTACGACCGGGAGACGGCGCAGGCCGCCCTCGAGCGCGCCTTTCGCGGCACCGGGCGGGACTACATCGACCTGTTCATGCTGCACGAGCAGGAGTCCCTCTACACCCTGCGCGGGCATGAGGAGGCGCTGGTCTACCTGGACGAGCAGCGCCGTGCCGGGCACATCGGCGCCGTGGGCGTCAGCACCCACTTCGTCGCCTGCGTGAAGGCCGCCCCCCGCTTTCCGATGATCGACGTGATCCACCCGCTGATCAACGCCGCCGGCATCGGCATCCAGGACGGCACCCGGGAGGACATGGAGGCCGCCATCGCCGCCGCCAGGGAGCGCGGCATCGGCATCTTCGCCATGAAGCCGCTGGGCGGCGGGCACCTGATCTCCGGCAATGCTGGCGCGCTGGACTATGCCGTGAACAGCCCCCTGCTGGACTCCGTGGCCGTGGGTATGCAGACCTTCGAGGAGATCGACGCTAACGTCGCCGCCTTTGAAGGCGCGGAGGACGCCGCCGAAAGGCTGGACGCCCTGCGCAACCGGGAGCGCAGGATCATGGTGCACGACTGGTGCGAGGGCTGCGGCCGATGCCGCGACCGTTGCCGCCAGCACGCCATCGAAATCATAGACGGGTGCGCAACGATCGACCCGGCAAAGTGCGTGTTCTGCGGCTACTGTGCCCAGGTATGCCCACAATTCTGCATCAAGGTGGTTTAGCATGCGCGTTATCTGTCTGGACATCGGCGAGAAGCGGATCGGCGTGGCGGTCTCCGACGCGCTGGATCTGACGGCCCAGGGGCTCGAAACCATCTGGACCAAGGGGTTTGAACGGGACGCCGCCCGGGTGCTGGAGCTCTGCCGGCAGTACGACACCGACCGGGTGCTCTGCGGCCTGCCCCTGAACATGGACGGCAGCGCGGGCTTTCAGGCGGAACGCATACGCGCCTTTGCCGCCAGGCTCGAGGAAGCCGGGCTGAAGATCCGCTTTCAGGACGAGCGCATGACCACCAAGCTGGCCCGGGATGTGCTGATCCAGGGCAACGTGCGCCGGGAAAAGCGCAAGGACGTCATCGACAAGCTGGCCGCCACCTTTATCCTCCAATCCTTCCTGGATTCGGGCGGGTGGCGCGAGGCTGATGAGCATAAGAAAATCTATTTAAGGGGAGTTTGGCACATGACTGAGAATATGGGCAGCGAATTCGACATGGAGCGCGAGGACATCGTCACCCTGGAGGACGAGGACGGCAACGAGGTGCGCTTTGAGCACCTGATGACCCTGGAACACAACGGCGGCATCTACATCTGCCTGGTTCCCGTGGACCCGATGGAGGACGTGGCCGAGGACGAGCTGGTGATCATGCGCATCGAACAGACCGAGGACGGCCAGGATGTGTATGTGACCATCGAGGACGAGGACGAACTGAACGGCGTTTTCGAGAAGTACCTGGAGATCGCCGAGGCGGACGAGGACGACGAATAACGCGCAGGATGTTTCAAGGGGGCTGCCTTCGAGTGAGGCAGCCTCTTTTGCATGATGTCGAAAACCATCCGTCTTGTTTCCGCTGTATTGAAAGGGGCTGTCTCTGAACGAGACAGCCCCATATGATTCATTGTGAGCGGCGTCTGTAAGCCGAGTTCTGTATTGGACGATCATCTATCTGGGCCTGCAGTTGCCAGCAGGCTCGAGCGATTACCCGGAAGCGCGACGGGCCGCCGCAGAGGCAAGGCCCCGAAGGGCTTCGATTCGCCTTGCGGCGAACGGGCCAGACAATCCGAGGATTGCCGACCCCCTCATGCTTCCCTATCAATCTTGCACCAGGTGGGGTTTACAGAGCGGACAAGTCGCCATGCCGCTGGTGAGCTCTTACCTCGCCTTTCCACCCTTGCGTCCCCGTGGGGAGGCCGCCCACCCGAAGGCGGGCCGCCCATTACGCGGTATATCTCTGTTGCACTTTCCTTGAAGTCGCCTTCACCGGCAGTTAACCGGCACCCTGCCCTG
>JAUMVG010000028.1 GCA_030530315.1 Clostridia bacterium | reverse complement strand
TGCTCCTTTTGTCTACCTCGTTTCTGTCAATCCCACAACTTTCCGTGATGAACCCCGTTTTTGCTATTCATATTTCCAACGGCACGAGCGAAGGCTCGCGGGCCCTGCGCGCTTATTCCGCGCCGCCCTCCCCGGAAACCGGCGCGGGCACGGACTGCTCGCGGCTCTCCGGAGCCTTCGACTCCTGCGCGGGCTTCGCTTCTTTCACAGGCCGCGCCTCGCCCTCCTGGGGCCTTGCTTCCTGCGCCGGCTTCACCTCGCCCTCCTGGGACTCCGGCTGGCGGTTTTCACGGCCATACCGCTCCCGGGGCTGCCGCTCCTGGCCTTCCTGCTCCGGCGCGCCTTCGCCGCGGCCGCCGCGGCCGCGCCTTCGCCGGTGCTCCCGGGGCTCGCGGGGCTCCCTGGCTTCCCTGGGTTCGCGGGCCTCCCTCGGTTCCCTGGGCTCGCGGGGTTCCCTGGGCTCCTTCTGCTCCCTTGCCGGGACCGGCGTCGCGCCGCCGTTCTCCTTCAGCTTCTCCAGGAACTGGTCGGTGCTCAGGTTCTTGGGGGCCTTCTGGTGGGGGTAGCGCTTCTTCCTGGAATCCTCGCCGTTCTCCTCCGCCTCCGGCGCGGGCTCCGGCTGGGGCCTGCCCCTGCGGGCATGCCGATCCTTCGGCGTCTCGCGGATGGCGGCGGCATCGTCCGGGCCGGGCCGGCGCACGTCGTCGATGGCGTACTCCTTCACGTCAAAGCTGTCGTCGTCCACGCGGATGCGCACCTTGATGGTCTCCTTGATGCAGTTGATCTCGGTGATCACGCCCACGCCGTCCGGGGTCACCACGTCCTTGCCCACCCGGGGCACGCGCTTGAGCACCTGCTCGTAGTTCTCCTGCTCGTATTTCAGGCAGCACATCAGCCTGCCGCACTGGCCGGAGATCTTGGTGGGGTTCAGGGACAGGTTCTGCTCCTTGGCCATCTTGATGGACACGGGCTGGAAGTCCCCCAGGAACGCGCCGCAGCAAATCTGCCGCCCGCAGGAGCCCAGGCCGCCCAGCATCTTCGCCTCGTCGCGCACGCCGATCTGGCGCAGCTCGATGCGGATCTTGAACACCGACGCCAGGTCCTTCACCAGGTCGCGGAAGTCCACGCGCCCGTTGGAGGTGAAGTAGAATATGATCTTGCTATTGTCGAAGGTATATTCCACGCTCACCAGCTTCATATCCAGCTTGTGGCGGGCGATGCGGTCCTGGCAGATGGAGAAGGCCTCCTTCTCCCGCTTTTCGTTGTTCTCCGCCCGGCGGATGTCCTCCTCGCTGGCCACGCGGATCACCTTTTTCAGCGGCGTGACGATCTGCGCGTCGTTCACCGTGCGCGACCCGGTCACCACCTCGCCGAACTCCACGCCCCGCGCGGTCTCCACGATCACGCACTCCCCGGGCCGGGGCCAGATGCCGTTGGGGTCGAAATAATATACCTTGCCCGCCTTCTTGAAGCGGACGCCGATTACCGTTGCCATGAAAGCTTAGTCCTCCCGGTCTTACCTGTGTCGATCAGATTAAAATACATGTTTTCCAGCGCGTTGGGCCAGGAAACGTTGCTGCCCAGCTGCATCCGCGCCAGCAGCACGCCCTTCAGCAGCGCCCTTCCGTCGATTTTGCAGCGCATAAGGCGCTCGGCGTCGGCGCTCTGGTAGGGCTGCGCGCCGCTCTGCACGGCCATCAGGTCCCGCGCCCACAACTCCATGATGTCCAGCATGGAGCCCTCGAGGCCCTTGTCCTCCTCCAGGCCGGCGGCGGCCCCGGCCACGCTGGCCGTGTCCTTCAGCGCCTCCAGAGAGGCGATCACCCGCTCCCGCAGGGCCTGGTAATCCCCGTCGGCGTCGATCTCCAGCGCCCGGCCCACGGAGCCCTGGGCCATGCCGGCCAGCCGCGCCGCCCGCCCGGGCTCGACGCCCCGGGAGACCAGCACCCCGGCGCAGTCCTCCACGCTCAAATCGCCGAAGCGCACCGTCTGGCAGCGGGACACGATGGTGCTCAAAAGGCCGCCCGGCGCGTCGGTGATCAGGAAGAACATGGCGTCCCCGGAGGGGCTCTCCAGCGTCTTGAGCAGGGCGTTCTGCGCGCTGGGGGTCATCTTCTCGGCCTGCTCGATCATCACGATGTGCCTGCCGCCCTCATAGGGCCGCAGCGCCAGCGCGTCGATCAGGTCGCGTATCTCCTCCACGCCCAGGGTCTTCTTCTCGGGTCTCAGCACCTTCACGTCCGGGTGGGTGCCGTTCAGGAACCGCTTGCAGGCCGGGCAGACGCCGCAGGGCTTCTGCGGCGCGGCACAGACCATCGCCTGGGCGAACAGCCGCGCCATCGTGCGCTTGCCGGAGCCGTGGGGACCCACGAAAAGCAGGGCATGAACAATGCGCCCGGCTTGAACCGAACGCATCAGCTGTTCCATTTTGTCGCCGTAACCCACAAATTCGGACAGTTTCAACGTTAACCTCAGATCTTGGTGAACTGCTCCACGTCCAGCACGAAGATCGTCGCGCCGCCCACGGTCACCTCCACGGGATAGGGCATGTACACCCCGGTAGTCCCGGAGATCGGCGAAGGCGTCGTGGCAATCTGCTTGCGGCTCTTGCACACCTTTTCAATCACGCTCATGGCGTTGGGCAGCTGCTCGTCCTCCACGCCAACCAGCAGCGTGGTGTTGCCGGAACGGAGGAAACCGCCCGTCGTCGCCAGCTTCGTCACCCGATAGCCCTCCGTCATCAGGTTGTTGATCAGCCTGGAGGCGTCTTCATCCTGGACGATGGATATGATCAGCTTCATTGGGGAATCCTCCTTGGTCCATTTTATCAACTACATTATACACGAGTTTCGCCGATTATGCAACAGTTTTTCCCCGGGGCGCGCTATCCGCACCGGAACCCCGCCCGTGCCACGCAAATGTCTACCCTATTAATTCCGGCCGATCCGGGATACGGGCTTGTCAGCAGCTCCAAAATGTAATATAATGTTAACGTGAAATACTCTTTTCAGGAAAGGCGTGATCCATCGTGAAAAAGCTCGCGCTGCTGCTGGCCCTTGCGCTGCTGCTGACCTCCTTCTCCGCGCTGGCCGACGTCCAAATCGGCGACCGCGGCGAGGAGGTGCGCTACCTGCAATGGCTGCTGATCGAGACCGGATGGCTCTTCTCCAAGGCGGACGGTGTCTTCGGCGCCAAGACCCAGGAGGCCGTGATGAACTACCAGCGCTACAAGGGCATCGAGCCCACCGGCGTGGCCGACGACTGGCTGATGGAGCAGATCGACCACGACCGCATCCGCCTGGACCAGGAGCACTACGGCCCCGGCTACTACCAGGCCTACGAGGGCGACTACGTGCCCCCCTTCCCCACCGGCCCGGACGTGCTGGAGGGCGGCGACCCCGCCAACTGGTGCCGCACGATGGTGCTCTCCGGGATGCTCCAGCGGGACGCCTGCGACGCGCACATGCCGCTGCTGGAGCAGGACTACACCCTGACCGAATCCGGTGATCCCGCGGGCTACGCCGAGGCCTCCGAGATGTGGCTGTCGGAGATCCGCGGGCTCTGCGCCCGCTGGATCGAGAACGCGCCCGCCGAGGACAAGCTGTACGCGCTGGCGGCCCTCTCCGCCTGGGAGGCCTACTTCGGCGAGTCCCTCGCCGCGATGTACGCCACCTGGAACGACCCCGCCGTCGTGGAGTATGAGATGGCCCTGATGGTCAAAAACTTCGCCGGCGCGCTGTGCGAGATCCGCTACGGAAACCTGCCCGCCGACCCCAGCCTGGCCTACCATGCCCCGGCCCGGGAGAACCCGGACGGCGGCTGCCTGTACTGGTCCGACGGCATCGGCGTAGACTACGTCACCGCCTGCCCCGAGCACGCGGCGCTCTGCCAGAGGGAATACGACTGGGTGTGGAACGGCGCCTCGGACGACAGCACCCTGGAGGACCTGGGCGCGGATTGGGAACAGTCGCTGCTGGCATTGTACGACCAGTGGCTGGCCCGGTGCGACGAGGCCCAGGCAGAAACCGTGCTGAACGTCCGCGCCAACTTCTTCAAGGCCCTCACCGCCCAGGACATCGCCCTCTATTCCGGCCGCGACGCGGCCCTGGCGCGGCTGCTGGTGGTGCAATACGAAGCCACCCGCCTCTGCGCGCTGCTGAACCGCGCATGAATCGTGAAACAAAGCCCGACGATAGGAGGTTGAACCATGAAAAAGCTCGCCCTGCTGCTCCCGGTGCTCCTGCTGTTGGCGCTTCTCGTCGCGGCCCATGCCGAGGCGCCCGCGCATGAATTTGAATTCGACGCCTCCAGCGCGACCATCACCGCCTACAACGGTCCCGGCGGCGACGTGGTCATCCCCGCCGAGATCGACGGCCAGAGGGTCTGGGACGTCAAAAACATCTTCTATGAGAACCCGGCCACCGTCACATCCCTCACCCTGTCCGAGGGCTTCGACGTGCTGAACGACAACCTGACCTCCCAGATCTCCACCCTTACCCGCCTCACGCTGCCGGAAAGCCTGCGGGTCATATGCCGCGGCAACTTCCAGAATTGCGAGGCCCTCACCGAGGTCACGATCCCGGCGGGCGTGTGCTACATTTCCGACAACTGCTTTTCCTGGTGCCAGCAGCTGACCTCCATCACCTTCACCGGCCGCTGCCCGCTGATCTGCGACTTCACCTTTTCGGTGCTGGGCGACGGCTGCGTGGTGCACGTCCCGGACGACGAATACGACGCCTATCGCGCCGCCATCCCCAGCGGCATCGACGTGCAGCCCTCCGGGCAGAACGCCGTGGTGGTGGACTATTCCACCCCGGAGGACCAGTTCGGCTTCGACCCCGCCACCGGCACCATCACCGACTATCGGGACCGCCTGGCCCGCATGGACATCCCGGCCGAGATCGGCGGCGTGCCCGTGAAGGCCATCGGCGCGGAGGCCTTCCGCCCCGCCTATCACCTGATGTACCTCACCGTGCCCGACGGCGTGGAGGTCATCGGCGACAGCGCCTTCGCCCACACCAACAGCATCCTCTACATCGGCCTGCCGGACAGCGTGCGCGAGGTCGGCGACGAGGCCTTCCTGGGCGCGATCCGCGGCAACCGCTTCCACTGGCCTGCGAGCCTGGAGACCATCGGCAACCGGGCCTTTGAGAACTGTTACTTCACCGACGACATCGAGCTGCCCCCGTCGGTGAAATCCATCGGCGACGGGGCCTTCGCCTGGTCCTGGCCGAGTAAACTGCATCTGCCCGAGGGCTGCAGCCCCTGGATCGGCTCCAAGGCCTTCGAGCATGGGCGTCTGAGCTACATCCGGATGGACACCTACGAATTCTTCGACGTGGCCCCGGACGCCTTCGAGGGCTGCTATGTCACCGACGTGGACCTGCCCTGGGACAGCGGCTGGGAGAACCGGCTGACCTGGCAGGACTACTTCTCCGCCCAGCTGGAGGACTGCGAGGTCTTCATCAACAACCCGCCGGACGCCACCTATACCGACGGCGATCATCACCTCTATGAGAAGGGCGAGGACGGCTACTACTACCTGACCGAATACAACGATGGCGAGGAATCCCCCTATCTCTACTACAACATCCGGGACAACAGCGGCGACGAGCCGCAAATCATTCAGTGCCACGGCCTCGGCCCCGGCGTGTTCAAGGGCAACCAGACCATCCGCCGCTACCGCGTGACCCACGCCAACTGGCCCTGGCACATTGGCGCGGAGGCCTTCGCGGACTCCTCCGTGGAGCTGGTGGACCTGTTCTACACCACCGAGACCATCGGCGAGCGCGCCTTTGCCAACTGCGTGAACCTCACCGAGATCACCCTGCCCGCCTCGCTGACCAGCATCGGCGCGGGCGCCTTCGAGGGCTGCGTGAACCTCGCCAAAGTCACCATCCTCTGCGACCTGTCCGTGCTGCCGGAAAACGCCTTCGCGGACTGCGCGGCGCTGATGGAGGACCCCAGCGGCCTCATCCTCCCCGCCAACACCCCCGACGACGTGGTGGCGCAGCTCAGCGAGGAGATGGGCTGCCCCTGGTACCAGCCGCTGCTGCGCGTGGGCGAGACGCCCCGCCAGATCATCCCCATGCCCTATGAGCCCACCGATCCCGCCCTGTTCGAATTCCGACCCGAAACCGGCACGATCGTCCGCTACTGGGGCGACGAGGCCGACGTGGTGGTGCCCCGGGAGATCGACGGCGTCACCGTGACCGGCATGAACCAGGGCGCCTTTGACCGGTGCTTCGACTACACCGACAGCGGCGTGGCCACCAACCGCACCGACTTCGTGACCCTGCGCAGCGTGGTTCTGCCGGAGACCATCGTCGAGATCCAGGACGGCACTTTCTCCTACTGCCAGCAGCTGGAGTCCTTCATCTGCTACGCTCCGGTAAAGAGCACCGGCCGCGGCACCTTCCGCCTCTGCCGGAACCTGGATACCGTGGTGTTCGTCAACGGCGTCAAGGAGATCGACAACTACTGCTTCGACGCCGCCGGCCCCCTCTCCACCTTCTACAACCCCGTGGAGCTGGACTATATCGGCGAGCGCGCCTTCCAGAACTGCGCGGTGAAGTCCTTCGCCGTGGACGCGGCCACCCTCGGCGGCACGCCCTTCTTCAACTGCGAAGCCCTCACCGAGCTGCACCTCACCAGTCGCGTGGCCCAGCACAACATGGCCGTCGCCTACCAGTGCCCGAACCTGGCGCTGGTGTGCTTCGAGACCACCGACCTGTCCCCCTTCTCCAAGGACGGCATCATCTCCGGCTGCGCCGGGGCGTTGACCGTGCGCCTGCCCGAGGACGCCGACGACGCGGCCGTCGAACAGGCAGCGAAGCACACCACTATGTGGGGCACCAACGCCGAGGTAACCGTGGAGCGCGCCGCCTGCGACCGCGCGGCAACCGCGATGCCCGACACCGACGCCCTGCTGGCGAGCTACGCCGCCAACCCCATTGCCACCCCGACGCCCGAGCCCGTGGTCACCCCCGTGCCCGCCCAGCCCGTGGGCGAGGCCGGCGAGCCCTTCCTGGGCAACTGGACCGTCACCGAGATCACCATGGGCGGCGAGACCCATGCCGCCTCCGAACTTGGCATGGACATGGGCGTCACCTTCAACGCCGACGGCACCGCCCTGATGCGCGACCCCGACGGCTCCACCGGCGAGATGACCTGGTCCGTCGTCGACGGCGCCGCCATGCTGGACGGCGTCCTGCTGACGCTGGCAGAGGACGGCACCCTGGTCGCCGATCAGGAGGGCATGCGCATGGTCTTCGCCCGCGACGGCGAACCCGCGCCCGAGCCCCAGCCAGAGCCCGAACCTGAACCAGAGCCGGAGCCTCAGCCCGGGCCCGACAGCGCCTCCGCCTTCCTCGATGTCAAATTGACCTGCGTCTCGGTGGAATCCTCCGGCTACGCGGTCAACCCGGATTCCCTGGGCGGCGAATACTCGGTCACGTTCCACTCCGACGGAAAGCTGACCTTCGTCGTCTCCGGCAGCGAGCTCCCGGACCTGACCTGGGCCCAGGACGGCGGCGACCGCGTGTCCGACTACTACGGCCAGGGCGAGCTGCGCTTCGAGCCCACCGCCTCCGGCTACACGCTGAACTTCCTGGACGCCATGGTGCTGACCTTCGAAGCATGATTTCCTGAACGGGACGAGGGGCCGGCCTCTTTTTCGCAATCCCATCATCACTTTGCGGACAGGGGCTGCGCCATTCCTCCCGCATTCGGCTTGACAGACAAATCTGCCCCATGCTAATATAGAAAGGGGTAAAAAAAAACACATCAAGGGGGACGCGACAGGCCGCGCCGCATACTCGCCGCGAGGTCCTGGTATCGTCCCTATGGCCATTGCCGGATGGCTCAGACTGGCATCCAGGCGTCAGGCAATGGCACAAAGTCGACAGAGAGGGCCGAGCAGATGAACAGAGCACAGGCTTCCCGCGCATGGGAAATATCGGAAATTGAGGTCTTGAGGATTTGCGAGGGGATGGGGATCAATGCCGACAACATCCCCGACGACACTGTTCCGGTCTATGTGCCGGACCGACTCTATGAAGCAGATCCGCACAGGTATTATATCTACCTGCTGGAAGTGATCTCCAACACGCACATGGTCATAAAGGGCATCGACAAGGACATCCTCGAGACGTGCGTCGCTCAGCTGAAGGAAAAGAAGCTGATCGTCCTTAAGAATAGCGCCGACCCGGATTCCCTGGATTACCGCGATTACCTGATGTCAGCGGAAAAGGCCCTCTACAACGATTGGTACGGCTCCCTCGTTAAGGACAGCATGTCCGTTATAGAAAAGATCATTTCCTTCTTCAAGAAGTAACCGCGAGGAGAAACGCGGGCACATGCCCCGTTTCTCCTCTTTTTGGGGCCCTTCACGGATGATGAAGCCATTCCAACCGCGCCCGTGGCCATTCCACAAAAGCCCTTCCCATCGCGCTACAGCATGATGCAGATCATGCCCCCGCCGCCCTCGTTGATGATCTTCTCCAGCGCCTCCCGCAGCTTGCCCCGCACCTCCTCGGGCATCCGCTGCAGCTTGCCGTTCATGCCGTCCCGCACCAGCTCGTCCAGCGTCTTGCCGAAGATTTCCGTCGCCCAGACGCCCTCGCCGTCTCCGTCCAGCTGCTCCCGCAGGGACGCGGCCAGCGCCTCGGACTGGCTCTGTGAGCCCACAAAGGGATTGACCTCCGTCCTGATGTCCGCGCGAACCAGGTGCAGCGACGGCGCGCTGGCCCGCAGGCGCACGCCCCAGTGACCGCCCTGCTTCACCAGCTCCGGCGGCTGGAGGGTCAGCTCGTCCATCGACGGCGGCACCATGCCATAGCCGGTTTTCCGGGCACTGGCCAGCGCGCCGGCGACCCGGTCGTATTCCCGCCGGGCACTCACCAGCTGGCGCATCATCTCGAACAGGTGCGCCTCCCCCTCGATCTCCTCGCCGCAGGCCTCCCCCAGCACCCGGTAGAACAGCCCGTCCTTCAGGCTCAGCCGGTACTCCAGCGCGCCCTCGTTCAGGTCGATGCTCAGCGTAAGCACGTCCTCCACATACTCGTTCTCGTCCAGCGCCCGCTGCAGCGCATCGTGGTCCCGCACCCGCCGCATGTCCTGCGCCGCCCGGGCCACGCTGTCCAGCACCGACCGCCCCAGCCAGTGGTCCTCCGACAGCGACGTCAGCCAGGCCGGGGTCTGGATGCGCACCTGGCGGATCGGGAACTCGAACAGCAGCCCTTCCAGCAGGGCGTTCAGGTCGTCGATGCCCATGTTCAGGGCGTCCAGCGCCAGCACCGGCACCCCGTACTGCGCCTCCATGGCATCCCGGAGCCGCTGGGTCTCCGGCGCGGAAGGCGCGCGGCTGTTCAGCGCGACGATGAAGGGCTTCCCCAGGGCCTTCAATTCCCGCACCACCCGCTCCTCCGCCGCCTCGTAGGCGCTTCTGGGCATGTCCACGATGCTGCCGTCGGTGGTCACCACGACCCCGATGGTGGCGTGCTCCTGGATCACCCGGCGCGTGCCCACCTCCGCCGCCTCCTCGAAGGGAATGTCGTGCTCGAACCAGGGGGTGCGCACCATCCGCGCCGACTCCCCCTCGCTGAGCCCCAGCACCCCGGGGATCAGATACCCCACGCAGTCCACCAGCCGCACCCGAGCCGTGGCCGCGTCCCGCAGCCGCACCTCCACCGCCTCGTCCGGCACGAAGCGGGGCTGGGTGGTCATGATGGTGCGGCCCGCGCCGCTCTGGGGCAGCTCGTCCACGGTGCGCTCCCGGGCGGGGACGTCCGGGATGTTCGGCAGCACAAGCAGTTCCATGAACCGCTTGATAAAGGTTGATTTCCCGGTCCGCACCGGCCCGACGACACCCAGATAGATGTCGCCGTGGCACCGGCCCGCGATATCCCGGTACAGTGTATTTTGATCCATGGAACACGCCTCCTGCTTGCATTTTCACCTCCAGCTTATGAGTCCCTGCCCGGGGTTATGCCCGCGCCCGCGCCTGCACGGCATGCCATCATCGCCTTATTGCCAACCGCCCCGCGATCTGCTATAATGGGGTTGAACGCACAACCGCTGGGAGGAATACCGCCATGAGCATGCTGCCCCGTCTGATCGTCATCGCCGGCACCAACGCCTCGGGAAAGAGCGGCCTGGGGGTGACCCTGGCCCAGCGCTACGGCGGGGAGATCGTCTCCGCCGACTCCCGCCAGGTCTTCCGCGGGCTGGACCTGGGCAGCGGCAAGATCACCCCGGAAGAGATGCGGGGCGTGCCCCACCACCTGATCGACGTGTGCGAGCCCGGCGACTTCTTCTCCATGCACGACTTCCAGCGCCTAGCCTACGCCGCCATCGACGGCATACTCGCCCGGGGCAGGCTGCCCTTCATGGTGGGCGGCACCGGCCTGTACGTGGCCTCCGTCACCGACGGCTATGTGATGAGCGACTCCGCCCCGGACCTGGAATACCGTGCCTATCTGGAGACCTTCGAGACGCCGAAGCTCTATGAGATGCTGGTGGCCGCCGTGCCGGACATCCAGGTGGAGCCGAAGAACCGCAACCGCGTGATGCGCCTGCTGGAGAAGCTCCACGCCGGGGACGACCACATTCCCCACAGCCAGCCCCGCTACGAATGCCTGAAGCTGGGCGTCACCTGGGACCGGGAGACCCTGAAGGTGCGCATCGACGAGCGCCTGGAGCGCCGGCTGAGCCAGGGCATGATCGAAGAGGTCCAGGGCCTGATGGACGCCGGCGTCAGCCTGGAATTCCTGATGAAGCTGGGCCTGGAGTACCGCTACATCGCCCAGCACCTCACCGGCGAGATTCCCCGCCGGGAGGACATGGTGGAACAGCTGGGCAACGCCATCAAGAAGTTCGCCAAGCGTCAGATGACCTGGTTCCGCCGGGACCCGGACATCCTCTGGCTGGACATGACCGCCGACCCCGTCGCCCAGGCCGTGGAGGCCATCGACCGATTCATCGAAGCGTAGAACCCTGCGGCTTTTACGGAAAACAGCAAACAAAGCGAAACTATCCTTACGCCATCTCATACATCTCTGAAGAACCCACAGAACCACGCAAAAGGGGAACCGCCTCGCAGGAGGCAGCTCCCCTTTTCTGTTTTCCTGTTCCAAATTACTTCACGGCGCCTTCCACCATGCCCTGCACGATGTACTTCTGCGCGAAGATGTACAGGATGATGATGGGCAGCATCGCCAGCAGCGTGGACACCATAATCAGGTTCCACTGCTTGACGAAGGAACCGATGAAGCCCTGCACCGCCAGCGGGATGGTGCGCACGCTTCCGTTGGCGCCCAGCAGCAGCAGCGGTAGCAGGTAGTCGTTCCAGATCCACAGGCCGTTCAGCACCAGCACGGTGACGAACACGGGCTGGAGCAGCGGCAGCACGATGCGGAAGAAGGTGCCCGCGCGGGAGCAGCCGTCGATGTCCGCAGCCTCCTCGATCTCCAGCGGGATGTTCTTCACGAAGCCGTGGAAGATGAAGATGGTCATCGATTCGCCGAAGCCCAGGTAGGCGAACACCAGGCCGCCGCGGGAGCGCAGCAGCGGGATGTGCAAAAAGTCGCCCAGGCTCTTGAACCAGGTGATCAGCGGGAACATGACCACCTGGAATGGGATGACCATGGCCGCCACGAACATCAGGAACAAGGCCGTGGACCACCAGGTCTTGTTGCGCACCAGGACCCACGCCGTCATGGCGGAGCAGATGGAGATCACCGCCAAGGACAGCACCGTGATGATCACGGAGTCCTTGAACGCGGGCAGAAAATTGAAGGTGGGATTGTTCCAGACGGCAGCAACGTTCTCACCAAAGGTGCCCAGATTGGTGGGCAGGCCCACGGCGGAATTGATGATCTCCGCGTTGGAGCGCATGGAGTTCATCAGCACGATGAAGAAGGGCAGCATGAACAGTATGAACAGCAGTATGCAGCCGATCTCCGCGAGCACCCGCAGGCGCTTCTGCCGGGCCTTGTTCTGGCCCACGATCTCAAGCGCGTTGTACTGGCTCATTACATCTCCACCTCCTTGCTCTTATTGATGGAGACCTGGATCAGGCTCACGACCACCAGCACCACGAAGAACACCACAGCCTTGGCCTGGCCCTGGGCCATCTTCGAGTACTTGAAGGCGGTGTTGTAGATGTTCAGCGCCAGCAGCTCCGAGGCCTGGACCGGCGTCTTCATGAACATGGCCACGGGACCGCCGTTGGTCAAGGCCACGTTCACGTCGAACATCTTGAAGGAGTTGGTCAGCGTCAGGAACAGCGAGATCGTGAAGGCGTTGGCCATCAGCGGGATCAGGATCTTGCGCACGCGCACCCAGTAGGTGGCGCCGTCCACGCTGGCGGCCTCCATCACCTGCTGGCTGATGCCCTGGATGGACGCCACGTAGATCATCATGATGTAGCCGGCGTACTGCCAGGTGTTCACCACCACCATAGCCCCGATGACGGTCTTCGCGTTGGTGATCAGCGAGGAAGAAATGGCCGCCCAACCCAGAGACTTTCCGATGGCGGGCAGGATGCTGGCATAGATGAACTGCCAGATGGAGCCCAGCACGATGCCGCCGATCAGGTTCGGCACGAAGAAGCCGGCCCGGTACAGGTTGCGGCCCTTCACCTGGCTGGTGACCAGCAGGGCCATCAGGAAGGCCACCACGTTCACGGCAATGACGTTCAGGATCGTGAACTCCACCGTCATCAGGAAGGCGTGCAGGAAGGCCGGCTCCGTGAAGATGGTCTTGTAATTGTCCAGGCCCACCATGTCCATGGCGGTGGTCACGCCGTCCCAGTTGGTAAAGGAATAGTAGATACCGATGATAAACGGTATGATGATGACCATGATGAACGCCAGCACCGTAGGCACCAGGAACAGCGTCTCGGTGATCTTGCGCTCACGCCGGCCGGAGAAAAACTTCTGCTTCTCCAAAGCGATCTCCCCTTTGATGATAATACCGCACCTGCGCGCGGCGCGGGTCCCCCTGAGGCTCACCCGCCTCCCTGCGGACGCGCTTACAAATTCTGCCGGAGAGGAAACCCCCTCCGGCAGAAAGCGATCCAAGGATCAGATTACAGGGTCGGGATGGTGGCGATGGCGTCCTTCATCATCTGCTCGAAGGTCGGCTCATCGATGGCGCCGGAGGCCAGCAGCTCGTAGATGGCGCCCAGGGTGCCCATGCCGAAGCCGTCGGGCAGCTTGTACTGCTGCCAGCTGTAGGTCTTGCCGGCGGCGTTCCAATCCATGACGGACTTGGACAGCGGGGTGGTGGGCTGCAGCTCGACGTTGGTGAAGGCGGGAACCATGGCGGCCTTGTTGACCATGTAGTCATGGCCCAGCTCGGTGGTGGCCAGCGCGTTCAGGAAGTCCACAGCCTGCTCCACATTGCCGTTGGTGTTCACAACATACCAGGACGGGGGATTCACCAGGATGCCGTCGGTGTCCTCATCCAGGAAGGCATGAGGCGCGTAGGCGATCTCAAACTCGGGGTTCAGAGCCATCAGGCTGGGATCCATCCAGTTGCCCTGATGATAGAAGGCGGTCTTGCCGTTGGCGAAGGCGGCCAGCTGCATATCCTGGGTGCCGTTCAGCAGCATCTCGGGATCGCTGTACTGGAAGATGAGGGCGACGTACTCGCAGTACTTGTGGAAGCGCTCCTCGTCCACCTTGCCCTCCAGAACCTGGTCGATGATGGAGGTGTCATTGCGATCCAGGCCCACGGTCAGGTACACGTTGAAGTTGTGCAGGCCGGTGACCCAGGTCATGCCCGGGGCGGTGCCGGCGACCATGGACACGACGGCGTCCAGGCCCAGCTCTTCCTTCATGGAATCCAGCTTCTCGAAGGCGGCCTTGTAGGCGTTCACGTTGGTCAGGGTAGCGGGGTCGATCTCGGCCTTGGCCAGGATGTCGGCGTTGTAGGCCATGCCATAGCCCTCGACGGCCACGGGGAAGCCCACGACCTTGTCGCCATCCATGTAGGCGGCAGCGGTGTACTGGGTCCACTCATCGCCGGCCATGTCGACGATCTTGTCCTTGTACAGCTCATAGTCGGACGGACCTTCGATGACGAAGATGTCCGGCTCGGAGGCCTGGAACTCGGCCTTCAGGCCCACGGGGTAGGACACGGAACCGCCAATGGTGTTCACCTTGACGTTGTAGCCAGCTTCCTTGGAGAACTCGGCGGCATACTCCTGCAGAGCGGCGTCGATTTCAACCTTGTTCTGGACGATGGTGATGTCGGCCAGGGCGGACATGGCGCTCAGGGCCATGACCAGCGCAAGTACGAGAACGAGAATCTTCTTCATGGATTTCTCCTCCTGTTTGTTTTGTCCCTCAGGACTGCTTTACGATTATACACCAACCGATAACACGTGTCAACCACATTGCATAGTTTTCCGCCCGAAATATTATAAATGAACAATAAAATACAACGTTTTCATAAAGCGACACGGCGACGCAACCGCGCCGCCGTGTCGGACACACGTCCGTGTTACGCGGACATTTCTTTATGCCTGTTCCTTCGCCAGCGCCTCCAGCTGTTCCAGCTTCTCCTCGAACACCTTCAGGCTGGTGCGCCAGAAGTTCACGTCCGCCACGTCGATGCCCACGCTGGCGGCCACCTCCCGCACGTTGCCGCTGCCCGCCATGCGCAGCAGCTTTTCGTAGTCCGGCAGGAAGTCCGCGCCCTTCTGCTCGTACAGGGCATAGACGCCCACCGCGAACAGCTGTCCGAAGGCATAGGGGAAGTTGTAGAAGTGGACACCGGTGGAGTAGTAGTGGCTCTTGCAGGCCCACATGTAGGGGTGCATGCACTCGGGATCCAGGCCGTCGCCGTAGGTCTTCTTCTGAGCGTCCAGCATGATCTGGCACAGCTCCCGCGCGCTGAGGGTGGCGTCGGCCCTGCGGCTGACGACCTCGCTCTCGAACAGGAAGCGGCTCATGATGTCCACGATCACCTGGGCGGCGTCGCCCAGCTGCTGGTCCAGCATGGCGATGCGCATGGGGCCGTCCGCCTTCTCCAGCATCCGCTGGGCCAGCAGGGTCTCGTTGAAGATGGAGGCCGTCTCCGCCAGCGGCATCGGGTAGTCGCTCATCAGGATCGGCACGTCCCGCATGCACTCGTTGTGGTAGGCGTGGCCCAGCTCGTGGGCCAGGGTGCTCACCGAGGAATAGCTGCCCTCGAAGTTGGTCAGCACATAGCTCATGCCCAGGGGATGCACGCCGCTGCAGAACGCGCCGCCGGTCTTGCCCTCCCGGGGATACATGTCGATCCAGCGCTCGTCAAAGGCGCGGTTCATCATGTCGGCCATGCGGGGGCTGAACGCGCCGAACTCCTTCACCAGCAGGGCCCGGGCATCCTCGGGGGTGTAGTCCCCCTGCATGCGGCCCACCGGCGCGAACAGGTCGTAGAACTTCAGGCCGCCCTCATAGCCCAGCAGCTTCGCCTTCAGGCGGAAGTAGCGGCGGAACATGGGCAGGCTCTCCTCCATGGCCTTGAGCAGCGCGTCCAGGGTCTCCCGATCCATGTTGGCGGTGTCCAGGGCCATGTCCAGCACGCTGTCGAAGTGCTTCAGCTCGCACAGCGTCAGCGCCTCGCCCTTGATGCCGTTCAGGCAGGCAGCCATGGGGATCTCCATCTTGGGATAGGCTGCCAGCTCCGCCTCGTAGGCGGCCTTGCGCACCGCCGCGTCCGGGCTGTAGGCCAGGCCCCTCACCGCGGACAGCGGCAGGGTCCTGGTCTCCTCGTCCAGCGTGTATTCCACCGTGTGGTTGGAATCCAGCTGGTCCCGCAACTGCTCCCAGGCGGAGCCGCCGGTCATCTGCATCTTCAGCACCACCGGCTCCAGTGCCGGGTCGATCACATGCCTGGCGTTGCGCTGCAGCTGCTTGAGCAAAAAGGCGTGCTGCTTCAGCAGGTCGCTGCCCTCGATCAGCGCGTCCAGGTCCTCCGCCTGGCCCAGCTTGGCGCTCAGGGCGCTGGTGCCCTCCTCCAGCCGGTTCATGACGGGCAGCAGGCGCGTGTAGGCCGCCATGGCGGCCTCGTTGTTGGCATCCGCCGCCAGCGTCAGCTGGACGAATGACATCGTCTTGGTGGCCAGTGTCATCACCTTCTCGGAGGTGCGCAGGGCCGCCTCCAGCGCCGGCACGGTCAGCGCCATGCCCCGCGCCTGCTCCACGGCCTCGTCCGCGGTCTTCTTCAATTCCTCCACATCGCTCAGAAACTCCGGCGCGTCAAAGCCGGCATACAGCTTGGAAAGATCCCAGGTCATCTTCTTACCTCCCAATAATTTAATAGGTTAAACTGTAAGATAAAGAGCTTGGAATAAAGAGTTTAGAGTTGAGAGGGGAGAGTTGAGATAAAGAATGCCGAAGGACGAAATCATGCTGCATGTCCAGTTGTCCAGATCTCTTCGCGGGAACCAACACCTTGTATCGCGCTTGATTCCACAGAACGCCAAAGGATGAAGCCATCCTTCTTACCAAGTCATCCAGATCTCTTCGCGGGAACCAATGCCTTTTATCGCGCTTGATCCGTGCGCGACTGACTCCATCTCAACTCTAAACTCTAAACTCCCAACTCTATTCTCCAACCAGCTCGAACCGCATCACCACGGGGTTGTGGTCCGAGCACCTGAACGCCTCGTCGATGACCTCGCAGCTCTCCACGCGCACGTTGTCGGACACGATGAAGCCGTCGAGGGTGCACACGAAGGTCTGGCCCTCCACATAGGGGCCGTCCGCGACGCGGCTGCTGGGGACGGGGTCGTCCGCGTCCAGGGAGCTGACCAGCGTCAAGCCCTCGGGGATGGTCCCCTCCGGGATGGGCTGGTTCCAGGTGAACTCACCGGCCACGCCGAACACCTCGGCGGAGTTGCCCAGCAGGTCCTTGTTGAAGTCGCCGCCACCCACAACATAGTTCCCGGCCTCGTATTCCGCGAGCATGTCCTTCACCAGCAGCTCCAGCTGGTCCTGGGCGATGGTCCCGTCCGAGGTGTAGGCCGACAGGTGCAGGTTGAACAGCACCAGGTCCTTGCCGCTCTCCAGGGGCATCCACACCTTGCTGTAGCAGCGGTCCAGGTCCAGGAACCGGGTAAAGCCCGTCTCGATGGGCAGGGTGCGCCGCGCCGTCCGGGCGATGCCCTTGTCCGCCAGCGTCAAAAGGCCCGACCTGGACGCGCCGTGGGGCTTCAGGACCGGGTAGAACAGGTAGGGCGAATCGTAGTTCTGGGCAAAGTAGGACTCGTAGCCCGCCATCGCGTCCGTCACCAGCTCCGCCTCATTCACGTGGTGGCTGCGGGTAGCGTCAATGTCCAACTCCTGCAGGATCATGAAGTCCGGCCCGATGCCCTTCAGCACCTCGACGGCATGGCCGATGTTCGCGAGCACCGCCTCCCGGGAATAGGCCCGGGACTCCGTGCCGCCGTCCATGAAGAACCCGAAGTCGTCGCTGTAGGCGCCGAAGCCCAGGTTCCAGCTGGCGATGGTGTAGACCTCCCCCGCCCGGACCGGCTCGCCCGCCGTTTCGACCTCCGCGTCCATGTCCGGCAGCCGGTGATAGTCGATGAAAACATAGGCGACATAGCCGCCCACCGCCACGATCAGCGCCAGCAGCAGGATGCCGACGATCTTCAAAAACCGCTTCATTTTGCTTCCTCTCCCCCGCTCGCGAGCGCCTCCAGCGCCGCGCAGAAATCCGGCATCTCCCGCTTCATGCGGATGAACCGGCCCTCCCGGTTCAGGAACACGTGCTCCGACTCCGCCCGGCACACCGTCTCGCCGTCTCCGACCCTGTGCATGTCGTAGGCCAGGGTCAGCACCACGCCGTTGAAGTCCCGGACGGCGGCCGTGATCTCGATGTCGTCGCCAAAGGTGCAGCTGCGCAGATAGCGGCACTGCACCGAGCGCACCGGGGACACGACGCCCCGTGCCTCCAGCGCCTCATAGGGAAACCCGATCTCCGCCAGCAGCGCGATCCGGGCCTCCTCCATCCAGCGGATGTAGTTGGAGTGGTGGACGATGCCCATGCGGTCCGTCTCGTAGTATTGAACCCTGTGAATATACGGCTTCATAAATCAGCAGATCCTCAGCAGCATCGTGTGGGCGTCGTCCATCTCGATCACCAGCAGGCCCTTCTTCTCCAGCGCCTTCATCACGTCGCTGAAGCGCTTGAAGCCGATCTGCTTCTCCTCGAAGCTGGGATAGTCCGCCTGGATGGTGGCCTTGAGGATGGAAGGATTGACGCGGTCGAAGCCCTCGTCCTTGAAGTGGGACAGGGCCTGCTCGAAGGCGGGCAGCCAGTTGCCCTTGTCCAGCTTCTGTTCCTTGTCCTCGTCCTCGGTGTCCAGGCCGATCATCAGGCTGGAGTTTTCCATCCAGCTGGTCAGCTTGTCGGAGTTCTTGGTGATGGCCGCCACCAGCTTGCCGAAGGTGGCGCAGCCGTAGCTCTTCTCAGAGAAGTCCGGGCGCAGGCGGTTCAGCGTGTCCTTCAGCTCGCTGGCGTACATCTGCTCCTCGTCCTGGTCGCCCACGATGGTCTCCACCGTCGCCACCAGCTCGTTGATGTCGCCGTCCTCCTCGATGGCCCGCTCCTCCTTCTTGGCCTTCTTCGGCTGGCGCTTGGCCACCGACTCCAGGAACACGAACTCGTTGCAGGCGTTGACGAATATGCTGGACGCCGCCTCCGAGCGGGAAATGCCCAGCACGTGCTTGCCCATGCTTTTCAGCCGGCCCACCAGCGGCGTGTAGTCGCTGTCGCCGGACACGATGCAGAAGCTGTCGATCAGAGGGTTGGTGTAGGCCACCTCCATGGCGTCGATGACCAGCTGGATGTCCAGGTTGTTCTTCTGCACCTTGCCCCAGCGCAGCGAGGGCACCACCGCGAAGGTGTTGCTCAGCAGCACGGGCTTCAGGTCGGTATAGCGGTCGGTGTAGCCATACACCTTCCCCAGCAGGATGTCCCCGCGGATCTTGACCTTTTCAATGATGGAAAGCAGCAGCGATTCCTTCGCGCCGACGTTTTCCAAATCCACAAACACGGCAAAATTGGATGTACCCATGATTGTCTCCTTCTGTTATTCTCTCTCGCTCTTTCCGGAGATGTAGTTGATGAACTGCTGCGCCGTGCGTCCAGAGACGCCGCCGTGGCGCAGCTCCCAGCGGTTGGCCAGCTGGACAAGCTGCTCCTCGTCCACGCCGGAAAGTCCCTGCCGCCGGGCGATGCCCTTCACGATCTCGTGGTACTGCCGCCGATCCGGGGTGGAAAAGTTCACCGCGCAGCCGAACCGGGCCGCCAGCGACAGCTTCTCCTCCACAGTGTCGGAACGGTGCACATCGCCGTTGTGCTCCATGTCCCGACGGTCGTTCCAGGTCTCACGGATCAGGTGACGGCGGTTGGAGGTGGCGCAGATCAGCACGTTGTCCGGCCGGGTCTCCACGCCCCCCTCGATCACCGCCTTCAAAAACTTGTACTCCACCTCGTTCTCCTCGAAGGACAGGTCGTCGATGAAGATCATGAACCGATAGTTGCGGCTCTTGACCTTCGCGATCACCTCCGAGAGCAGGTGGAACTGGTGCTTGTACAGCTCGATCATCCGCAGGCCCTGCCCGGCGTACTCGTTGAGCAGCGCCTTGACGGAGGTGGACTTGCCGGTGCCCGCGTCGCCGTAGAGCAGCATGTTGTTGCAGCCGCGCCCGTCCACAAAGGCCCCGGTGTTCTCCCGGAGCTCCGCCTTCTGGCCCTCGTAGCCGATCAGGTCGTCCAGCGTCACCGCGTCCACGTTGTTGATGGCGGAAAAGTCGATGCCCTCTGCCGTCTCGCGCACGCGGAACGCCCGGTTCAACCCGAACATGCCCACCCCGCGGTCCCGGTAGTGGGCGGTGACCAGGTCGAAGATTTCCTCCGGCGCGCCGGCCCGGTCGATGGCGTCGCTCAGCGCCCGCACGGCGCCGCTGACCCCGCGGTAGTACAGCTGGGCCCGCTTGGGGATGGCGCGGTAGTGGGTCAACACCGAGAAGCAGTCGATGCCCAGCGCCGCCTCGATGGGGCCGAAGTCGAAGTCGAACAGGGCCTTGAACACCTCGAAGTCCGCCAGGGCGAAGCGGTTCACGGAGCCGTCGCTGGCCCCGGCCCGCTCACAGGTAAGGGAGAAGGAGTTCTCGTTGGTGATCAGCACAAACGTCAAATAGTCGTGCCACAGGTTCCTGTCGAAACCGTACAGCGTCGCCAGGTCCAGCAGCCGCTTCACCTGGTCGTACACCCGGCGCACCAGAGCGGGCTTCTCCCAATTGCCCCTCTCCCAGTCCTCAAAGACGCGGGCCAGGGCCAGCAGGATGCTGTCCTCCCCCAGGTCGCCGTACAGCAGCAGCCGTGACGTCAGTCGATACACTCGAAAACCCCCATTCCCGCGCCGTTCCCGGGATGCGCAATCCCGTTCCGGCCCTGTCAGACACTTGGCCCGACGCAATTATACGCCGGGCCATGCCGTTCTGTCAAATTGTCGCCTGGTTCCCCATCGGTCAGTTGGAGGCGGAGTCCAGGTCGGAGTCGTTCTTCCACAGCATCTGCTCGCGCAGCTGCTTGCCGATGATCTCCATCGGGTGCTTGGCCAGCTGCTCGCGCTTGGAGTTGAAGAAGGTGCGGCCGTTCTTGTTCTCGGCGATCCACTTGCCGGCAAACACGCCGTCCTGGATGTCCTTGAGCACCGCGCGCATGTTGGCCTTGGTCTGCTCGTAGGGCAGCACCCTGGGGCCGGACACGTACTCGCCGTACTCGGCGGTATCGGAGATGGAATAGTTCATCGCCGCGATGCCGCCCTTGTTGATCAGGTCCACGATCAGCTTCATCTCGTGGATGCACTCGAAGTAGGCGTTCTCAGGCTCGTAGCCCGCCTCCACCAGCACCTCGAAGCCGCAGCGCATCAGGTCCGCCACGCCGCCGCAGATCACGCACTGCTCGCCGAACAGGTCGGTCTCGGCCTCCTCGTGCATGGTGGTCTCCATGATGCCGGCGCGGGCGCCGCCGATGCCCGCGATGTAGGCCAGGGCGATGTCCTGGCACTTGCCGGTGGCGTCCTGCTCCACGGCGATCAGGCAGGGCACGCCCTTGCCCGCCACGTACTGGCTGCGCACGGTGTGGCCGGGGCCCTTGGGAGCCGCCATGAACACGTCCACGTTGGCCGGGGGCACGATGCGCTTGAAGCGGATGTTGAAGCCGTGGGCGAAGGCGATGGCCTTGCCCTCGGTCAGGTAGGGCTTGATATCCTGGGCGTACATGTCCGCCTGGTTCTCATCGTTGATCAGGATCATGATGATGTCGGCCTTCTGGGTGGCCTCGGGCACGGTGTATACCTCAAAGCCGTCCTTCTCGGCCACGGGCCAGCTCTTGCCGCCCTTGCGCAGGCCGATGATGACGTCGCAGCCGGAATCCCGCAGGTTCAGCGCGTGGGCATGTCCCTGGGAGCCGTAGCCGATGATGGCGATCTTCTTGCCGTTCAGCTTGTTGAGGTCACAATCCTTCTCATAGTACATTCTTGCCATAGTCAAACTCTCCTTTTTCCTTGGTCTGTTCGTCAATGGTATACTGGCCCCGCTCCAGCGCCACCATGCCCGTGCGCACCAGCTCGAGGATTCCAAACTCGCTCAGAAGGTTCTGGATGGCCTCCGCCTTGCTGTCGTCGCCGATCAGGGCGATGGTCAGCGATTCCGTGGCCACGTCGATGATCGAGGCGCGGAAGATGTTGGCGATCTGTATGATCTCGTTCCGGGCCTCGTGGGACGGCGCGGACACCTTGATCAGCACCAGCTCCCGGCGGATGCTGTGCTCCGCGGAGAGCCGCTTGACCGAGTGGACGCAGATCAGCTTGCGCAGCTGGCTGCAGATCAGCCGCGCCTGCTTCTCGTCCGTCAGCACCTCTATCGTGATTCGGGAGACGGCGGGGTCATGGGTGGTGCCCACCGCCAGGGATTCGATGTTGTAGCCCTTGCCGGAGAACAGCCGCGCCACGCGGGACAGCACGCCCGCCTCGTTGTCCACCAGCACCGCAAGGGTATGCCTCTTGATCTCATTCATCGCTGCCGCCCTCCCCTCAGTCCACCATGAACGCGGTGATGTGGCTGCCGCCGCTGACCATCGGCCGCACCAGCTCGTCCGTGGCGATGGCGCAGTCGATCACCATGCCCCGGCCGCTGTCCAGGGCCTCGCGCAGCGCGGCCTCCAGCTGGTCCACGTGGGTCACCCGCCGGCCCGCCAGGCCGTAGGCGTCGGCCAGCTTCACGAAGTCCGGCCCCCGGTCCAGGGTGGTCTGGGAATAGCGCCCGTCGCAGGTCAGCGTCTGCCACTGGCGCACCATGCCCAGCGCGCCGTTGTTGAACAGCACGGTGATGATGGGCAGGCCGTAGTGCTCCACCGTTGAAAGCTCGTTCAGGTTCATCCGGAAGCTGCCGTCGCCGGTGATGTGCAGCACCACCCGGTTGGGGTTGCCCACCTGGGCCCCGATGGCCGCGCCCAGGCCGAAGCCCATGGTGCCGAAACCGCCGGAGGTCACCAGCTGGCCGCTGTACTCGAAGTGGAGGTGCTGTATGGCCCACATCTGGTGCTGGCCCACGTCGGTGGCGTAGATGGTGTCCCGGGGCACGATGCGGGCGATGGCGTCCAGCACCTGGCTGGGCGTCAGCCGGTCGTCGGCCTCGTCGTACTCAGTCTGGGTCTTGAAGGAGAACACGTACTCCTTCCAGGGGGTGTGGTCCAGCTGCTCCAGCCGCTCGTTCAGCAGCTGCAGCACCCGCTTGGCGTCGCCGATGATGTGGTGCGCCGTCTCCACGTTCTTGTTGATCTCGCTGCGGTCGATGTCGATCTGTACGATCTTCGCGTTCTGGGCGAAGGACGAAGGCTGCAGCGCCACGCGGTCGGAGAAGCGGCAGCCCACGGCGATCAGCAGGTCGCAGGCGTCCACGGCCATGTTGCTGGCCTGGCTGCCGTGCATGCCCACCAGGCCCGTGGCCAGCCGGTTCAGGCCCCGGAAGCCGCCCGCGCCCATCACGGTGATGCCCACCGGCGCGTCGATGCGGTTGGCAAACTCCTCAAACTCCCAGTCCGCCCGGGAGCGCACCACGCCGCCGCCGCAGATCAGCAGCGGCTTCTCGGAGGCGCGGATCATGTCCGCCAGGATGTCGATGTCCCGGTAATCCGGCTCCGGGGCCTTGAAGTTCTGGCTGGAGCGCTTCATCAGCTGGCCCAGCTTGCCGCTGACGCCGTGCTCGCCCCGCTTCAGCGGCGCGTAGTCCGCCGACTCCAGGGTCACGTTCTTGGGAATGTCGATCAGCACCGGGCCCGGGCGGCCGCTGCGGGCGATGGCGAAGGCCTCGCGCACGGTGTCCGCCAGGTCCTCCACGCTGCGCACCAGGTAGTTGCACTTGGTGATGGGCATGGTCACGCCGGTGATGTCCACCTCCTGGAAGGAGTCCTTCCCCAGCAGGGGCAGACCCACGTTGCAGGTAACGCACACGATGGGCGAGGAATCCATGTAGGCGGTGGCGATGCCGGTGACCAGGTTGGTGGCCCCGGGGCCGGAGGTGGCGAAGCACACGCCCACCTGGCCGGTGGACCGGGCGTAGCCGTCCGCCGCGTGGCAGGCCCCCTGTTCGTGGGCCGTCAGGATGTGGCGAATGGCCGGATAGTTCAACAGCTCGTCATAGACGTTCAGGATGGTGCCGCCGGGATAGCCGAAGATCGTGTCGACCCCCTGCTCCATCAGGCACTCCATCAGGATTTTCGCGCCGGTCATCTGCATGAATCGGTTCCCCCTCGAGCCTTTGGGCGACAGACGGACCGCCGGCGCTTTCGCAAGCCCGCCGGCGCGGAGCGCGCCGCGCTCCCGTCCGTCACGCCCAACTATAAAAATACCTGCCGGCTGTATGTTTGACCTGCAGGTTCCGGTTAATAAAGTTTCCTTAATTAAATGGAATTATAGCACTCCCCTTAAGGCGCTGTCAACGGATTTGTGTAAAGTTGCGGTTTATCAATTTATCAGACTATCAGGCTGGCTTTTTTGCGCGGCCAAAAGCAGCGCGGCGGGCGCCCGCCGGGGGGAACCTCTGTCCCCCTCCGCGGAGCCCGCCGCGCGTCTGTGCGCGTATTCAGCGATTGCCCGGCCTCAGTCGATCATCTCCAGCTCCAGCGTCAGGTGCAGCAGCTCATAGCCGCCGGAAACGTTGCCGTCCAGGTCGTAGTTGTAGCGGTACACGGTCAGCTCCATGGGCTCGCCCTCGCCGCAGCGGTCCACGGCGGCCACCAGGTCCTGGGCGGACTTGATCCGCTCGCCGTTGGCCTCGGTGATGACGTCCTTCTCCTTCAGGCCGGCCCGGGCCGCGGGGGTGCCGTTCTCCACGTTGTACACCTGTGCGCCGCAGGGCGGATAGCGCCGCATGGCTTCGTCGGGACCGTCGATGTTCACCACGGTCACGCCCATGCGGGGGCGCACCACGCTGCCGTTGGCGATGATCTGCTCGATGTAGTCCTTCACCGCGCTGATCGGGATGCAGAAGCTCATGCCCTCGTACACGGTGGTATAGCCCACGCCCATCTTCAGCGTCGGGATGCCCACCAGCTCGCCCCTGGCGTTCAGCAGCGCGCCGCCGGAGTTGCCGCCGTTGATGGGGGCGTCGGTCTGGATGGTGGTGATCCGGTGGCTGAAGTTGCCGGCGTTCACGTCCTCGCGCTCCAGGCCGGAAATGATGCCCGCGGTGACGCTGCCGAAGAACACCTCGGTGTAGGTGCCGGGGTTGCCGATGATGATGGCCAGCTCGCCGATCACCAGCTGGTCGGAATCGCCCAGCGGGATCGGCTCCGCTTCGCCGGGAGCCTTGCCCTCGAAGCGCAGCACGGCGATGTCGCTGCCGTCGTCATAGCCCACCAGCTCCAGCTCGGTCTCGCTGCCGTCCAGCCACAGCGCGGTGAAGGCGTCGCCGTCCTGCACCACGTGGTAGTTGGTCAGCAGGTAGCCGCCCTCGCCGTCATCGGTGTCGCGGAAGTAGCAGGCGGAGCCGTAGCCGGAATCATACACGTCGGCCACGCGGGTCTCCGGGTCCCAGCTCTCCACGCGGGTGGTCACCTGCACGATGGAGGGACGCACCCTGGCGGCGATCTCTGGGATGGGATTGGAGGAGGAATAAATGATGTCGTAGGTCGCCGGCGCCTCGTTCTGCTCGGCCAGCGCCAGCATGCCCGAGAGCATGGCGGCGGCCAGCAGGAACGTCAGGCAGCGCGTCAACACGGTCGAATGCTTCATGGATGAATCCTCGCTTTCGTCGAATGTCGTTGCGGATTATTCATATTATATCCAATCACCGGCAGCTTGCCAATGACCGTAATACGAACTTAATGTTCCTCCCCGCCGCTTCCGCCCTGGGGCAGCGCCGCGGGCGCCTGGGCCAGGGGCAGGACGAACGAGAAGGCCGTCTCCTCCGGGGAAGAGCGCACCTCGATCTTCGAGCCGTGCTGCTGCATGATTCGCTGGCAGATGGACAGTCCCAGCCCGGTCCCCTGGCCGGAGGTATGGGCCTTGTCCGCCTTGTAGAAGCGCTCGAAGATGTAGGGCAGGTCGCTTTCGGCGATCTGCGGGCCGTTGTTCAGGATACAGAAGCGCACGCCCTCGCCCTCCCGGGCCGTGCGCACGGTCAGGCGGCCGCCCTCGTCGGGCAGGAACTTCACCGCGTTGTCGATGATGTTGGAGACCACCTGGTTGATGCGGTTGGGGTCCGCCGTCACGTACAGCGGGCCCTCGGCCAGCTCCACCGCCACCTCGATGTGCTTCTCGTCGATGCGCGGCTCGAAATTGACCAGCACCCGCCGCACCAGCTCGTTGCCGTCGAAGGGCGACAGCGTCAGCGGGAACTTCCCGGACTCCAGCCGGGACAGGTCCAGCAGATCCCGCACCAGCTCCGTCAGCCGGTCGGTCTCGTCCAGCACGATCTTCAGGTAGCGGGGCATGTCCTCCGGGGCGATCACCCCGTCCAGCATGGCCTGCACATAGCCCCGCATGCAGGTCATCGGCGAGCGCAGCTCATGGGACACGTTGGCCACGAAGCTGCGTCGGGAATCCTCCAGCCGCGACAGCTCCTCCGCCATGCGGTTGATGGAGTCGCCCAGCTCCTCCAGCTCGCCGCCGCAGTTCACGTCCACCCGCCGGGTCAGGTCCCCCTTGGAGAACTCCCGGACGGCGCTGCTCATCTCCTTGAGCGGCCTGATCTGGCTGCGGGCCAGGAAGAAGGCCAGTATGGTGCCCAGGGCCAGCGCCAGCACCGCCGGCGGCAGGATCTGCCGGACCACGCTGGAAAGCCCGACCTTCAGCGACCGGGTGGGGATGTGCAGCAGCACCGCGCCGACCACCTCTTCGTCGTCGTACAGCCAGGGCACGCCGATGGTCACGATCCGGTCGCCCACCTCCAGCTCCGGGAACAGGCCGGTGACGCGGATCTCATTGCCCGCCTGGATCAGCGACAGCTGCTCCCGCACCGCGTCCGTGGCGATGCTCCGGGTGGTGTTCCAGGAACGGTCCAGGTACTGCACGGTGCCGGAGTCGTAGCTGACGATCCAGATGTCGGCGTTGTACTTCTGGTAGATCTCCGCGATCTTGCTGCGGATGATGTACTTCATCGTGGCGTTGTTTTGCACATAGCTCAGCTCGCTCAGGTTGGCCATGTAGTTGGCCACCTCCCGGGCTTGCAGGCGCACCTCGGATTCGTAGCTCTCCTGCATGCCCTGCTGCCGCGCCGCCATCAAAACGCCGGTGAATATCACGATGGTCACCAGCAGCGCCGCCAGCAGCACGCTGTAGGTGCGCCAGAACAGACTTCTGCGCATGGGCTCACTTCACCTCGAACTTGTAGCCGACGCCCCAGACGGTCTTGATCTGCCAGCCCATCTGCTCGCCCTCGCCCAGCTTCTCCCGCAGGCGCTTCACGTGCACGTCCACGGTGCGGGAATCGCCGAAGTAGTCATAGCCCCATACCTGCTCCAGCAGCTGCTCCCGGGTGAACACCTGGTTGGGGTGGCTGGCCAGGAAGTAAAGCAGCTCCAGCTCCTTGGGGGGCATCTCCAGCTCCTTGCCCAGGAAGGTGACCGCGTACTGGCCGATGTTCACCGTCAGGCCGGGAAACACCAGCTCCCGACTGCCCTCCGGGGCCTCCGGCGCCTGGTAGCGGCGGATGACCGCCTTGATGCGGGCCACCAGCTCCTTCATGTCGAAGGGCTTGGCCAGGTAGTCGTCGGCCCCCAGCTCCAGCCCCAGCACCTTGTCGAACACCTCGTCCTTGGCCGTGAGCATGATGATGGGGATATTCGAAACCTTCCGTGCCTCCCGGAGCACCTGCCAGCCGTCCATGCCGGGCAGCATCACGTCCAGGAGCATCAGGTTCGGCGGGGCGGACTTGAACTGCTTCAGCGCCTCGTCCCCCCGGTCGGCCATGCTGACCTCGAAGCCCTCCTTCTCCAGATACAGGTTCACCAGCTGGCGGATGTTCGGGTCGTCGTCCACCAGCAGAATTCTCGTCTTGGCCATGAAAAACACCTCGATAACTATGACGCCGTCAGTTTAACACGCATTCGTGAACGGCGTATGAACAGTCTGCGAACAGAGACGCCGGCAAACAGGAATTTGCCCCCGCAAATTCCTGTTTGCTTTAGAGTTAAGAGTGAAGAGTTTAGATAGAGTCAGCTGCGCACATTTCATGCGAAAAGCAATACATTTGTTCCCGCGAAACAATGTGATTTGCGTGGCAAACAACATATCCGCGTTCCCCGGCATTCCATCTCTTAACTCTTAACTCTAAACTCTTAACGCTATTTCAGCGTCGCCACCGTCACCCCATCCTCGCCCTCGCCGTACTTGCCCAGGCGGAAGGCCTTGACCGCGGGATGCTTTTTCAGGTGCTGCTGGATGCCATTGCGCAGCACGCCGGTGCCTTTGCCGTGGATGATGTACACCTGGCCCAGCTTGTTCAGCACCGCGCCGTCCAGGAACATGTCCACGGCCAGCAGCGCCTCCTCCAGGTTCATGCCCCGCACGTCGCACTCGGTCTGCACCTCCCGGGCGATGACGCCCGAATAGGAGGCGCCGCCGCCGTTGCCCCTGGCGGGCTGGCGACCCCGGGGCTTCTCCGGCTTGTCCGGCTTGGCGGTACGCATGTCCGCGACGTTTGCCTTCAGCTTCAGCGCCCCGGCCTGCACGGTGCATTCGCCCTTGCCGTCCGGCTCGGTGAGCACCGTGGCCTTGGTGTTCAGGTTCACCAGCAGCACGGTGTCCCCCACCTTCAGCGCGGTGGGCACGCTGCCCTCGCCGTCGCTGGTGACGATGCCCTCGCTGTTGGCGTCGATGGCGTCCTGAAGCTGGGCCCGCATCGCGTGGAGCTCGTGCTCCTTCATGCCGGAATCCCGGTGCTTCTTCAGGTCCGCGATGATCTGCTCGCTCTCCCGCTGGGCCTTTTGCAGCAGCTGCCGGGCCTCGTTCTTCGCCTTGCGCAGTTCGGTCTCCCGGCGGGCGGCCAGCTCCTTCTGCAGCCTCTCCGCCTCGTCCCGCAGCTTCTGGGTCTCGATGTGGGCCTGCTCGGCCAGCTCCCGCTCCTTCTCGGCGATCTGCCGGTGGTACTCCGCGTTGGCGATCACGTCCTCGAAGCGCACGGTGTCCTTGCTCAGGCGGCCGTTCGCGTCCTCGATCAAAAACTCCGGCAGCCCCAGCTTCCGGGAGATCTCAAAGGCATTGCTCTTGCCGGGCACGCCGATGGACAGCCGGTAGGTGGGCTGCAGCGTCTCCACATTGAACTCCACCGAGGCGTTCTCCACCCCGGGCGTGCCCAGGGCGAAGGCCTTCAGCTCGCTGTAGTGGGTGGTGGCCATGGTGGTTACCTTCATCTCCAGCAGGTGGCTGAGTATGGACATGGCCAGCGCCGCGCCCTCGGTGGGGTCGGTGCCCGCGCCCAGCTCGTCGAACAGCGCCAGGGAGCGGGGCGTCACGCTGCGCAGGATCTCCACGATGTTGGTCATGTGGGAGGAGAAGGTGGACAGGGACTGCTCGATGCTCTGCTCGTCGCCGATGTCGGCGAACACCTCGTCGAATATGGCCAGCTCCGAGCCGTAGGCCGCCGGGATCTGCATTCCCGCCTGGGCCATCAGCGAAAGCAGACCCACGGTCTTCAGCGTCACGGTCTTGCCGCCGGTGTTGGGGCCGGTGATCACCAGGGTGGTGAAGTCCTCCCCCAGCCACAGCGTGGAGGGGACCACCTTCATGGGGTCGATCAGCGGGTGCCGGGCCTGGTCGAGCCGCACATGGCCCGCCTCGTTCAGCTTCGGCGGCACGGCGCGCATCTGCCGGGCCAGGGCCGCCTTGGCGAAGATCACGTCGATCCGCGCCAGCAGGTCCAGGTTGTTGGCGATCAGGTCCGCGTCCGGCGCGATGCGGCCGGAGAACTCGCCCAGTATGCGCTCGATCTCATTGCGCTCCTTGATGGTCCACTGCTTCAGCTCGTTGCCGGCCTCCACCACGCCCATCGGCTCGATGAACAGCGTGGAGCCCGTGCCGGACTGGTCGTGGACGATGCCGGGCACGTTCGCGCGGCACTCGGCCTTCACCGGCACCACGTAGCGCCCGTTGCGCATGGTCACGATGGCGTCCATCAGGTATTTCTGCATCGACGAGGAGCGGATGATGCTGTTCAGCTTGTCCCGGACGCGATCGTTCAGCACCCGCATCTGCCGCCGGATGTCGTACAGCTCCGGGCTGGCATGGTCGCTGATCTCGTCCTCGGAGATGATGGCGTCGAAGATCTCCTCCTCCAGCGACCGGTTGGTCGCCAGCCGGGAGCCCATCTCCGTCAGGTAGGGCGTGTCCTCGCGGTCGGTCACCAGCGCGTTTCGCACGGTGCGGGCGGCCTTCAGCGCGTCCGCCACCTGCAAAAGCGCCTTCGGGCTCAGCGTGCCCCCGGCCTTGGCCAGCTTCAAAAAGGGCCGCACGTCGGTGAACCAGGCCATCGGGTTCGAGCCGTTGTAGGCGAACACGGTGGTCGCCTCCTCGGTCTCCGCCTGCCAGCGGCGCACGGTGTCCGCGTCGCCGCTGGGGCGCAGCGCCCGCGCCGCCTCCCGGCCCGGGTCGGTCACGGCCAGCGCCGACAGCATGTCCAGTATCTTCGGAAACTCCAGCACTCTGATGTTGCGTTCGTTCATCTCTATTCCACCCCGCGGAAGTAATGTCCCGTCGTCGTGTTCACGCGCTCGATGGCGCGCCATTCATCCATCGTTCGGAAATCCTTCCCGTCCAGCGCCGCGCGGTAGACCCGCACCACGGCACAGGCGGGCGCGTCCCCGTCCAGCAGCAGCCGCCAGCCGGAGGTCGCCGGCAGGCGGTCCAGCCTGCGCAGCGGCATCAGCGGCGCGGAGTTCAGCACCTGGACGACGCAGCCCCCGGCTCCGCCGGAGGCGGGCTCGGCGATCCGCCGCAGCGGGAAGGCCACGCCCTTGCGGTCGATCAGCGACTTCCCGTTCAGCTTTGCTGCTTCCTCGCAGCCATCACACCTGTGGCAGTCGGTATGCCGCCCCTTCATACCCTCCGCCGCCCGCAGCGGGCAGTGGCGCAGGTGCATCAGCGGCAGCCGGCCCCAGACCACCAGGTTCGTCCGGCCGCCCAGCTCGCCGATCTGGCCGGCGTTCAGCTCCACGGAGGGGGTATAGGCCGAAAGGCCCCACGCCTCCAGCTGCCGAACGGAGGCGTTGTTGCCAACGTTCAGCATGTAGTCCCCCCCTCGCTCGCCGGGCCACTCCAGGCCCAGCTGGCCGATGTTGCCCAGCAGCGTCATCGAAATGCGCTCCCGGTTCTCCAGCGCCCAGGCGTTCAACCCGTCCAGCGCTTCGGCGGTCAGCACCGCCGGGACCGCCAGGGCGACCCTGCCCCCAGTCGCGAGGCCCGAGAGGTCCGCCCGGGCCAGGGCCTCGGGCCGCACGTCCTCCGGAGCGAACACGGCCACATCCGCGCCCAGCGCCAGCGCCTTCTCCAGCTCGGCGATATCGCCGCTTTGGGCCATCAGCAGCGGCTTCTCCCGGACCTGCCGGGGCAGCTCCAGCGCCTCCGGGGCCAGGCTCGGCCGTTTCACCGCCGTGCGCTTCGCCTCCAGCGCGGCGAGGGCGTCCCGCCGCAGGCCGTTCAGCAGCGAGGCGGGACAAAAGGCGTTCCCGTCCGCATCAATGCTGACGTGCGTCGCCGTGTAGGGCGTGCCGCCGGTCTTGCGCAGCTGGGCCTCGGCCCGCGCCCGGTCGAAGGGCTTGCCGGTGGCGGCCTGCACCGCCTCGCCGGAAACCTCGGCGGCATGCGCGCCGTCGGACACCGCCAGCCGCGCGGGCGCGCCCACCCGCAGCACGGCGGTCATTTCCACCGGGATCTGCCGCGCCTCGCCGGCAAAGCTCTCCCGGGCCCTGCGCATCTGGGCCTCGCTCACCAGCCGGAACAGCGCGTCCCCCGGCTTCGCCTGGGGGCAGCGGACCTTCTCGCCCGCGCCGCCCGCCAGCCGGACGGGCGTGTCGTCGCCCTCCGGGCCGCGCAGCACCAGCGCGTCGGCGCTCTCCACCGCCGCGTCCAGCAGCACCTCGCCGCTTCTTCTGCAGCGGCCCGCCTCCACGCCCACGTGGTTGGGCCGCTGCGGATACATCAGTTCAGACTCCTTCACCCCCGGGCCGTAGCCCGCGGTGAAGCCGCCCCGGTTGAACATCTGCGCCAGCTCCGCCCGTTCCGCCGCGAGGTCGACCGTTCCGCCCCCGTACAGCGCGTCCAGCGCCTTCCGGTAGGCGGCCACCGTCACCGCCACGTACTCGGCCCGCTTGAGCCGCCCCTCGATCTTCAGGCTGGCGACCCCCGCGTTTCGCAGTTCGGCCAGCCGGTCGATGGCGCACAGGTCCCGGGTGGACAGCAGGTGCCCCTCCCGGCCCTCCAGCCGCCAGGGCAGGCGGCAGGGCTGGGCGCACAGGCCCCGGTTGCCACTGCGGCCGCCCACCAGGCTGGACATCAGGCACTGGCCGGAGCAGGCCACGCACAGCGCGCCGTGGACGAAGGTCTCGATCTCTATGCCCTCCTTGGCGCACGCCGCCATCTCGCCGAAGGTCAGCTCCCTGGCCAGCACGGCCCGGTCAAAGCCCGCCTCCCGGAGAAAGGCGACTCCCTGCCGGTTGTGGACGGCCATCTGGGTGCTGGCGTGCAGGGCGATGCCGGGGGCCATGCGCCGCAGGGTCCGAGCCACGCCAAAGTCCTGCACGATCACGGCATCGGCGCCGGAGCGGTTCACCGCCTCCACGGCGGCCTCCAGCGCCCGGAACTCGTCCTGGCGCACCAGGGTGTTCAGCGTGACGTGCACCTTCACGCCCCGGGCATGGCAATAGGCGACGGCCGCGTCCAGCGCGTCGCCGTCGAAATTCCCGGCGTTCCGGCGGGCGTTGAAACTGCCCGCCCCCAGATACACGGCGTCGGCGCCGTTCTGCACCGCCGCCCGCAGGGCCGCCTCATCCCCCGCCGGAGCCAGCAGCTCCATCCTGGGCTCACACATCGGCCCCGGCATCTCCTTCCGCCAGCGCATCCTCCCGGGGTTCCTCGGCCTCCAGCCGGTCCCGCAGCGCATCCAGCTCCGCCCGCAGGCGGCGGATCTCGTCCCGGGACTTCATCATGTCGTCGGCGGCGTTCACCGCCGCAAGCACCGCCAGCTGGGAGGCGGGCAGCTTCGTGGCCGCGGCCAGCTCGTTCATCCTCCGGTCCACCCAGGCCGCCACGCGGCCCACATATTCCTCGCTGTCATAGCTGGCAATGGTGTACTCCTTGCCCGCGATGCGCACCGTCGTTCTGGTCTTCTGCATAATGATCCTCCAAAGACTACATCATTCCATGATGATTATAGCACAGTTCGCGCCGGTGCACAAGGCGGCGACGGCGCGAAAAAGCCGCCCCGGAGGGCGGCCAATGTTTCGACATATTCAACAAATCGAAGGCGACCGATTTGCGTCAGAAATCCCGGTCCACAGTGAAGCGTTCCAAACTCCAGCCGGAGCGGTCCCCCAGGCCGGTGGACCCGGTGTTGATCAAGGCGCGGGCCGTGAACTCGGTCCCGGCCACGGGATAAGCCTTCCGGGCCTGGGCCTGGGTGTAGTAGCACACGTCGTTGCTCCACCCCTCGCCCATGCCATAGATGTTGAACCACACGCTGTAGCGGCCCCCGCCCAGCGCTTCCACGCGGCTCAGGCAGGCGAAGCCGTCGTTGGTGTGGCCGCCGGTCTCCTGCCAATAGTAGTAGCCGTCGCGATAGTCCATGTATTGCGGGTGCTCGGAGGGCTCGATGTCCAGGCCGAAGTACTTCTGCACGATGGGCGCGATCTGGCTCTTGGGCAGGCGCACGTTGTTGTCGTTGAAGTATTCGCCCCACTCCAGCCGGTTCTGGCGGTTGAACCAGCAGTGGTCGATGGCGAACTGCGTCAGCAGCGCCCGGTTCACCCAGCTCCTGTCGTAGCAGCCGGACGGCCACACAAAGCCGGTCTCGGTGAAGTTGGACAGGAACAGGTTGATGTTGTAGCGCTGGGCCTGGCTCAGGTTGACCTCGCTGCCCCGGTAGGTCTGGTTCACCGACAGGTAGCTGGCCAGCGCGTAGCCCGTCTGGCCCCGGTAGGACACCTTCACAAAGCCGTTTCCGGCCCAGCCGATCTCATCCACCTTGGCGCCCAGCGGGAGCTTTGCCAGGCCCGCGGCGGAGGTGCTGGGCTCCTCCCGCAGGGTGATGTACTCGTTGCAATTGGCGACGCTCAGCCGGTCCCCGATCTCCCCCAGCGCCGTGGCGGCGCAGAGCAGGGTCAGGGCCAGCACGCAGGCAAGCAGCTTTTTCATGGTTGTTTCCTCTCCTCCCCTATGGGTTGTTTTACCATTAGACACAGAGCGATTCCAAAAGGTTCCGTTCCAAATCGCGAGGGGCCGCACGTCAATCCCACAGCCGCTCCGGGTAAACGCCCTGTTCCTTCATCCGAACGATGGCCTCGCGGACCTTCCCGGCGTCCTCCCGGTAGGTCATGCCGTACCAGCGCTCGCCGGTGGTCAGCAGCCGCACCTTCGCCGCGCCGGAGGCGATCAGCGCCTTGGGCACGTTGGGCAGATAGAACTCCGCCTTCAGCGGGTTGGCGGGCATGTCTCTGCGCAGGAATTCCATAAACAGCCTGGGGAACGCCTCCAGCACGCCCCGCCGGAAGGCCCACAGGTTCATGGACACCGGCGTACCCGCGGGGATGAACGTCCAGCTCTCGCCGCCGTCCTCGGTGTAGGCCGCGCCGCCCTCCCGGGGCTCGATGCGTGTGCGCTCGGTGATGTCCGCCAGGTAGCCAGCGCCGTCGCCGGTGCAGACGCCCCGGGACACGGAGCCATTCTCCGTCAGCGTGTTCTCGATGTTGTAGCCCACCATGGCGTGCTCGTTCTCGTCGCCCTCGGCCATCAGGAACTCCGCCGCGGCCCGGAAGGCGTCCCGGCCATAGAAGTCGTCGGCGTTGATCACCGCGAAGGGGCCGTCCACCTCGTCCAGCGCGCACAGCGTCGCGTGGCCGGTGCCCCAGGGCTTCTGGCGGCCCTCCGGCACGGAAAAGCCCTCGGGCAGCGCCTCCAGCCGCTGGTAGGCGTAGCGCAGGTCGACCTTGCGGGCGATGCCCTCGCCGATGGCCGCGTGGAAGTCCTTCTCCATCTCCGGCTTGATCACGCACACCACCCGGCCAAAGCCCGCGCGGAGAGCGTCATAGATGGAAAAGTCGATGATGATGTGGCCCGCGTCGTCCACCGGTGCCACCTGCTTGTTGCCGCCAAAGCGGCTGCCCATGCCCGCCGCCATGATCACCAGGGTCGGTTTGTTCATATCGTATCCTCCCTAAGCGGGCTGTGCCCGCGGATGTCGCTGTTCGACCGCCCAAAGGCGGCCCGTGGAGAACATTTTAAGGGATCGAAGCGTTAATTTCAAGCCAATCCGCGTATATTTTCCGCCGAGGCGCATATATATTCCATATTGCCGCCCCGGCGCAGGCGCCGCCCGCGCCATTGCGGCGGCGCTCGAGAATTTTAAGAACTTTTGACAATCGCGGATCTCTGTATATGCTCAGCACACGCCGCGCATACTCTGTATCATCAACGGTTTGGAGGGGATCAAATGGATCAGGCCATCACCCACGAAGGAAGCAGGCAGCCGGGGTTCCCCCGGTCGGGCAGGCGCTCCGGCTGGAGCGACACCGAAAACAAGCTGCTCTGGGAAACCGCCGACGAAGCGCAGCAGCAGGGGCTGCCGCTGAAAGCCGTATTTGAGCAGATCGCCCGTCAGACGGGCCGTCGCCCCAACAGCATCCGAAACTACTACTATGCCCAGGTGCGCCAGCACGACAACGGCCAGGACCGCCCGTCCCGGTTCGTGCCCTTTACACAGCAGGAGGTGGACTGGCTGATGGAGCAGGTGCTCATCGCCCGGGCCGCGGGCCAGTCGGTGCGCTCCTGCCTGCAAAAGCTGTCCGGCGGCGACCACAGCCTGATGCTGCGCTATCAGAATAAATACCGGGCCGTGGTCAAGACCCGGCCGGAGTACGTGCGCCAGCTGGTGGAGCAGCTGAACGCCCGTGGCCTCGCCTGCGAGGCGCCCCAGGTGAACCACCGGGTCCGGGCGGACCTGGGCGAGTCCGGCGGTGCGCTGGTGGCCGAGGCCCGGCGCTCCGGCGACGCGGAGCTGGCCCGGGCCTGCGACGTGCTGACCCAGTACCTCCAGGGGCGTCGAGAGCCCGCCGCGGACAGCGCCGTCGCCGGGGCCGCCCGGGAGCTGATCGGCCCCATCAAGGAGTTCGCCGCCCTGGATTCCAGGGCGCGGGTGGAGGCCGCGGACGCCTTCTGCGACGGCATCCTCCGGCGCATCGGCGCGCTGGAGGCCGCCCTGGGCGAGGCGGAGGAGGAACCGTAGAATACGCGCGTTTCCCCGGTTGACCCGGCCCTTCATCTGCGGTATAATGGGCGGAGCATCCCCCATTCTTTCCGAAAAGGAGCGCCGCGCCATGCCGACAACACTGGAGATCAACGCCCCGGCGGGCGTCGCCAACGAGGCCGCCGTCCGGGCGAAGTACCGGGCCATCACCCTCCGGCTGATCGACCAGGGCCGGACGATCACCTGCATGGAGAGCTGCACCTCCGGGCTGATCGCGTCGCTGATCACCGACACCGAGGGCGCATCCGCCATCCTCAAGGGAGCCTTCATAACCTACAGCAACGCCGCCAAGGTGCGCGAAGGCGTCCCCGCCGGGGTGATCGAGGCCCACGGCGTCTATTCCCCGGAGACCGCCGCCGCCATGGCGCTGGCCTGCCGCCGCGCTTACGGGGCCGACTTCGGTCTGGGCGTCACCGGCAGCTTCGGCAACCCGGATCCGGCCAACGCCGACAGCGTGCCCGGCGAGGTGTACTTCGCCATCGCCGCGCCGGAAGCCGTCCAGGCCTTCCACTGCGCCGTGCCGCCCCAGCCCGACCGATACGCCTACAAGCTGTACATGGCCGGCGTCGTCGCGGACGCGCTGCTGCCCCGCCTGTGACACCTGCGAAGTGGCTTATCACCCCACAGCGGTGAGAACGGAGGCTCTGGCGACACAACCATGATTGTCGGCGTGTTCCCCCAGAACCCGCCGACCCGGAAAACGTTCCGTTCTCCCAATCATGTACAATTCCAAGCAAAACAGCACCCGATTCTTCCCGATCGGATGCTGTTTTTGCGTTTGCGCTTGGCCAGTGTCCTGAGGTCGGGACAGTATTCTGCCCTCCCGACCCGTTCCTTTTGCCCTCACGCCGGCGCGTCGTCGCCCTCCATCACCAGGTGCAGCGTCTCGGCGATCATATATCCCTCGTGGTCCCGGTAGCTGATGCGGCACCAGCCCGCGCCCATGTCCACCACGTCCACCCGTGTGCCGTTCTTCAGCCGGCCCAGCACCCGGGCGTCGTCCAGGTCCGCCTCGTACACCGGGGCGCTGTCCTCCACGGCGCTCTCCACCACCGCGTACAGCACCTGGGAGGCGTCCTCCTCCTCGCCGTCCAGCGAGGCGTCCAGGGCGTCGTCCGGGCCGGTCCAGAAGCTCAGGTAGCGGTTCATCAGGTAGCCCTCGCGGCCGTTGAAGATCACCCGGGTCCACTCGGCCTGCCGCCGCTGCACCCGAAGGCGTTCGCCGTTGGCCACCCTGTCCAGCACGGCGCTGGCGGCGTCCGGGGCCTCGCGCAGGTTCAGCACGGTGGCGTCGTCGCCGGTATCCACCGTGGCGAAGGTCGCCAGCCGGCTCACGTCCACCTGCTGGTCGCTGGCCGCCAGGTATTCGGCGAACACGTCGCAGGGCAGCCGCGCCCCGGCCAGGTAGTCCTCGGGGCTGCTGCCCACCACGTAGACGGCGTCGTCCCCCTCGGCGGCATACTTCAGCACGGCGCTCTGCCAGTCGTAGAAGCGTACCAGAGGGGAGTACACGTAGCCCTCCTCGCCGCCCGTGCGCACCCGGGACCACTCGTTTCCTCTTTGAAGGACCACCAGCATCTCGCCCATGGCCAGCTTCCGAAGCTGGCGGCTCTTCTGGCTGGCGGCGGCGCGCAGGCTCATGCCGGCCTTCGCGTTCACCCGGGCCAGCGTCAGCGCCTCTCCCTCCAGGGACAGGCTGTAATCCCCCGCCGGGAAGGTCTCTGCCAGCCGCGCGGCCTCAAAGGCCGCCGCCTTTTGCAGCTCCGGCGATGCCACGCCGTTGGTCTCATAACAGTAGGCCTGCTGGAAGCGGGTCACGGCCTCCACCACGGCGGCGTCGTACACGCTGTCCGGCGCGTCTTCGTACAGCCGCAGCGCCGCCAGGTTGTCCTGCAGCGCACGCACCGCGGGGCCGCTCATGCCCTCGGAAAGGGACACGTTCATGGCCGTGGGCGGATCGCCGCCCATCAGCCGCGCCCGGAGTTCCTCCGAGGCCACGCCGCTCATGTCCTCGCCCAGCAGATACTGGGCCATGCGCACCGCGTTGACCGTGGCGCTGTCGTACACGCCGCTCAGCTCGCCGTCGTACAGCCCTAGGTCCCTCAGCCGGTACTGGAGATCCAGCACCTCCCGGCCCTCGCTGAACCGGCCCAGGGTACCCTCCTCCGTGGAGATGCCCATGAAGCTGTCGTAGGAGAGACCCTGTCTGGCGTCGTAGGCTCCCTGGTACAGCAGCTCCCGCAACCCGTCCTTGCGGTCGCCGCTCTTCATGATCCGCAACCGCGTGCCCGGCAGGCAGTTCAGGGCGATGAACTCCGCGTCCTGCCAGCGCAGGCGCACGCAGCCGTGGGAGGCCGGGGTGCCGAACTGGTCCGCCGCCAGTCGCTCGATGGACTGCAGGGACTTGCGGGTGTAGGGCAGCGAGTGGAACAGGAACTCCCCCCGAATGCGGGTGGGATAGCGCACATAGCGGTGGAAGGAGGCGATGTAGTACCAGGGCTGGCGGTCGGTCTTCTTGCCATTTTGGGGCAGCACGAAGTCGCCGATGGGCGTCTGGTCGTTCCGGCCGGTGGAGCACAGCATCTGCCGGACGATCTGGCGGGTCTGGGTATCGTAGATGGTCACGATCTGGCTGCTGACGTCCACCTCGATGTAATAGGGCATGTCGTAATCGGCCCGTGCCGGAGCCGCCGCCCCGGCCCACGCGCCGGCCAGGCCCGCCAGCAGCACCGCCGCCAGCAGCCTCGCCAATATCGTTCGCAGCTTCATGCGCATTCCTCCCCAGTTGAGGCAACAGGAATTATGACAACAGGCAGCAGGCAGCAGGCATCAGAAATTAAGGCAGCAGTCAACAGGCATCAGGCAACAGTCAGAATGTTGGCTATCAGGCAGCTCCGTTGTTCCAAGGGCAGCAGCCGCGTTTCGACTGTCCGCCATTCCCAATTCCTAATTTCTAATTCCTCATTCCTAATTTTCTTCCCGCCGCATTCCTTAATTCTCAATTCGCGGAGACGATCAAGGAGGAGAGGACATGAATATCCTGGCAATCGGCTG
>JAUMVG010000109.1 GCA_030530315.1 Clostridia bacterium | reverse complement strand
TCTTAACTCTAAACTCTCAACTCTCTTAATCAGCCCTTGACGCCGCCCACCATGATGCCCTTGACGAAGTACTTCTGCACGAAGGGATACATCAGCAGCAGCGGCAGGCTGGACACCACGATCACGGCGTACTTCAGCAGGTGGCTCATGCCCTGGCGGGAGGCCATGTCCCTGAGGTCCGCGGTGACGGACATGTCCATGGAGTTCAGGATCAGGATGTTGCGCAGCACCAGCTGCAGCGGGTACATCTCCTTCCTGCGGATGTACACCAGCGCGTCGTAGTAGCTGTTCCAGATGCCCACCGCGCTGTACAGCGCGATGACGGCGATGATCGGCCCAGACAGCGGTATGGCGATGTTCAGCAGCTGCCGCAGCGGCGAGCAGCCGTCGATCTCCCCCGCCTCGAACAGCTCGTTGGGGATGGAGTTCTCAAAGTAGGAGCGCATCAGGATCACGTACCAGGCGTTCATGCAGTTGGGAATGATCAGCGCCCAGATGGTGTCGCCCCACTTCAGGGTGTTGTTGATCAGCAGGTAGTTGGGCACCAGGCCCGCGTTGAAGATCATGGTGAACAGCACCATGAAGCCCACGACCTTGCGGCCGTAGAAGTCCTTTCGGGACAGGCAGAAGGCGCAAAGCGTGGTCATCACCAGGCTCACCGCCGTGCCGCTCGCCGTGTAGATCAGGGCGTTCTTGTAGCCGATCACGATCTCCTGGTACTTGAACACGGTCTCATAGGCCTTCAGCGACAGGTCCACCGGCAGCAGCCACACGCGGCCCGCCATCACGGCGTCGGTGGAGGAGAAGGAGGCGCTGACCACGTAGATCAGCGGATAGGCCACGATGGCGATGGCCAGAATCAGGATCAGCGTGACGATGACGTTGAACACCCGGTCCTCCCGGGTCTCGTACACGTGCCCCTGGCGGCGGAGAATTCTCTTTTCACTCATGGCTTCTCCCTCCCGTCACAGCACGCTGACATCCGTCAGCTTCTTGGACAGCGTGTTGACGACCAGCAGCATGAACAGGTTCACCAGGGAATTGAACAGACCGACGGCCGTGGAGAAGGAGAAATTGCCGTTCTGCACGCCCATCTTGTACACGTAGGTGGAGATGACCTCGGACACCGGGGTGTTGATGCTGTTCTGCATCAGGTAGATCTTTTCAAAGCCTATGGAGAGGATCGAGCCCGTGTTCAGTATGAACAGGGTCAGGATGGTCGGTGCGATGTAGGGAATATCGATGGAGACGATGCGCCGCAGCTTGCTGGCGCCGTCCACCTTGGCCGCCTCGTAGAGCTCCTGGGGCACGCCGGTCAGCGCCGCCAGGTACACGATGGCCGAATAGCCCATGCTCTGCCACACGCCCGTCCAGACGTACAGCGAGCGGAAGTAGCCCACCGTGCCCATGAAGTTGATGGCCTTGCCGCCCAGCCTGCGGATGATCTGGTTGACGAAGCCGTTGGAGATGTCGGTGAACTGGAGGATCATCGACACCAGCACCACGGTGGAGATGAAGTAGGGCATGTAGGTGACCATCTGCGTCACCTTCTGGAACTTCCGGGACCGGCACTCGTTCAGCGCGATGGCCAGTATGATCGGGAACGGGAAGCTGGCCACCAGGTAGTACAGGCTCAGCGAGAAGGTGTTCCAGATGATGGTGCCCGCCGTGGCGGAGCTGAAGAAGTCGTTGAAGTACTTCAGGCCCACCCAGGGGCTGCCCCAGATGCCCAGCTTCGCCTTGTACTTCTTGAAGGCGATCTGTATGCCCAGCATCGGGTAGTATTTGAACAGCAGCAGATAGATCAACGGCAGCAGGATCAACCCATAATAGGGCAGGCTCTTGCGAATCCGCTTCCCCACGCTGGGCCGAATCCTGATATCGGTCTTGCTTCTGGACACAGTTCCGCCTCCCTATTTTTTCTTGTTTGAAAATATTATACACAATTATAATAATATTCGCAATAGGAAAAGTATGGGCGGGCGATATTTTACATTCAGGGCGGAATCCGAATCGCCCGGCGCCGCCCTCTCCGCGGCGCAAAAAGTTATATATTTTCACGGTGAAATAAATATTGCATTTACCTTTTTATCATGTTATAATGATGGGGAATATGGAAATATGCGCATCGAGCCGGTATTTTCGCCGCCTTGGGCGCGTCGCGCGGCCCGGATCCGCCAGGGTCCTTCCTATATATTAAGACAATGCTGGTCCCGGCGGCTCCCCATTCCCCCTTGGCGAGGCGAATCACCCCCTCCCCGGGAGCGATCGCCGGAGCCCCGCCCGAAGAGAGGAGGCGCGCCTATGCCGTCGGAGCAGGCGCTCGACCAGAGCTATCTCAAGCGGTACAACATCGAGCGCATGCTCACCGTGCTGGAGCGCTGCCAGCCCGTCTCCCGCACCGACCTGGCGCGCATCACGGAGATGTCCTCCGCCAGCGTCACCCGCATCGTCAACGCGCTGACCACCCTGGGCCTGGTCCGGGAGGTCAGCGTCACCAGCGCCGCGGGCCGGGGCCGCAAGGCCATCAACCTGAGCACCGTGCCCGAGGGCATGTTCACCCTGGGCTGCCACATCGACCTGCGCAGCCTCAGGCTGTGCCTGCTGGATTTCAGCAGCAAATCCCGCGCAACGGCGGAGACCGCCATCGCACCGGACGACCTGAACCCCGCCCGCATCACAGCCATCGTGCGGGAGCTGCTGCTGCGCCTCGCCCCACCCTCCCTGTCGAAGGTGCGCTGCCTGGGCGTCAGCCTCAGCGGGCGGGTGGACGAGCCAACCGGCCGCATACTGGATTCCCGCGCCTTCGGCTGGCGCGACGTGGACCTCGTCGGTCCGCTGTCCCAGGCGCTTTCGCTGCCGGTGGTGGTGGAGAACGACGTGAAGGCCTGCCTGACCTGGGAGCGGGACAGCCGCCGGCCCGCCCCGGAGGCGCTGGACACCGCCTATCTCTACCTGGGCCGCACGGGCATCGGCTTCGCCAACACCGTGGGCGGGCGGCTGGTGCGCGGCCAGAGCAACTCCGCCGGCGAGATCGAAGACATCTCCCTGGGGCTCAACGAGCGCCTCGGCGGGCACCTGATGGAGGAAAGCCTCGTGGCCTCGGCCCGGCGCGTCGCCCCCTCGGTGCAAAACATGGGCGACATACTCGCCGCCCACAGGATGGGGCTTCCCTGGGCGCGCATGCTTATGGATGACTTCTTCAGCCACCTGAACATCGTGCTCCAGTTGATCCGCGCCTTGCTGGACCCCCACCGCATCATACTGGGCGGCGACATTCCCGACGCCCTTCGGGAGAACCAGCTGCTGCCCCCCACCGCGGAGTACGAGCTCGGCGCGCGTTTCGAGGAGAGCTGCGCCCTGGGCGCGGCGGCCATCGCCCGGCAGCGCGCGCTTCACACCCTGATCGAAGGTACCCTGGACAGCTGATACGGAGGAGACCGATGTTTGGAAGAAAGCGCCCCAAGCGGACGTGGCATGTCGAGCTGTGGGCCGGGGACCGGCTGATCGACGAGGCGCCCCTGGAGGAATTCAAGTTCCCGGAGGCCGGGGTCGTCGCCATGAGCGTGGAGTTCTTCAACGACCCCACCCCCTGCGAGATCCACCGCGGCGCGGTGCGCTGGCGGGCCCTCCAGGCCATGAAGGAGGCCAGCAACGGCGAGCGCAAGCCGGTGGACGCATTGGAGAGCGCGGTGCGCACCGCGCTGCCCGAGGGGGCGAGCGCCTTCCGGGTGCGGGAGGTCGAAGGATGAGCCGGCGGTTTCCGGCATCCCTCCCTTGGCCGGCGCTGCTGACGGCGCTGGCGCTCGCGGCATTGCTTGTGGCGGCCCTATCGTGTGGCGCGGCACGCGCCGAGGGCCACACCGTCGAATACTTCTACCGGAACTACTGCGAAAGCTGCGACCCCGAGGGCGATTTTGCCGAGCAGTTCCACGGCTTGACGGGCCTCGAGCTCTCGGACTGCGACTACACCGGCTGGAACGTCGTCCGCCAGGACGGCCAGGCGGCTTACGAGGCGGCGCTGGCGGCCCACGGGCTGGAGTCCGCGTCGCTGCCGCTGGTCATCGTGGACGGCGCGGTATACCAGGGCGCGGCCCAGATCAACAGCGGCCTGCCCCGGGATGCCCTGAAGTGGCGCGTCACCACGGACAGCGAGGTGCTCTACCTCTATGTGCCCGCCTGCGAGAGCTGTGCCCGGGCCGAGGCGGCGCTGGACGCGCTGCCCGGGACGGTGGCGCTCCATCGAGGCAGCGAGACCGTGGAGAGCCGCGTCGTCGTCACCCGGGTGGACATCAGCGCCGATCCGGACTACGCCCAGGCGCTGTTCGAGGCCTACGGCGTGCCCGACGAGCGCCGGGTCTCCCCCATCGCCTTCTACGGCGGCAGCTACCTGGCCGGGGCGGACGCCATCGAGCGCTCCCTGGTGGAGGCGGTCCGGCAGGGCCGCGCCGCCGGCGGCCTGCGCTACGCGGCCCAGGCCGATGCCGCCGATGCTCCCGCCCTCTCGGCGGCCGGGGCCGTCGCGGCAGGGCTGGTCGCGGGCTTCAACCCCTGCGCCCTGTCCATGCTGCTGCTGTTCATCTCCCTGGTGCTGGAAACCCGGCGCGGCGCGCTGCCGGTGGTCTGCTTCCTGGGGGCCAAGCTGGCCTGCTACCTACTGATCGGCTTTGCGCTGCTGGCGCTTTTCCAGCGGATCAACCCCCACTGGCTGCGTCCCCTGGCCCGCTGGATCATGACGCTGCTGGGCGGCGGACTGGTCCTGCTGAACCTCTCGGACGCCTGGCACGCCCGTCGGGGCGACCTGGGCAATGTGCGCAACCAGCTGCCCGGGCGGCTGAGGGGCGGCCTGCAGCGCGTCATCCGGGCGGTGACGCGGCGCAGCGTGCTCCTGCCCGCCGCCGTCGCGCTGGGCTTCATCGTGGCCGGGGGCGAATTCCTGTGCGCCGGCCAGCTCTACCTGATGCAGCTGCTCAGCTCCGCCCGCACCGGCGGCGGCATGCCGGTGCTGCTGTACTGCCTGGCGTTCCTGCTGCCCTCGGCGGCCATCAGCGCGATCGTGCTGGGCGGCAAGTCCTCGGCGCGGGTCTCGCTGGCCCTTGCCAAGAACCTCGCGGCGGTCAAGTTCATCACCGCCGTTGCCATGCTGGCGTTGATCGTCGCCGCATGGGTGATATAAAAGTTGCGACGGAGGAGGAATCCCCATGGGAAAATATCTGCTTGAAGTGTGCTGCGGCAGCGTCGAGGACGTGCTGCAGGCCGAGCGCGGCGGCGCGGACCGCGTCGAACTGAATTCCTGCCTGTTTCACGGCGGCCTGACGCCCTCCATCGGCGAGCTGATCACCGCCAAGCGGCTGTCGAAGCTGCCGGTGATGGCCATGGTGCGCCCGCGCCAGGGCGGCTTCTGCTATACCGACGCGGAGTACCGCACCGCCCTGGCCGACGCCGAGGCGCTGATGGCCAACGGCGCGGACGGCCTGGTGTTCGGCTTCCTGAAGGCCGACGGCTCCCTGGACGTGGAACGCACGCGGGAGCTGTGCCATATCGCTGGCGACCGGGTGAAGGTGTTCCACCGGGCCATCGACGTGGCCGCCGACTGGAAGGAAATGCTGGGCCAGCTCATCGAGCTGGGCGTGGACCGCGTGCTCACCAGCGGGCTGGCGCCGGACGTGTTCTACGGCGTGGACACCATCCGCGAGATGATGGACTTCGCCCAGGGCGCGATCCAGATCCTGCCCGGCGCGGGCGTCAACCTGAAAAACATCGACACCATCCTGGAGCGCACCGGCTGCGACCAGATCCACGTCGCCCGCTTCCGCCAGTACACCGATCCCTCCACCGCCAACAACCGGGACATCTTCTACGGCGGCGCGCTCTACCCGCCGGAGGACCGCTACGATGTGATCGACGGCGATTACATCGGCCAGATCAGGACCCATCTGTAAAACGCAAGGAGGCCAAGCCATGACCAGCTATGTGACCCGCAAGACCCCCGGCGACACCGCCTGGTTCACCCGGGACCGCTTCGGCATGTTCATCCACTTCGGGCTGTACGCCATGCCCGCCCGCCACGAGTGGATCAAAAACTACGAGCGGATCCCCGAGGCCAAGTACGACAAGTACTTCAAGTACTTCAACCCCGACCTGTTCGACGCCCGGGAGTGGGCCCGCCAGGCCAAGGCCGCCGGCATGAAATATGCCGTGCTGACCACCAAGCACCACGAGGGCTTCTGCCTGTTCGACTCCCAATACACCGACTACAAGATCACCAACACCGCCTTCGGGCGCGACCTGGTGAAGGAGTACGCCGACGCCTTCCGGGCCGAGGGCCTGCGGGTGGGCTTCTACTACTCGCTGATCGACTGGCACCACCCGGACTTCACCATCGACATGCATCACCCCCGCCGGGACGATCCCGACGCCCTGCAGCAGAACGAGGGCCGGGACATGCGCCGCTACGCCCAGTACATGCGCGACCAGGTGACAGAGCTCTTGACCAACTACGGCAAGATCGACGTCCTGTGGTTCGACTTCTCCTACCCGGACCTGAACGGCACCGGCGAGCGCAGCTGGATGAAGGGCAAGGGCAAGGACGACTGGGAGGCCGAGGAACTGCTGGCGCTGGCGCGGCGGCTGCAGCCGGGCATCATCATCGACAACCGCACCGGCATCGAGCAGGACATCTTCACCCCGGAGCAGTTCCAGCCCACCGAGTGGGTCCGCCACAGGGAGACCGGCGAGCTGGTCAATTGGGAGGCCTGCCAGACCTTCTCCGGCTCCTGGGGCTATTACCGGGACGAGCAGACCTGGAAGAGCCCGGAAATGCTGATCCGCATGCTGGTGAACACCGTCTCCCTGGGCGGCAACCTGCTGATGAACGTGGGGCCCACCTCCCGGGGCTACTTCGACCACCGGGCCGAGGCCGCGCTCAAGGTCTACGCCGACTGGATGAAGGTGAACAGCCGCGCCATCTACGGCTGCACCATGGCCGAGCCGGAGTTCACCGCCCCCGCCGACTGCCGCTTCACCCAGAGTCTGGACGGCAAGCGGCTGTACCTGCACCTGTTCGCCTATCCCTTCGCCCACATCCAGCTGCACGGGCTGGCGGGCAAGGTAGACTACGCCCAGTTCCTGCACGACGGCAGCGAGGTGCTGTTCAGCGAGGGAAAGATGGAGCACTTCGGCGAGGCGCTGCCCGAGGCGGACGACCTGCTGGTGTTGAACATCCCGCCGGTGAAGCCCGACTGCCTGGTGCCCGTGATCGAACTGTTCCTGAAATAACCGGTTCTACAGAGAAATTGTGGGATGGGCACACCTTTTCGGTCCTACGGACCAGACGAGGTGTGCCCATCCCACAGCTTTCTATAAAGGACCCAACTACCCTATAAAAGAGGGTTCATCACGGAAAGTTGTGGGATTGACAGAAACGAGGTAGACAAAAGGAGC
>JAUMVG010000108.1 GCA_030530315.1 Clostridia bacterium | reverse complement strand
AGCACGAACTCGCTTGTTCGTGCCCCTCGTTGCCCTATCTTAGTGACATTGGGTACAGGCAACTATCATAAGTAGGAAAATCCCGACGCGTTGCCCGGGATATTGACAACACAGGGGGGCTTTGATAATATTGTGTTGAGATTAATCCGGGGCGGGCCGCTGAACGCCCATCAAAGCGTCGGGGGAGGTGAGTCCGTGTACGCCTATTGCCTGCATTGCAGCACGGTGAAGTGCGCCATGGTGGCGGAGAGCATCCGCCGCAAGCTGGGCTGCGAGGCCTTTTCCCCGCGCATTGTGCAGCGCAAGTGGGTCAAGGGGAAGGCCGTGGAGGAAGTGCACGACTACCTGCCGGGCTATGTGTTCGTCTACACCCGGGAGCCCATAGACTCCTTCGAGCCCATCCGCTCCATGGAGGGCGTGCTGCGCTGCCTGGGCGAGCGTCGGGAGGGCTATCTCCTCGGCGGGGACGACCGCCGCTTCGCGGAGATGCTCTACGCCAACGGGGGCATCATTGGCATCCTCAAGGCCTACGAGGAGGGCGACCGGGTGAAGCTGTTCGGGGATTCCTTCGAGGGGGAGATCATCCGCCTGGACCGCCGCAAGGGTAGGGCGCAGATCCGCTACACCTTCGACCAGACCGAGTACAAGGTGTGGGTCGGGTACGACCTGATGAAATAGCGGGGACCCCGCGCAACACGGGGCTGGCTTCAAAATATAAGAGGTTCTTCAGAAAAATTGAGGGATTAACTATCGGTAGTCAGTGGACATATGTACAGATCCTTCACTGCGTTCAGGATGACAACGAATCGGATCCCTGTCATCCTGAGCGTCAGCGAAGGATCTTCTGTCTTTAGGATTATTGGAAGCTGTCAGATGTTCAGCAGCACCAGCGCGGCGAGCACCGCCGCCACCGCCGCCAGCTGCCTGCGCCCGAGGCGTTCGCCGAAGGCGACGCGGCCGATGAGGGCTGCCAGCAGCAGTGTGCCGCAGGAAAAGATGGGGTAGGCCGCGCTGGCGGGCACCCGGGACAGGGCCAGCAGCAGGAAGCGGGAGGAGAAGTAGTTGGGCACGCCCAGCAGCGCGCCGAACAGCCAGTCCCGGGGCGTGGGCTTCTGGCGCTGGACCGCGCAGAGCGCCGCGCACAGCACCAGGGCGAAGCCGAACACGAACAGCAGGAAGTGGCCTTCCAGCCGGGGATCGCCCCAGGCCTGGTAGACCTTGCTGAGCCCGTCGGCCAGGCCGCCGCACAGCATCAGCAGCACCAGCGCGGGCAGGCGGCCGCCCTGTCCCCGGGCGGATTCCCCGGAGCCGGACAGCAGCACGATGGCCGCCAGCGTCAGGGCGATGCCCATGCCCCGGAAGGGCGTCAGCTGCTCCCGGAACAGCATGACGCCCATCAGCGTGGGTACGATCACGCCCAGCTTCATGAAGGCCGAGGACAGCGTCACGCCGCTCTGGCGCACGTTGTGCTGGAGCAGCAGGAACGCGCCGAGGTACAGCACACCGCCCACCGCGCCGAGGCCCAGGGCCGTGCCCCAGCCAGCGCCCTCATATGAGAAGCCGCCCTCCAGGAAGCACAGCGAGACCAGGGCGCAGGTCAGGTAGTTCACCGCCAGCAGCGGCTTGCGGGCCTCGCTGCCGGCGCTGCCCAGGCGCATCAGCACCGAGATCATGGCGCTGCAGAATATGGCCAGTATCAGATAGAGCATGGTTTTTCATCGGGCGGGAGCACCGCCAAAGAGAGAACTGTCTCCAGCTCCTCCGGAGCTGGAGACAGCAGAAACGGTGATGTCAGCCGGTTGACGCGGCCTCGGCTCAGATGCGGGCCACGCCGCTGTCGCGGGCAGCCTGGGCGACGGCCTTGGCCACGGCCTCGCCCACCCGGGGGTCAAAGGCCTTGGGGATGATGTAGTCGGCGCTCAGCTCCTCGTCGGAGACCAGCTCGGCCAGGGCCTTGGCGGCGGCCATCTTCATCTCCTCGTTGATGTCGCTGGCGCGCACGTCGAAGGTGCCGCGGAAGATGCCCGGGAAGGCCAGCACGTTGTTGATCTGGTTCGGATAGTCGCTGCGGCCCGTGGAGATGACCGCCGCGCCGCCGGCCTTGGCATCGTCGGGGAAGATCTCCGGGGTGGGGTTGGCACAGGCGAACACGATGGCGTCCCGGTTCATGGTCTTGACCATCTCGGTGGTCACGGTGCCGGGGGCGGAGACGCCGATGAACACGTCCGCGCCGACCAGCTGGTCGGCCAGGGTGCCGGGCTTCTTCTCCAGGTTGGTGACCTGGGCCATCTCCTCCTTGATCCAGTTCAGGCCCTCGCGGCCGGCGTAGATCGCGCCCTTGCGGTCGCACATGGTGATGTGCTTGAAGCCCGCGGAGAGCAGCAGCTTGACGATGGCGATGGCGGCGGCGCCGGCGCCGGAGGTGACGATCTTGACGTCCTCCTTCTTCTTGCCCACCACCTTCAGCGCGTTGGTCAGGCCCGCCAGGGTGATGACCGCCGTGCCGTGCTGGTCGTCGTGGAAGATGGGGATATCCGTCTTTTCCTTCAGCTTGCGCTCGATCTCAAAGCAGCGGGGCGCGGCGATGTCCTCCAGGTTGATGCCGCCGAAGGAGCCGGAGATCAGCGCCACGGCGTTGACGAACTCGTCCACGTCCTTGGTCTTTACGCAGAGGGGGAAGGCGTCCACGTCGCCGAAGGACTTGAACAGCACGCACTTGCCCTCCATGACGGGCATGCCGGCCTCGGGGCCGATGTCGCCCAGGCCCAGCACCGCCGTGCCGTCGGTGATGACGGCGCACATGTTCCAGCGGCGGGTCAGCTCATAGGACTTGTTGATGTCCTTCTGGATCTCCAGGCAGGGCTGCGCCACGCCGGGGGTGTAGGCCAGGGAGAGGTCCTCCTTGGACTTGACCGGTACGCGGGAGACGACCTCGATCTTGCCCTTCCATTCACCGTGGAGTCTCAGGGATTCTTCTGCGTAATTCATTGTGCTTTCCCTCTCTTTTTCATTTTTCAGTGGGTCTGAGACCATTATATACGCCGCATGAGGGCGTGTAAATCACATTCATGGCGCGTGTACGTTGATTTTTTGGTACTCGGCGCCATTCAGATGTGAATCAGGCCGAAGGCGTCCAGTATGGAGCTGACGAGGATGACCGCCAGCAGGGCCAGCGCCAGGTATCGGATCACGAAGCGGAACACGCCCCGGCGCTTGAACGCCGAGGAGGAGGTGATCTCGTCCTCCAGCCGCTTCAGCCCCACCACCTTCAGCACCAGCAGGCAGGTGGCGGCGGCGGCGACGGGCATCATCACGGAGTTGGTCAGAAAGTCGAAGAAGCTGAGGATGTCCATGCCCAGGGGCTTGACGCGGCCCAGCAGGTTGAAGCCCAGGCAGGACAGCGTGCCCAGCGCCACCAGCAGCACGCTCAGCAGCGCGGCGGACTTCCTCCGGGACAGGCCCAACTCGTCCTCGAAGGTGGAGCACACGCTCTCCGCCAGGGAGACGGAGCTGGTCAGCGCCGCCATCAGCACCAGCAGGAAGAACAGCGTTCCGGCCCAGGCCCCGCCCATGCTCTCGAACACCCGGGGCAGCGTGACGAACATCAGCGCCGGCCCCTTGTTCAGCGCGGCGGGGTCGCCGCCGGAGAAGGCGAACACCGCGGGAATGACCATCAGGCCCGCCAGTACCGCGATGGCCGTGTCGAAGATCTCCACCTGCACGGTGGTGCCCTCGACGTCCACGTCCCGGCCGGTGTAGCTGCCGAAGGTGATCAGTATGCCCATGGCGATGGACAGGGAGTAGAACATCTGCCCCAGGGCCGACACCAGCGTCATCAGCGAAAAGTGGCGCAGGTCGGGCACCAGGAAGTAGCGCACGCCCGCCATCGCGCCGGGCCGGGTGACGGAATAGCCCACCACCACCAGCGTCAAAAGCGCCAGGATCGGCATCATCACCTTGGAGACCTTCTCGATGCCGTTTCGCACGCCGCCGAAGATCACCAGCATGGTCATAGCCGCGAAGGCGACGAAGCACAGCTCTGTGGCCAGCGGGTTGCCCAGGAAGGCGTCGAAGGCGCCGTCGGCGGCCATCTCCACGCCGTGGCCGCTGACGTAGCCCCACAGGTAGCGGCATACCCAGCCGCCGATGACGGAATAGTAGGGCACGATCAACAGCGGTATGATGGCGTTGATCCAGCCGCCCGCCCGCACGGACTTCTTTCCACTGAAAGACGCGAACGCGCCCACGGGGCTCTTGCGGGTCATGCGGCCCAGCGCGGTCTCGGCCATGATCATGGCGTAGCCGAAGGTGAGCGCCAGCACGATGTAGACCAGCAGGAAGGCTCCGCCGCCGTACTTCGCCGCCAGGTAGGGAAAGCGCCAGATGTTGCCCAGGCCCACCGCCGAGCCCGCCGCCGCCAGGACGTAGCCCAGCTTGCCGGAAAAACTGCCTCGTTTGCCGTTGTGCATCGGTTCTGCTCCTTTGCGCCGCCCGTGGGCGGCGTTGTCTTCAAACGGAAAAGCTCGGGAACGGGTCGCGCCCGGGCCTTTCGCACAGACCATTATATCAATTGGGCCGAGGGACGATAAACCATGAATGGGTAAAGATATGGGGGAGGGCCGGCCCGGAGGAAGCAATGGGAGGTCCCCTTTCCCACGAAGGGGGCGGGCCAAAACAGAAGAAACCCACGCCGGGAGGGGCGTGGGAAAAGGCGGAGCGCTATTGCCAGTGCTTCAGGTGGGCGAGCTGGCCGTTGTAAAGGGCGCGGCGCTGATCGTCTGGCAGGCCCTCGGGGTTGGGCATGTGGGCCACCAGAAAGTCCACCAGGGATTCCTGGGTGGTATAGACGAAGGCGCCGTTCGCGTAGCACCACTTGCAGTAGTCCTCGTTGAAGCTGCCGTCCGGCTCACGGCTGATGAAGCTGTCCTCATTCAGCGGCATGCCGCAGCATTGGCAGTACAGCTGGCGCGGCATGCCCAGCAGCGTGTTGATGGAGACGTCGAATTCCCTGGACAGCAGCCGCAGGGTGTCGGTGTTGGGCTGGGTCTGCCCCGTCTCCCAGCGACTGACAGCCTGCCGGGTGACCAGCACGCGCTCCGCCAGCTCTTCCTGCAACAATCCGCGCTCCTCACGCAAGCGCTTCAAAATCTCACGAATCTCCATGCGCGTCCCTCCCCGCGTTGATGTGATTTCATTATAGCCATCGGCGGGCTTTTAGCAAGCAACACGCTGTTGCGGAGTTCAACCCCAGTATTTCCTGTCCAATGTCCTGTACTGCACCGCCTCGGCGATCTGGGCCTCCTCGATGTCCTCGAAGCCGTCCAGGTCGGCGATGGTGCGGGCGACCTTCAGGATGCGGGTATAGGCGCGGTTGGAGAGCTTGAGCCTTTCCGTCGAGGCGAGGAGCAGCGACTGCGCTCCGGAGGCCATTTTGCACGCCTTCGCCAGGGTGCGGGCGTTCAGCTCGGCGTTGCAGTGGATGCCGGTGCCCTCGTAGCGGGCGCGCTGCACCTCCCGGGCCTCCTCCACCCGGGCGCGGATGTGGGCGCTGTCCTCGGAGAGGGTGGTCTCGGAGAGCTTTTCGGCGGGGATGGACTCCACCTCGATGTGCATGTCGATGCGGTCCAGCAGGGGCCCGGAGATGCGGTTCAGGTAGCGGCGGATCTCCGCCGGGGTGCAGCGGCACTGGCGGGTGCGGCTGCCCAGGTTGCCGCAGGGGCAGGGGTTCATGGAGCACACCAGTATGAACCGGGAGGGGTAGGTGCTCTGGGCGTTCACCCGGGTGATGGTCACGAAGCCGTCCTCCATGGGCTGGCGCAGGGCCTCCAGCACGTCCCGGCGGTACTCCGGCAGCTCGTCCAGGAACAGCACGCCGGGAATGTATCACTTGGGTTGGATATACAAAACATGACAACCTTCATTTTATGTTTTGATTGCACATACGCATGCAAAGCACGTCAATTAAAGCTGTCATGTTTAAACAGAATTTATAGAATCATGACTGATACAGGAATAAGTCTCACGTCGCTATTTCATCGTAGGGAAAGCTATTGGCGTACATGGCTTCGGGAGCGATGTCGATATCTCCATCCAACCATGTGACCACACCATGGTCAATGCTTGCCGCTCTGAATATAGATTGATCCTTAAGTGGCTGGAAGGCAGGGTATTTCAGTAGCTGTGTCGCATCGTAAAGACGGCACTCGCCAGAAGCAAATGTCACCAGCATCATCATGTCATCCAGTGCTTTTACGGTAGACACGCGCATATCCTGTACCGATGTTCCAGCAAAAGCGACGCCATTCACTACATACATAGCACACCCTCCTTATGCCAAGGGCTTGATCTTGTCAAACATCTCGCCGCGCACTGCTTTGTTCCATGCGGCGTAGGCCTCGTCCTCGTGGAGCGCCAGCCAGCCCACGACCATCTTCAACTGCTTCACTGGCAGTGAACCCGCCAGCAGTTCTCCATCAATGCCGACAGACGCCTGATACTCGCCATAGTATACGTGTACATGGGGCTTGTTGTGCTGAACGGTATCGTTGTACAACATCTTGACTATAATGCCACCAAACCGACTCAATTCGGGCATAAAAACCAGCCTCCTTCACAGAAACAGTATACCACAGATAATCCCCGTCTACAAGACATTATAGACAGGATCCACTGCGAGAGTCATATCATCGTACATATCAGAATCAATGAAGAACCTATTCGTTGCTAACGATCGAATCTATGAATGCACGTAGGGCATTAATCTGACGATCCGTCATGCCATCAGTGCTGATAGTGTTTTTAGGGTTATTCTCTTTTTTTCCCAACAAATAGTCTGTAGAGCATCTGTATAAATAAGAAAGTGAGAGCAGGACTTCTGTGCTGGGAGTTCTTTCGCCAGTTTCGTAACCAGAAATGATGGATGGAGACACACCTATTCTATCTGAAACCTGCTTTTGAGATAAGCCATATTTCAGACGCAATGATTTCAGCTTTTCCGGAAGTCCTTTAATCATCTTTGATTCCTCCAACACTCATTGTAGTGAAATAGAAACACAAAGGGTGTTGAAATAACGCAATAAGAGTAGACAGAGTATGCTCTATGTGTTATAATAATTGAAAGTGATATTATAACATGCTGTTTATTTGTATACGTGAGATTCGTATATACAACAATATAGCGCACCCTATTACCGAGCCGCATGATTGCAGAGACCTTAGGAAAGGGGAAATAAAAATGACCAGCAATGAGAGACAAGCATTGATCGACTACCTCAAGGAAGCTATTCAACAGGAAACAGACGTAATAACGCAAGAACGAATTATCGCTCAATTTGATGAAGATAGCGAGAAAAGCAAACCAATGTTGCCGGAAAAGAGAACAGTCGATAAACCCCAGACGGTTGAATATGATGGATGGGGTGGGGGAATGATCTTCCTTATGTGGATAGTTCTTATAATAGGCATATTTGTGGTGATTATGGGATTTAGTATG
>JAUMVG010000107.1 GCA_030530315.1 Clostridia bacterium | reverse complement strand
AAAGGATATCCCACCGCCATTCCCAATTCTCACGTCTCAATTCTCAATTTCTCCACGATTCTCAGGCTCGCGCTTCTCGACCTCGGGTTCTGCTCCAATTCCTCCTGCGAGGCCGTGACGGGCTTGCGGGTGACGAGCTTTACCGTGGGCTTTTTGCCGCACACGCAGACGGGGAAGGACTTGGGGCAGGTGCAGGGGTCGGCCAGGTTGCGGAAGGTGTTCTTGACGATGCGGTCCTCCAGGGAGTGGAAGGTGATGACGCACAGCCGCCCGCCGGGGTTCAGCAGGTCGGCCAGCGCCCGCAGGGAGGGCTCCAGCGGCTCCAGCTCGTCGTTGACGGCGATGCGCAGCGCCTGGAAGGTGCGCCGGGCGGGGTGGGAGCCGTCGCCCTGGCGGAACTTCTTCGGGATGGCGGCGTCGACGATGCCCACCAGCTGGCGGGTGGTTTCGATGGGCGCAGCCTTGCGCCGGTCGCAGATCACCCGGGCGATCTGCCGCGCCCACTTCTCCTCGGCGTAGTCCCGGAGGATCCGGTTCAGGTTGTCCTCCGGCCAGGCGTTGACGATTTCCCGGGCGGTGAGCGCCTGGCTCTGGTCCATGCGCATGTCCAGCGGCGCGTCGTCGTGGTAGGAGAAGCCCCGCTCCCGCACGTCCAGCTGGTGGCTGGAGACGCCCAAATCGATCAGTATGCCGTCCAGGCCCCGGTCGATCCCGGCCCCGCGCAGCAGCGCGGGGGCGTCGTGGAAGTTGCCCCGAAGGGCCGCGAAGGCAGCGGGGGAGCCGACGTTCTTGAGGCGCGCGGTGGCGGCCGCGATGGCGTCGGCATCCCGGTCGATGCCGACCAGCAGCCCGCCCGGGCCCAGCCGCTTCAATATCTCGCTGGAGTGGCCCGCGCCGCCCAGGGTGCAGTCCAGATAGGCGCCGTCCGGGCGAATGCTCAGCCCGTCCAGGCACTCATGAAGCAGGACGGGAAGGTGATGAAATTCCATGTGAACTCCCTCGAAAGTGGTCTGATAATATAAATCGTTCCCGGCGGCGTGTACGCCGGGAACGGTGGTAATTTTTCCGAAGGGAAATCCCATTTGCCCGAAGGAAAAATTCCAACCTTGCGGATTTGACGGCCGGAGTTCCATGGGAACTCAAGTCAAATCCGGAGGGGGCGGCAGCGGAGGGGGAGCTTGCTCCCCCTTTGCATCAGATTTTCCAGGGCGCGATGCCCAGCTTCTTGCGCACCTTCAGCATGGTGCGGTGGGCGATGGCGGAGGCGCGGTCGCGGCCGGAGTCCATCACCTGTTGGAGGTAGGCCTTGTCGGCGCTGATGCGGTCGTACTCGCTCTGGATCGGCTCCAGCGTGGCGATCACGGCGTCGGCCACGGCGTCCTTGAACTTGCCGTAGCCCTGGCCGTCGTACTCGGCGGTGATGTCGTCCATGCTCTTGCCGGTGAGAGCGGAGAGGATGCTCATCAGGTTGGCGACGCCGGGGTGTCCCTCGGGGTCGAAGACCACGCGGTTGTCGCAGTCCGTCACGGCGCGGCGGATCTTCTTGCGGATGACGTCTGGCTTGTCGAGGATGGCGATGTAGGTCTCCTCCGGGTCGGACTTGCTCATCTTGCGGGTGGGCTCCTGCAGCGACATCACCCGCGCGCCGACCTTGGGGAAGTAGCCCTCGGGGATGGTGAACACGTCGCCATAGACGGCGTTGAAGCGCTCGGCGATGTCCCGGCAGATCTCCAGGTGCTGCTTCTGGTCCGCGCCGATGGGCACCAGGTCCGTCTGGTACAGCAGGATGTCCGCCGCCATCAGCACCGGATAGGTGAACAGGCCGCAGTTGATGTTGTCGGCGTGCTTGGCGGACTTGTCCTTGAACTGGGTCATGCGGCTCATCTCGCCCATGTAGGTGAAGCAGTTCAAAATCCAGCTCAGCTCCGGGTGGGCGGCCACCTGGCTCTGGAAGTAGATGATGTTCTTCTCGGGATCCAGGCCGCTGGCCAGGAAGATGGACATCGTGCGCAGGCAGGCCTTGCGCAGCTCGGTGGGGTTCTGGCGCACCGTCAGGGCGTGCAGGTCCACGATGGAATACAGGCAGTCATATTCGTCCTGCAGTATATTGAAGTTGCGCAGCGCGCCGATATAGTTGCCCAGGGTCAGGTTGCCGGTGGGCTGGATGCCGGAGAATATGCGCTTTTTCTGAACTTGCTGTTCCATGGGATTACCTCCAAAATAGTCGTCTCAGCTTGGAATATTATAGCACGGCGGGTCTTTTTCCGTCAATCAGATTATCATCAGCATCAAGGGAATGGTGATCATGCTGAGCATGGTGCTCAGCAGCACCACGTTGGCGGCCACGTCCTGGCCCTCGCCCAACATTTCCGCGAAGGAGAGCACCAGGTTGCCCACCGGCACGCAGCTGAGCACGAACACGCCCCGCACGAAGTCGCGCTCCACCGGCAGCAGCGAGCACAGCGCCAGCGTCATCAACGGGAACACGATCAGCTTCAAGCCCACGGCGACGTACTGCACCGGGTTCGTGAAGATGGCCTTCAGAGGCACCGTGGCCAGCCGCATGCCCAGGATCAGCATGCACATCGGCGTGGCCATCCGGCCCATCAACTCCAGCATGGCGCCCACCTGCCCGGTGAGCCGCACCCGGCCGAAGAACAGGACCAGCCCCACCGCCACGGCGATGCTGGCCGGGTTCAGGAACACCTTCTTCACGTTCATGTAGCGCTTGTCCCGGCTGGTGATCCAGGAGCCCAAGGTCCACATGATCACGTTCAGGGACAGGAAAAACATGGAGGCGAAGGCCTGCATCTGGGGGTATTCCGGCATCAGCGCCTGCAGCAGCGGCAGCCCGATGAAGCCCACGTTGCCCAGGGACGCCGCGGTGACGCAGATGCGGTAGGGCACCTCCGCCTGGCGCTTGCGCAGCACGAAATACACGATGCCCAGCGTGCCGGCCATCGTCGCCAGCGAAACGCCCAGGGCGATGCCCATGTAGGTCAGCATGTAGGGGGAGTAGTCGATCTGCTGCATGGCGTACAGGATCTGCAGCGGCGTGCACACATACACCAGGTACGTGGCGAAGGAGGAGATCGCCGAGGCCGGGATCTTCCTTAGTTTTACCAGCAGGTAGCCGGGAATGGAGTAGGCCAGCATCACCAGCACGGTGCCGAGGGTTACGGTAAAGCTCATGGACGCACCTCGATTGTCATTTCACACTATAATTGCTTTTATCATAGCACAGCCTTCCGGGTTTGTACATAACGCGGCGGGCTCCTGCGCGGAAATTTCCCCAATTCTCAATGTAATACTAATCCCTGACTAAAACAAGACATCTCAGCGGTTCTTTTCCGCGTTGGCGGTGTTGAAGCCCCTTGACTTACCGCCAGCAAGCCTGCGGGACTTCGCCTTGCCAACGCAAAAAAGCCCGCGCTGATTCAGTCTCGTTTTACTCAGGTCTTAGTATAAACTGCGAAAACGGCGGGCAAGCGCGATGAAGCCGCCCCGGGGAAAGCGAGGTTCCCGGGGCGGCATTCATGGATGGGGGAGGGTCTCAATCCAGCGCCTTCACGAAGCAGCGGCGGCGCTTGTGCTGCTCGGTCTTGAAGAAGTTCCACTGGCTCTGCACCTTGTGGTTGGTCTCCAGCTGGGGACCGGTCTCGGCCTTGCGGATGCCCATCTTGTGGCAGCCCTTCAGCACGTGGTTCAGCATGATGGCGTTGACGGCCTTGTTCTGGTATTCCGGCCGCACGGCGATCAGGAACAGGTCCAGCGTGTCGTTCACCTTCAGCGCCTTCAGAACGCCGATCCAGCCCAGGGGGAACAGGCGGCCCTTGCTCTTCTTCAGCGCGTCGGCCATGGAGGGCGCGGACACGCCGAAGCCCACCAGCTCCTCGTGCTCGTCCAGCACGAAGCAGGCCAGCTCCGGGTTGATCAGGGGGATGAACTTCGCGGCGTAGCGCTTGATCTGCCGTTCGTCCAGGGGCACGGTGCCGTAGAGGCCCGAGTAGGCGGTGTTCACCAGGCGGAACACCTTTTCGATCAGGGGCTTGTAGTCCTTGCGGGACTTCGTCTCGGCGATGTGCAGGTTGGAGAAGCGCATCACGCGCTCGGCCAGCTTGTCCATGCGGGTGACGGTGTGCTCGTCGTAGGGCACGTCGATCAGCAGCTCTACCCAGTCCACGTCCTTGACGTAGCCCAGGCGCTCCAGGTGGGTGATGTAATAGGGGTGGTTGTAGTAGGTGATGAACATGCTGCGGCGGTCGAAGCCCTCCACCAGCATGCCCTCGCGGTCCAGGTCGGTGAAGCCCAGCGGGCCGTGCACCTCGCTGCAGCCCTTTTCCCGGGCGAAGTCCTCCACGGCCTTGAACAGGGCCTCGGAGACCTCGAAGTCGTCGATAAAGTCCACCTGCGTAAAGCGCATGCGGTTCAGGTTCCACTTCTCGTTGGCGCGGCGGCTGAGGATCGCGCCGATGCGGCCCACGATCTTCCCGTCCCGCCAGGCCAGCCAGCACTTGGCGTCGCAGTATTCAAAGGCGGGGTTCTTCTTTGGGTTCCAGTCGCTCAGGTCGTCCCCGATCATGGCGGGGATGTACTGGGGCACGTCCTTGTACAGCACGTTCGGGTAATTGACGAACTTCCGAAGCTCCGAGCGCGTCTTGACCTCTCTGATCTCTACCATGGCTATCCCCTCAACGCATTCTTTCTCCCGCCACACAGTATAGCATATTCCCGGGGAATGTGCAAATCATTTGCGGTTATGGCGGGCGAAAAGAAGCAAATGGCCCGGAGCCCGCAAAGCTGCGGACTCCGGGCCCATCTCCCGCGGAACAACTTCCGCGCAGGGCGTTGTCACTTCACGACGCCCTTCTGGAGGATGATGTTGGCGTACAGCGCCGCCTCGCTGGTGGCGATGATGGCGTAGGCCTTCTTTGCCTCGTCATAGAACTTGAAGCGCTCGATGTGGCCGATCTTCGTGCCGGGCTCGTACTTCTCCACGATCTTGGCGTACTCGTCCCAGATGGGCGTCTCCACCGGGTCGCCGGGAACGACCTCCATCAGGGAGACGGGGGCCTCCACGTAGGGGTCCAGGGGGTAGAACTTCAGTATGGCGTCCAGGATCTCCGGCACGCCGTGGCCGTCCAGGCGCACCAGCTTGCAGTCCTTGGCCATGGCCGCCGCGGGGAAGTTGCCGTCGCCGATGACCAGCGTGTCGCCGTGGCCCATCTCCATCAGGATCTTCAGCAGTTCGGGGGTCAGAATGTTCGGGATACCCTTCAGCATAGTCGCACGTCCTTTCGTCGTTTCCATATAAGCCCCGCGCGCGGGGCAGGTTTGCCTTTTACAGCGCCGCTCAGTTGCGCTTGTTGCGGTTCATGATCTGCACGATTCGCAGGAACAGGTTGATGATGTCCAGGTACAGCGAAGCGGACAGGTCGATGGCGTTGTCCATCGTGCAGGCGCAGGTGTTGGCCCGGGCCCAGTCATAGCCGATGTACAGCGAGAAGATGCCCGCGCCGAGCCACTCGTAGACGGCATAGCCCCGGCCGCGGAACAGCAGCAGGTTGATCAGCCCGCCCACGAGGGTGAACAGCAGCGAGCACAGCAGCACGCGCCCCAGCTTGAGGAAGAAGCCGGGGAAGACCGTTGCCGAGATCATGAAGGAGAGCGTGACGATGGCGGTGATCAGCACCGCGCCCTTGATGACGTCGGCGGGGATGCCCTGCAGCGAGACGCACAGCACCATGCCGATGGGCGCCGCGATCATCGTGTAACCCACGAAGCTCAGCGCCGGGCCGGAGCGGACCACCAGCGCGTTGCCCGCCAGGACCAGCACGAAGTAGATGAGCAGGAAGATCAGCGGGTTGGTGCCGTAGATCATCCGCGCCACCTGGTCGCCGAACAGCGCCACGGTGACATAGTTGATCAGGAAGCCCCAGAGCAGCATGCCGCCGATGATCAGGTTAAAGGCGCGCTCTGAAATCTCCACGTCGCCCTCCCGCAGCTGCCGCCGCTCCTGAAGGACCATTTGAGTGTTGCCGAGAGCCATGGAATAATCCCTCCTTGCTCTGCGCTATTTCCATACTATTTTACAAAACCCTCGCCGGGATGTCAACCGGGATTTAGAAAGGGCAGGCGTTATACATCAGGTAATAAAATGCATAGTTCCAAAGGATTTGTGAATGATGTAGAAACATCTTAAAATCTGAAGAAACAGCCTTGCTTTCAAAAGTGAGATAATTGTGTTTTTATTTTCTCTATGGCATGCTTTGCGCCATTTTGCTTGATTAGGCCCTCTTTGAAAAATGCAGCAAACTCGACTGCGTCTGCATCAATCCTTGCAACAACGAGCGCACGGGATGCATTCATACTGCCCGTAGGTATGACAGCAATAATAGCCCCTGTTTTCTCATCCTCGTCCAGTATTTCGCCTGTTTTTATGATTGCTTCTCTTAGCTTCTTTGGGTTTATTCCTTGAATTGTCACTGAATCGTATATTGCCCACTTTTTAAGCAAGGCTTCTTTGTTGCCTGTGGCGAGCACCAAAGCAGCATTTCTATCCATTCTTCAGCTCCTCGACATCAACCTCTTCGCCCTCAAAGTCAACGTCAGCAGTGATAATAAAGGCCACTATGTAGTGATCCGTCCACACTCCGAGCGCACGGCCAAATTTAGGAGCGTCGTCCAAAACCGCCTTGAATCTGAGCTCTTGCGCCATTGCACGAACGCCTACGCCTTCGACATTTTGATCCACGTAAGCGATGGTATCGAAACAGGATGCAACTAAATCAGAGAATTGAATCTCACCCACAGAAGGAGGCATGATGTCCTCTGCCCTGGTTGTTGCAATTAAAGTGATGTCGTATTCGCTGTCGTATTTATAGCATTCAACGATGTTTCCCGAATCATCAGTATCGCTATTGAGGATCTCGGCCACGGTAAAAAGAGGAGAAGAAACACAGAGATGGCGAGGGCCTTCAGAATCATCCGCTTTCCCGAAGACGCTATCCCATGTTCCGCTCACTTTAGTGCTTGCTACACTCCATGCGTTCTCCGCTGTTGCTCTCGCCCACACCCAAGTATCACTGGCAGCACCTTTAGTCCAGTCCCATGCGCCTGTTGCAGTATTCGCCAACCACTTACCAGCTGCGCTGGCTTTATCTCCTGCCCACGCGGCAGCGTCACCGGCCCATTGAATCGTGCTATTATAAGCTCCTTCGGCCCAGTCAGCGACGTCACCAGCAGCACCTTCTATCCAACGCCCGGCATCATCATAGGCTCCTGTGGCCCATTCGCTTACATCGCTTGCGGCGCCAGAAGCCCATTCGCTTACGTCACCTGCGGCGCCAGAAGCCCACTCACCAACATCGCTTGCGGCGCCGGAAGCCCAATCTGCTGCATCACCGGCGGCAGATTCGATGCCTGACCACGCATTGCCAAAGAAATCTCCGGCAGCTCCAAGGCAATGTCACTAAGATAGGGCAACGAGGGGCACGAACAAGCGAGTTCGTG
>JAUMVG010000106.1 GCA_030530315.1 Clostridia bacterium | reverse complement strand
CGAAGGGCGAGACCGAGCTGACCGCCGAGGAGCGCCTGCTGCGCGCCATCTTCGGCGACAAGGCCCGCGAAGTTCGCGACACCTCCCTGAGGGTGCCCCACGGCGAGTTCGGCATCATCGTCGACGTCAAGATCTTCACCCGCGAAAACCGCGATGAGCTCTCTCCCGGCGTCAACCAGATGGTGCGCGTGTACATCGCCCAGAAGCGCAAGATCCAGGTGGGCGACAAGATGGCCGGCCGCCACGGCAACAAGGGCGTCGTGTCCCGCGTGCTGCCCGAGGAGGATATGCCCTTCCTGGCCGACGGCACGCCGCTGGACATCTGCCTGAACCCCCTGGGCGTGCCTTCCCGTATGAACATCGGTCAGGTGCTCGAGGTGCACCTGGGCCTGGCTGCCAAGGCGCTGGGCTGGCACGTCGCCACCCCCGTGTTCGACGGCGCCCGCCAGGAGGACATCGACGAGATGCTGGACAAGGCCGCGCAGGTCGAGGACGGCCCGCTGTACGACGAGCTCGGACGGCCCACCATCCAGTTCAGCAAGATCGGCATCAACCGCACCGGCAAGCTGTGGGTGTATGACGGCCGCACCGGCGACCGCTTCGACAACCCCGTCACCGTCGGCTATATGTACTACCTGAAGCTGCATCACCTGGTGGACGACAAGATCCACGCCCGCTCCACCGGCCCCTACAGCCTGGTCACCCAGCAGCCTCTGGGCGGCAAGGCCCAGTTCGGCGGCCAGCGCTTCGGCGAGATGGAGGTGTGGGCCCTGGAGGCCTACGGCGCCAGCCACGTGCTGCAGGAGATCCTGACTGTGAAGTCGGACGATACCATCGGCCGCGTCAAGACCTACGAAGCCATCGTGAAGGGCGAGAACATCCCCGATCCGGGCGTGCCCGAGTCCTTCAAGGTGCTCATCAAGGAGCTGCAATCCCTGGCACTGGACATCAAGGTGCTCTCCGAGGACAAGCAGGAGATCGAGATTCGCGAGCTCGAGGACGACATCTACGCCACCGAGAGCGAGTTCAAGGACGAGCTCGGCCCGACGATTCCGCCGGAGGTCATGTCCGAGGAGGAAGAGGCCGTGGTCGAGGACTTCGACTTCGACGAACTCGAGCTGGGCGACGACGATTTCAACCTGGACGACGACTTTTGATTCCGCCCCGTGTGACGGCGCAAGGCCGTCCCACGGGTTTCGGGCGGCTCAGCCGATGAGCACGCCCTCAGCCTTCGCTGCGCTCGGCGCTCCATAGCGTCGCGTTCAAGGCGCAGTCAAGCAGTTCGAGGCTGTTTTGCAGCTTACTTCTGACAGGTAGAAAGGAGAGAGCTCCTTGTTTGAATTGACGAATCTGGATTCCATACAAATCGGTCTGGCGTCGCCGGAGAAGATCCGCAAGTGGTCCCACGGCGAGGTCACCAAGGCGGAGACCATCAACTATCGCACGCTGAAGCCGGAGCGCGACGGCCTGTTCTGCGAGCGCATCTTCGGGCCCACCAAGGACTGGGAGTGCAACTGCGGCAAGTACAAGCGCACCCGCTTCAAGGGCGTGGTCTGCGACAAGTGCGGCGTCGAGGTCACCAAGGCCAAGGTCCGCCGCGAGCGCATGGGCCACATCGAGCTGGCGGCCCCCGTTAGCCACATCTGGTATTTCAAGGGCATTCCCAGCCGCATCGGCACCCTGCTGAACATCAGCCCCCGGGCGCTGGAGCAGGTGCTGTACTTTGCCAGCTACATCGTGCTGGATCCCGGCGATCCCGCCGTGTCCAAGCTGTCCGTGAACCAGCTGCTGTCCGAGACCGAGTACCAGCAGAAGAAGCAGCAGGCCGCCGAGGCCGGCTTCGAGTTCCGCGTGGGCATCGGCGCCGAGGCCGTGCGGGAGATGCTGCAGAACATCGACCTGGACGAGCTCAACGACCAGCTGCGCAAGGAGCTGCAGGAGCTGTCCGAAAAGGAAGCCAAGCGCAACACCGAGGGCCAGAAGCGCCAGCGCATCATCAAGCGCCTGGAGGTCGTGGAGGCCTTCCGCAAGAGCGGCAACAAGCCCGAGTGGATGATCCTGGACGTGGTGCCGGTCATCCCGCCGGAGCTGCGCCCCATGGTGCAGCTGGACGGCGGCCGCTTCGCCACCGCCGACCTGAACGACCTGTACCGCCGCGTCATCAACCGCAACAACCGCCTGAAGCGGATGCTGGAGATGAACGCGCCCGACATCATCGTGCGCAATGAGAAGCGCATGCTCCAGGAGGCCGTGGACGCCCTGATCGACAACGGCCGCCGCGGACGCCCCGTCACCGGCGCGGGCGGACGGCAGCTGAAGAGCCTGTCCGACCTGCTGCGCGGCAAGCAGGGCCGCTTCCGCCAGAACCTGCTGGGCAAGCGCGTGGACTACTCCGGCCGTTCCGTTATCGTGGTCGGCCCGTCCCTCAAGATGTATCAGTGCGGCCTGCCGAAGGAAATGGCCCTGGAGCTGTTCAAGCCCTTCGTCATCGAGCGCCTGGTGAACCAGGGCATGGCCGTGAACGTGAAGACCGCCAAGCGCGCCGTGGAGCGCCTGCGCCCCGAGGTCTGGGACGTGCTGGAGAGCGTCATCAAGGATCATCCCGTGATGCTGAACCGCGCACCCACGCTGCACCGCCTGGGCATCCAGGCCTTCGAGCCCATCCTGGTCGAAGGCAAGGCGCTGAAGCTGCACCCGCTGTGCTGCACCGCCTTCAACGCCGACTTCGACGGCGACCAGATGGCCGTGCACGTTCCGCTGAGCATGGAGGCCCAGGCCGAGGCCCGCTTCCTGATGCTGGCGGCCAACAACATCCTGAAACCGCAGGACGGCAAGCCCGTCGTGTGCCCCACGCAGGACATGGTTCTGGGCTGCTACTACCTGACCATGATCCATGAGGGCCTGAAGGGCACTGGCAAGGTGTTCACCGATGTGGACGAGGCCCTGATGGCCTACGCTACCGGCGAGCTGGCGCTGGAGTCCCCCTGCAAGATCCGCATGACCAAGACCATCGACGGCGTGGAGTACAGCCGCATCATCGATACCACCATCGGCCGCGTGATCTTCAACGAGGCCATTCCCCAGGATCTGGGCATGCGCAAGCGCGAGACCATCGACGACATGTTCCAGCTGGAGATCGACGAGGTCGTGGGCAAGAAGCAGCTGGCCAAGATCATCGACATCTGCTACCGCACCCACGGCGTCACCCGCACCAGCCAGATGCTGGACGACATCAAGGCCCTGGGCTACGGCTATTCCACCCGCGCGGCCCTGACCGTCTCCGTGGCGGACATCATCGTGCCCAAGGAGAAGAAGGAAATCCTGGCAGACGCCGACGCTCAGGTGCAGCAGGTCGAGAAGCAGTTCAAGCGCGGCCGTATGTCCGAGAACGAGCGCTACACCAACGTCATTCGAATCTGGGAGAAGGCCACCAACGATGTCACCAAGGAAGTCCTGGCCAACCTGGAGAAGTTCAACCCCATCAACATGATGGCGGATTCCGGCGCCCGTGGTTCCACCAACCAGATCCGCCAGCTGGCCGGCATGCGCGGCCTGATGGCTTCCCCGACCGGCAAGACCATCGAGCTGCCCATCAAGGCCAACTTCCGCGAGGGCCTGAGCGTGCTGGAGTTCTTCCTGTCCTCCCACGGCTCCCGCAAGTCCCTGGCTGACACCGCCATGAAGACCGCCGACTCGGGTTACATGACCCGCCGCCTGGTGGACGTGTCCCAGGAGAACATCGTCCGCGAGGTGGACTGCTTTGCCGCCCGCGGCGAGCGCGTGCGCGGCATGAAGGTGAAGGCCATCGGCACGCCCGGCAACATCATCGAGGACCTGAACGACCGCATCCGCGGCCGCGTGGCGGCGGAGGACGTGATCGATCCCGCCACCGGCGAGGTCATCGTCGCGACCAACGAGCTGATCACCTACGATATCGCCAAGCGCATCTGCGACGCGGGCATCGAGGAGGTCACCATCCGCAGCGTCCTGACCTGCCAGTCCCACGTGGGCGTGTGCGCGAAGTGCTACGGCGCCAACATGACCAACGGCAAGCTGGTCGACGTCGGCGAGGCCGTGGGCATCATCGCGGCCCAGTCCATCGGCGAGCCCGGCACCCAGCTGACCATGCGTACCTTCCACACCGGCGGCGTCGCCACCGGCGAGGACATCACCCAGGGTCTGCCCCGCGTCGAGGAGCTGTTCGAGGCCCGCAAGCCCAAGCGCGAAGCCACGCTGGCGGACATCGGCGGCACGGTTCACATCGTCACCGACGCCAAGAAGCGTCGCAAGCTGATCATCCAGTCCAGCGAGGGCGAGGCGGAGACCAAGGAGTATCCGATCAACTACGGCTCCAAGCTGAAGGTGGAGGACGGCGACACCGTCAACGCCGGCGACGAGCTGATCGAGGGCTCCATCAACCCCCACGACCTGCTGCGCATCCTGGGCGTCAAGGCCGTTCAGGACTACCTGGTCAAGGAAGTCCAGAGCGTCTACCGCAGCCAGGGCGTCGAGATCGTCGACAAGCACATCGAGGTCATCGTGCGCCAGATGCTGCGCAAGGTCAAGGTCGAGGAAGCCAACGACACCGACCTGCTGCCCGGCGCGCTGGTGGACATCTTCCGCTTCGACCAGGCCAACCGCAAGACGCTGGAGGCCGGCGGACGTCCCGCCACCGCCAAGCGCACCCTGCTGGGCATCACCAAGGCCGCGCTGGCCACGGAATCCTTCCTGTCCGCCGCGTCCTTCCAGGAGACCACCCGCGTGCTGACCGAGGCGGCCATCAAGGGCAAGACCGACCCGCTGCTGGGCCTGAAGGAGAACGTCATCATCGGCAAGCAGATCCCCGCCGGTACCGGCCTGAAGCGCTACGCCAACATCGAGATCCACGAGGCTTATTGATCCCGGCACTGATTGGTGCTTGCAGAAAACTCCAAATCATTTGGGCCGTCCCGCAGACGCGGGGCGGCCCTTTTGTACGCAGAAGGCCCTATCCGACGCGGCATGCGCCGGAAAGGGCCTTTGTGGTCAATATCAGTTCACTCAGCCTTGTCCGGTCCGTCCTCCCGGGCCACCTCCACGCAGAAGCCGTGGTGGCCGCAGTCGGGGCAGGTCAGCTTTCGGGTGTTGGGCGTGTGGGCTGCCCAGAACGCCTGCTTCAGCGCGGGCCGGAACACCTTGTGGCACTTGGGGCAGATGTAGGCCACGCGGTTGAAGTAATACTTCGAGACCCAGATCCCATAGGGGACGGCGATGACGGCCCAGACGACCAGCGGCCACCAGATGCCCTTGGCGATCAGCAGCGCGATGGAGCCCCATTGCAGGATGCCCAGCGGGAGGCTGGTTAGCAGCAGCCTCATGTGGATCTTCTTCAATGCCTTCTTGTTGCTCATGGTATACGCTATGTCGCCGATGGAATCGACGGAGAACGCCTCCAGGTTCCGGAGCTCCTTCTGCAGCGCCTCCAGCTTGTCCAGCTTTTCCCGCCGCTCGTCCAGCTCCTCCCGCAGCGCCTGGGCCTGCTGCTGGATCAGCAGGTCGATGACGGCGGCGGGGTCCTCGTCGGACAGCAGCCGGGAGATGGCGTCGATGGAGAAGCCCAGATCCCGCAGGAAGCAGATGACCTTCATGCGCTTCACGTCGTCCTCGGAGTACAGCCTTCGGCCGCCCTCGGACAGCTCGGCGGGCACGAGGATGCCGCGGGCGTCGTAGTATTGCACTGTGCGCACCGTCACGCCGCAGAGCTTCGCGATCTCTCCCGTCGTATATTTCGACACAGCTTTTCACCTCCTTTGCCCAGAGTATAGCCCATGACGCAGCGTCACGAGCAAGCCCTGACGCAGGGGGATTTTTCATTTTTCCGCGATTTTTCCTGAAATGGGGGCGTTAACTGCCCAATTGCGCACCATCGCAGCCGTTTTTCGGAGCGAGTCCTCACGCCGGGCCGGCGTCGGCCCCTGGGGCGGCTCCAGCTGGTGCAGCCCATGTACGGCCCTATTCCGGGCTGTCCTCCTCCAGCCGCTTCACCAGCTGGCGGATGCGCTCCCGTGCCTCGGACTGCTGGAGGAACTGGTCCTCCCGGGAGGGCGTGGCGTCGCCCATGATGGCGACGAACTGGCTGACCTTCAGGCCCAGGGCGTCCTGCATGTCCCGGTCGCTGCCCTTGGGGGAGACCAGGTAGTAGCACAGCAGGGAGTCCTGCTGGCCGATGCGGTGGGCGCGGTCCTCGGCCTGGGAGTGGACGGCGGGGGACCAGTCCAGCTCGCCGAACACCACGCAGGTGGCCCGCTGGAGGTTCAGCCCGCTGGCCGAGCGCAGGGAGATGCACAGTAGGTCCGTCCTGCCCTCCATGAACGCGGCGGCGGCCTCGTCCTTCTGGTTATCGGTCTCCCGTCCGGTGATGTATTTCGGGCGCAGGGACTTCAGTTCCTTCTTGTAGATGTCCATCACCGCGTGGTGGTGGGCCATCAGCAGCACCTTCTCGCCGCCCTCCACCAGCGCGCGGACGAAGGCGCACACGAAGGGGGCCTTGGCGATGCCGGTGGCCTGCCGCTGGGTCTGGGAGATGGCGTCCTCGATGATGGCCCGGCGGGAGGGATCGTCGGTGGCGCGGAGCAGCTGCAGCTGGCGGGCCACCGGGGCCATCAGCTCCCGGTAGACGGCGTCGTCCCAGTCGATCTCCTGCACCAGGCGGCGCTTGGGGGCCAGCTCGGTCAGCACGTCGCTCTTGAGGCGGCGCAGCATCAGCCCCTCGCTGCGCAGGTGCTCGCCCAGCAGCTCCGGCTTGGCCACCACGGCGGTGTTGTAGCCGTAGCACCACTCCCGGGAGAAGCTCTCCCAGTCGCCGAGGAAGTGGAAGTCGATGATGTTGACCACGTTCCAGATCTCGCCGCCGTTGTTGTAGATGGGCGTGCCGGACAGGCCGATGCAGTTCTCGCAGGCCTCCGACAGCAGGCTGGCGGCGCTGTACTTGCCGGTGCCGTTGCGGCGCAGCTCCTGCATCTCGTCGAAGATCACGGTCTTGAAGCCCTGCTCTGGCAGGACCTCCTTCCAGCCCCGCAGCAGCAGGTAGTGGATGATGTAGATGTCCGCCTCCGGCAGGGCGTAGGGGGTCAGTCCCTTGATGACGTGGACCCGCAGCCGGCCGTCCGGGCTGAGGAAGCGCTCCACCTCCCGCTGCCAGTTGCGGATCAGGTGGGGCGGCACCACCAGGATCGTCGGATAGGCGGCGGTGGTGGCCAGGAAGGCCAGGGCCTGCACCGTCTTGCCCAGGCCCATCTCGTCCGCCAGCAGGCAGCGCCGGGTGGACAGCATGAAGCCCAGCCCCTGCTTCTGGAAGGGCAGCAGCTCGCCGGAGAAGGTCTCCGCCGGGGGCGTGGCCGTCTCCGGCATGGACAGGGCCTGTTCCCGGCGCACGGCGTACTCCCGGGCCTCCTCCAGGGCGCTCTCCCAGCGGGCGCGGTCCGATTCCTTGATCTCCAGCGGGTAGCGCAGCATCAGCCAGTTCAGTTCGCCGATGATGCGCCGGTGGGCAGTGAAGCGGGCCACGCCCCGGCCCCGGCCGTCGCAGCCGGGAAACAGGCGCTTGGCCAGCTCCGTCACGCAGGGCTCGCCCT
>JAUMVG010000105.1 GCA_030530315.1 Clostridia bacterium | reverse complement strand
CACCACTTAATCAGAGAAATCCGTAAGGATTTCAACATAAATTCTCAATTCCCAAGTCTCAATTCTCAATTAATTAAGTTCCAATTTATCATAATACCATATCCTCTCTTCCCCCCAAATCATTATACCACATTCCCCGCCATAACGCATCCGCTCTGCGCCAGCTTTTCCGGCGGGCTTGCATTTCCGGAGCAAAGGTCTTATAATGGACCTATCCGAACCTCATGGAGGCCCTATGAAGCAGAACAGACGCGGCAAGCCCAACCATCGACGCCGGCGCGCGCAGCGTCGGCGGCAACGCGCCATGACGGCCCTCATCGCCGTCCTGGTGCTGATCATGCTGGCGCTGGCCGCGTACATCGTCCACTGGTACGTCAACCTGAGCCGCATCCGCGCCGATGGCGAGCGCTACAGCCAGCTGTATTCCGGCAGGGACGCCACAGAGCCGCCCGCCGGGCCAACCGCCGCGGAAGCGGCTGAACCCACCTCCGCGCCGACCGCCACTCCGACGGCCGTGCCCACATCGACGCCTGAGCCGACCCCTGCCGCCACGGCGACATCGACCACCGAACCGACAGTCACGGCGACGGCGACGCCCGAGCCGACGGCCACATCCGCGCCAACTGCCACATCCGCGCCCACGGCAACGCCTGGGCCGACCGCGACGCCCACGGTGAAACCCACGGCAACGGCCACGACCACGGCAAATACGACACCCAGTCCGACCCCGACCCCGGAACCGACCCCCACAGCGAAGCCCACACCGACTCCGACCGCGTCACCCACGCCGCTTCCCCTTGGAGCGGACATGCCCATCGTGGAGGACGAACCCATCCCCACCCCCAACGCGGACACCCTCGTCTACGCCCTGCCCACCCCGCCGCCGGTCCAGGCCAGCTTTGAGGCCCTCCTGGCGAGCAACCCGGACACCGTGGGCTTCCTGGAGATCGAGGAGATGCTCTCGCTGCCCGTGGTGCAGCGAGAAAACGACAACGACTACTACCTGAATCACACCTTCGATGGTGACGAGGCCCTGGAGGGCGCGCTGTTCATGGACGGGCTGAACCGGCTGGTGCCGGAGGACGACTGCCTGATCGTCTACGGCCACAACATGAAGAACAAGACCATGTTCGGCCGGCTGAGCAGCTTCGGCGACGTGACCTGGCTGCGCCAGCACTCCATCGTCCACTTCGACACGCTGTACGAAAACCGCAGCTACGTGCCCTTCGCCGCCTTCAGCGCCAGCACCACCCCTGGCAACCGGCGGTACTTCGACGTGCGCCAGTTCATATTCGACGAGGTGGAGTTCGACAAATTCGTGCTGAAGCTGCAGAGCCGCTCCACGCTGCGCATCCCGGTGGACGTGCGCTATGGCGACCACCTGCTGCTGCTGGTGACCTGCGACTACACCACCGACGCGGGCCGCTTCATACTGGCCCTGCGCCAGCTGCGCCCGGACGAGACGGACGCGGGCATGTGGGCCCGGGTGGTGGAGGCCGAAGCGAAGTGAACGCAAAACGGCGGCGCTGATGATTCAGTGCCGCCGCTTTGTTAGGCCCGTCTTTCCATCTCTTCCAGGGAAATCGCCCCGATCCGGGCGGCGTGGAACAGGTACTGCTGCACGATCCCCGCATGGGGACCCAGTCGCTCCCGGGCCACGCGGGCCGTCTCCCGGCGGGAAGCGCAGTCAATGCCCAGCCAGCACCGGGCCAGCCGGTCCACCCACACGTCCACGGGAAAGGCGCAGGCGTGGCCGCAGCCGAAAAGCAGCACGCAGTCCGCCACCTTGTCCCCCACCCCGGGCAGCGTCGTCAGCGCCCTGTGGGCCTCGTCGTAGGGCATTCGACAGAGCGCATCCAGCGGAAAGCCCTCGCAGACATGCCGGGCCGTTCCGAGCAAAAACGGGGCGCGATAGCCCACCTTCATCGCCCGCAGCTCGGCCTCGTCCGCCGAGGCCAGCGCCTCCGGCGTGGGAAAGCCGTACAGCGTGCCGAAGGGCGTCTCCCGGGGCTGCCCGTAGCGGCGGCACAGCGCGGCATTCAGGCCGCGGATGCGGGCCACGTTGTTGTTGGCCGAGAGTATAAAGCCGATCAGCGCCTCCCAGGGCGGCTGGTTCAGCACCCGCAGGCCGGGAAAGCAGGCCATGGCCCGCCGGGCCTCGGGCAGGGCGTCGAACTCCGCGGCGATGGCGGCATAGTCCCGGTCCAGGTCGAGGTAGCGCCTCAGCGCCGCGGCATCGAACGCGCCTTCGGCCTCGATGCCCACGGGCGTGCTGCGCAGCCAGACATACCCATCCCCCAAGGCGCAGCCGAAGCGCCCCTCCTTCTCCGTCCAGCGAAAGCACTGGGCCGAGTCGATCAGGGTCAGGCGCAGGTCCAGCGGTTCATCTCCGATCAGCATAGGCAGCTCCGTTCGCGGCAGGCGCCGCCGTCCTTTGTGCAAATATGAATACGGATAGGATTCTTCGCTCAGAATGACGCGATGCGCGACAGGATGCCGTTCTCCCGGGACGAAGCGCCGGCGCAGGTCCGAAGGAGCGTCAGGAATCCACCGTGTGACAGGAAACAGAAGAAGCGCCAACGGCCCTTGGCCCTTGGCGCTTCTTGCGATTCTCTTATTCCGCCGCAGCTTCCGTCTTGGGATAGATGCTGACCTGCTTGCGGGTCTTGCCCAGACGCTCAAACTTTACGACGCCATCCAGCTTCGCGTACAGGGTATCGTCATCGCCGATGCCCACGTTCTTGCCGGGATGGAATTTCGTTCCACGCTGACGAACGAGAATGTTGCCCGCGAGCACGAACTGGCCATCTGCGCGCTTCACGCCCAGGCGCTGCGCATGGCTGTCGCGGCCGTTGCGGGAGGAGCCCATTCCCTTCTTGTGAGCGAAGAGCTGAAGATTCATCATGAACATGTGCTTTACCTCCGTTCTTCGAAGAATATGCGAACGTTGCGAGGATAGTTCCTCTCGATCGCCTGAAGCGCTTCCAGGAGCGTCACCAGCAGAAGCTGTGCCTGCCGGAGCTGTTCCTCAGTGGCCTCGGGCGTCAATCTCGCCTCCAACAAGGCTTCCCGGTCGTCCATATCGAACATGACGGGCGCTTTCAACACGTTCTTCAAACCGTTGAGCGTGCTCTGGGTCAGCGCGGAGACCCCGGCACAGACGATGTCCGAGCCGGACTGCGCGTAGCCCGTGTGCCCCTCTGCCCGATAACCGGTCAACATGCCGTCTGCCCTTCTGAAGAAGGTGACGGTATTGCCAGGTTTCTTCATCAGCCGTTGATAGCGGTGATTTCAACCTTGGTGTAGGGCTGACGATGGCCCTGCTTCTTGCGCTCGTTCTTCTTGGCCTTGTACTTATAGACGACGATCTTCTTGCTCTTCACCTGAGCCAGCACCTTGCCTTCGACCTTCGCGCCCTCAACCACGGGCGTGCCGACCTTGGCCTGGTCCGCATCACCGACGAGAAGAACCTCATCGAAAGTAACCGCTTCATCCGCCTGAGCGTTGAGCTTCTCTACGAAGATAACGTCGCCCTGCTGAACACGGTACTGCTTGCCACCGGTCTTAATGACTGCGTACACGCGTTGCACCTCCTATACAAAAATCTCGCCGAAACTTGGCAGCAGCCGGAGGTTCAAACCCCTGGGGTTAATGACCTTCCGAACATACATTTTAAGCCGGTTTCGAGCGGCTTACCCAGCTATTATACCGGCCGGGACGCAAAATGTCAATTCCGCGAGGGGCCTGCATGAAAAAATAACATAGCCACACAGGGGTATTCCTGCGCGTCCCGCGCCGCGATGTAGTCCATGATGCCGTAGGTCAGCCCGGCGGCCAGCTTCCACTGGTAGTCCTCGTCGTTCAGCTTCACGTCCTCGTCGGGGTTGCTCAAGAAGCCGCACTCCACCATCAGGCAGGGCACCTCGGACCAGTTCTGGCCGGTGTAGTTGTCGTTTGAAACGATGCCGTTCTCCTTGGCGCCGGTCGCCTCGCACACCCGGGGCAGTATGGCCTCCGCCGCCCGGTAGCTCTCATCGGCGATGCTGTTGGAATGGCTGCAATACAGGGCGATGCCGTTCCTGGAGCGCTTCTCCGCGCCGTCGCAGTGGATGCGCAGCACCAGGTCCACGCCCAGCTCGTTCATCATCTTCGCCCGCTCCTGGTTGGAGAGGTTCACGTCGTGGGTCTCCCGGGTCATGTAGACCTCGGCTCCCTGGGCCTGAAGCGCCTCCCGCAGCTTCAGGGAGATCTCCAGCACCGTCACGTATTCGGGGATGCGGGTGCTCACGCCCGCGGTGCCCGAGGACACCTTGGCCTTCTTCTCCTTGCTGCCCGGGGCGACGGCCTCCTTCTCGCTGTTGCCGTGGGCCTGGTGGCCGGGATCGATGCCGATCTTGACGCCGGCCAGCGGCAGGCGCACCTCCTCGGCCTCCTCTGCCGCGCCGGGATCCTCGGTCGCCTCGGCTTCCTCTGCCGCGCCGGGATCCCCCGCTTCCTCAACGGTGCCGTCCGGCTGAATGCTCTCCTCCGCCTGGGTCTCAGCCCCTGCCGGCGTCTCCGCCGGGGCCGGGGTTGCCATATCGGCTGCGTCCACGCCTTCCGCCGCGTCCATCGTGTCCGCCGGGGGCGCCGCTGCCTCAGCGGCGTCGTCCGCCTGAGCGCTTGCCTCCGTCCGGGCCTCAGCCGCCTCCGACGGGGCAGCCTCCTGCGCCGCGCGCTCGCCCAACTCAGCCAGCGCCGGGGCCATCCTTGCCGGAATCAGCAGTGCCAGGGCGATCCCCAGCGCCAGCACGGCGCGAAGCCATCTGTTCATGATATCCCGTCCTCCATCTGCCCGAGGTTTTCCAGCGCTGCCTGCCAGGCGGCCATCATCCGGCCCGCGTCAAACAGCAGCAGCGAACCGTAGGGCGCGCCGACCAGCAGCTCGGCGCTCTCCCGCCAGGTGTTCAGCAGCTCCAGCAGCTTGAGCATCACGTCCGGGTTCTCCGCCTGCCGGGCCAGCAGCGCGCACACCTCGTCGTTCACGTCCGCGGCCAGCAGCACCAGCAGCCGCCCGATCTCCATCGGGTGGCGGGAATGGAAGCTGCCGTCGTCCACGCCCGCGGCGATCACGGCGTCCACCAGGGGCGTGAGCTGCTCCACCAGGATGCGCCTGCGGTGCACGTTCATGGCGGCGTCCCCGTCCATGTAGCACAGCTTCAGCAGCATGGCGGCAAAGGCCGCGTCCTCCGTTTCGAACAGGTTGGCCATGGACAGCAGCAGGTTCAGCCTGTCGATTGGACTGCGCCGCGCGTCGTTCAGTTCCAACCGTGCCTTTTCAAAGCGGGCCAGGGCGTGCCGCTCGCTGACCGCCCGGAGCACCGATTCCTTGGTGTCGAAGTAGTGGTAGAAGCCGCCCTTGGACATGCTCAGGGCGTCCAGTATGTCCTGCACAGAGGTGCGGTCGTAGCCCTGCCGCAGGAACAGCTCCTCCGCCGCGTCCAGTATCTGCACGCGCCTCACATCGCCTTTTTTCATCGCTATGCCTCCCATTCCCGGTGGTTGTATTTGGATTCGATCTCAGCCCCTGTGGCGCCGGTCGCCGCCCTTCGGGGGATGCTTGCGGGGCCTGGCGTCCGCCTGCCTCCGCGCCGAGCCGCCGCCTCGCGGACCGGCCTCCGTCCCGGGGCCGTTCCTCCCCCGGCTCTGCGTACCTCTGTGTCCGTCGCGGCCCTTCGCGCCGTCCCTGTCGCCGCCGCCGCGCTTCGCGCCGCGGTCATCAGGCGCCTGCCGCTTTCCCTTTGCCTCCGGCCTGCCGCCCTTCTCCCTGCGCTCGTAGGGCGGGATGAGGCAGTCACCGCCCCAGCCGATCAGGTCCTCCCGGCCCGCCTTTTTCAGGGCCTTGAGCACCAGCTCCCGGTTGTAGGGCTTGAAGTAGTGCATCAGCGCCCGCTGCATGGCCTTCTCGTCGGGGTCCCGGGGCACGTAGACCTCGGTCATATCCCTCGGGTCCAGCCCCGTGAAGAACATGGCCGTGGATAACGTGCCGGGGGTCGGATAGAAGTCCTGCACCTGGTCCGGGTGCTGGCCGGTGCGCTTCATGTACACCGCCAGGGCGATGGCGTCGTCCAGCGTGCAGCCCGGATGGCTGGACATGAAGTAGGGCACCAGGTACTGCTTGAGGCCCAAGGCCTCGTTGACCTGCTTGTAGCGGCGCACGAAGGTATCGTAGACCTCCACCTCCGGCTTGCCCAGGTAGTGCAGCACCCTCGGGCTGACGTGCTCCGGGGCCACCTTCAGCTGGCCGGAGACGTGGTGCTCCGCCAGCTCCCGCAGGAAGTTGTTCTTCTTGTCCGCCAGAAGGTAGTCAAAGCGGATGCCCGAGCGGATGAACACCTTCTTGACCCCGGGCAGGCTCCTCAGCTCCCGGAGGATGTCGATGTACTCCCGGTGGTCGGCCTTCAGGTTCGGGCAGGGCTTCGGGAACAGGCACTGGCGGTGGACGCAGGCCCCGACCTTCAGCTGCTTGTCGCAGGCGGGCCGCCGAAAGTTGGCCGTGGGACCGCCCACGTCGTGGATGTAGCCCTTGAAGCTGGGCTGCCGGGTCAGGAGCCGCCCCTCCTCCACGATGCTCTCCTTGCTGCGGGCGGTGACGATGCGCCCTTGGTGGAAGGTCAGCGCGCAGAAGCTGCACGCGCCGAAGCAGCCCCGCACCGAGGCGATGGAGAACTTCACTTCCTCGATGGCGGGAATGCCGCCCGCCTTCGCGTACATCGGGTGATACGTGCGCGCGTAGGGCAGCGCGTACACTGCGTCCAGCTCCGCCTCGGTCAGCGGCAGATCCGGCACATTTTGCAGCATCCACCTTTTGCCGTGCTTCTGGGCGATGGGCTTGCCCCGCACCGGGTCCTGCTGGTCGTACTGCACCTTGAAGGCCTCGGCGTAGGCCCGCTTGTCCTTCGCCACGACCTCCATGGGCTGGATCTCGACGAACCCCTCTGGGACCTCCCCCGCCATCACGCAGGTGCCGGGGATCCGCATTTCGGAGAAGTCCCGACCGGAGGCCATCCACTCGGCCACCTTCAGCACGCTCCGTTCCCCCATGCCGAACATCAGCACGTCCGCGCCGCTGTCCACCAGCATGGAGTTGCGCACCCGGTCGTCCCAGTAGTCGTAATGGGCGAACCGCCTCAATGACGCCTCCACCCCGCCGATGGCGATGGGCACGTCGCCGAAGGCCTCCCGGATGCGGTTGCAGTACACGATGGTGGCCCGGTCCGGACGGTATCCGGCCCTGCCGCCCGGGGAATAGGCGTCCTCGGAGCGCTTCTTCTTCGCGGCGGTGTAGTGGTTCACCATGGAGTCGATCACGCCCGCCGTGACCAGGAAGCCGATCTTCGGCCTGCCATACTCCCTGAAGGGCTCGCAGCTGTGCCAGTCCGGCTGGGGCAGCATCGCCACGCGATAGCCCGCCGCCTCCAGCACCCGGCTGATGATGGCCAGCCCGAAGGAGGGGTGATCCACATAGGCGTCGCCGGTGACGTACACGAAATCCGGCGCGTCCCAGCCCAGGGCGCGCGTCTCCTTCGCGTTCACAGGCAGAAAACCGTGGGACATGGGGCACCTCCTTTCGGCACTGGTTTTTTAGACACTTGGAATTTAATCAATTGAGAATTGAGAATTGGGAATTGTGAATTTATGTTGAAATCCTTACGGATTTCTC
>JAUMVG010000104.1 GCA_030530315.1 Clostridia bacterium | reverse complement strand
TGGTGGAGCCGAGGGGAGTCGAACCCCTGTCCGAAGACCAGAAGACCAGAGCATCTCCGAGCGCAGTCTGTGTTTTGACATTCCCTCCGCCGGACTCCCGCAGACAGGATGCCGGTTTCAGTAGCTTCATAAAGTCCCGCCGTCCGCAAAGCTTAGGGCGGCTGGTTCCCTGCTATTATGACGTCGATGGCCTGCGCGGCAGGACGCTCAGGGTCGACGATCGCCTATTAAGCGGCGAAAGCTACGTTATCGTAGTTGTCAGTTCATTTAAGTTCCCGTTGTTGGGCGGTTCAGGGCCGCCGCTCGCTTCTCTGTCCCTCCGCATCCCCGTCGAAACCAAATACGGCCCCGCGTGGCGGAAAGAGTGAACTGAAATCTCCTTTCCGAAATTGCGTGAACGCTGCCGGGAAATCAGCCCCGCGCGCGCATGGAGCGTTCGATGTCCCGCTGGGCGTCGCGCTTGGCCATGTCGTCGCGCTTGTCGTACAGCTTCTTTCCCTTGCACAGCGCCAGCTCCAGCTTCATGCGTCCATCCTTCAGGTAGACGTTCAGCGGAATCAGCGCCAGGCCCTGCTGCATCACGCTTTGGTGGCACTTGCGAATCTCGGCCTTGTGCATCAGCAGGCGCTTGGGCCGCAGCGGATCGGTGTTGAAGTAGCTGCCCTTTTCATAGGGGCTGATGTGCATGCCGTACACGAACATCTCGCCGTCCTTCACCGCGGCGTAGCAGTCCTTCAGGTTGCACTTGCCCAGCCGGATGGACTTGACCTCCGTGCCCTTCAGCTCGATCCCCGCCTCCCAGGTCTCCAGGACGAAGTAATCATGCCGGGCGCGGCGGTTTTGCGCGATGACCTTGACGCCCTTCTGTGGCATAACTGCTTCCCTCCCTCGCTGCGAGAACCCCTGCCGGATTCGTACTCTTTATTATACCACGGCCGGCCGGTTTTGTAAACCTTTGGGGAACGGTTTTTCAAAATCTGCCGGTGTCCGGGATTGACGGACGCGCGTCTGTCGCATATAATAGAAGGGGCCGCGTCGGAACGGCGCGCCTCACCCAGAGGATCACCCGATGGCGAAGGAGGGAGAACCCATGCTGAACGACTACCTGATCGTGGAAAAATCCGCCCTGCCGGATTACTTCATCAAGGTGGTGGAGGCCCGGCGGCTGCTGGAATCCGGCGCCTGCGCGCAGGTGATCGACGCGGTGCACGCCGTGGGCATCTCCCGCAGCACCTACTATAAATACAAGGACCGGATCCTGGAGCCCAGCCAGCTGACCGTGGGGCGCAAGGCCTCGCTGATGCTGCAGCTGAACCATCGCGCGGGCATGCTCTCCCGCGTGCTGGGCACGGTGTCCGCCTGCAACGCAAACATACTCACCATCACCCAGAGCCTGCCCATCCACGGCATGGCCAACATCATGCTCTCCATCGACCTGTCCCAGCTGAACCGCAGCGTGGACGACATGGTGGAGGAACTCAGCGCCATCGACGGCGTGGAGCTCGTGCGGCTGCTGGCCCTGGAGTGACCGACATCAAAGGACAAACGGAGGCTTTTCGACCATGATCATCCGAATCAGCGCGGACAGCACCTGCGATTTCAGCCCGGAGTACGTCGCCGCGCACCGCGTCACCATCATTCCCCTCACCGTATCGATGGGCGACAGGGACTACACCGACGGCCTGGACATCACCCCGGACGACATCTTCCGCCACGTGGATGCCGGGGGCGCGCTGCCCAAGACCGCCGCGGTCAACACCGCCGACTATCGCGCCCGGTTCACCGAGCTGCTGAAGGAATGCGACGCCGTCATCCACTTCAACATCAGCGCGGACTTCTCCTCCTGCCACGCCAACGCCGTGGCCGCGGCGAAGGGCCTGCCGGTGTACTGCGTGGATTCCCGCAACCTCTCCTCGGGCATCGCCCTGCTGGCCGCCGAGGCTGTGGACATGGTGGAGGACGGCTGCGAGGACGTGCAGGCCATACTGGACCACGTCAAGGGCCTCGTCGACAAGGTGGACGCCTCCTTCATCATCGACCGTCTGGATTTCCTCTACAAGGGCGGACGCTGCTCCATGGTGGCCATGCTTGGCGCGAACCTGCTGAAGCTGCGCCCCTGCATCGAGGTGGTGGACGGCAAGATGATCGTGGGCAAGAAGTTCCGCGGCACCTACGAGCGCTGCCTGAAGCAGTACGTGGACGACCGGCTGCGCAGCCCCGAGGCCGTGCGCGCCAAGCGCATCTTCATCACCCACACCGGCGTCACCCGGGAGCAGTTCGAGCTAGTCAAGGCCCAGGTGCAGGCCCACATGCCCTTCAACGAGATCCTGGAGGTCCGCGCCGGGTGCTCCATCACCAGCCACTGCGGCCAGGGCACCCTGGGCATACTGTTCATCAGGAAGTAATTCAAAATATCGTGATAAAACGGCACGGAGGATCGGCGTTATGCCGGCCCTCCGTGCCGTCGTCATTTCTTCAGGCTCCCCCGTCACCTCTCGGACAGCTCCGCCGCGCGGCGCAGCAGGTCCACGGCGGGGGCGGGAATGCGGCCCAGGCCGTCGGGGCCCACGTTCAGCAGGTAGTTGATGCCCAGCCTGCGCAGGCGCGCGCGATTGGCCGCGATCTGCTCCGGGGTCTTCCAGTTCTGGTCGTAGGCGGAAAAGCCCCAGGTGTCGTTCAGCGTGCAGGCGGATTCATACAGCCCGTAGGGGCTGCGCTTGAAGCCGTCGATGGCGTTGGGATCCGCCGTGGAGGCATCCTCGGGGATGGCTTCGGGGATCTCGTTGTCCCCCAGGGACACGTAGTCATAGGCCCCGTTGCCCAGCCGGGAGTTGATCAGGCAGGCGGGCTGATGCCGGCGCACGGTGTCATAGAGCGCGCGGCTCTGGGCCTCGGACAGGGTCATCGGCACGTCAAACCACATCAGGCACAGCTCGCCATAGCCCGTCAGCAGCTCCTCCACCTGGGGCAGTATCTTGCCCTCGAAGCAGGCGTCGTAGTTCTTCTTGTCCGCGTCCGGGAAGTCCCAGCTGTTGTCCCAGGTCACGCCGCAGCAGCGGATGTGGTTGGATCGGTAGCCGCCGCCGTTGGGCTCGTGCCAGTCCAGGTCCTGGGAGTAGTAGAGCCCCAGCTTCAGGCCGTGCTTGTCGCAGGCCTCGGCGATCTCGCCGATGGTGTCCCGGCCGAAGGGCGTGGCGTCCACGATGTTGTAGCGGTCCACCCGGGAGTGGTACATGGCGAAGCCGTCGTGGTGCTTGGCGGTCACCACCACATAGCGCATGCCGCAGTCCTTTGCCAGGCGGACCCAGGCGTCCGCGTCGAAGTAGATGGGGTTGAAGATGCCGGCGAGGCGCTCGTATTCGGCGTTGGGGATGGCGAACTGGGATTGGATCCACTCGCTGTAGGGCCGGGCGATCCTGCCGCGGTGCTCCCCCGCCAGCAGCGAATACAGGCCCCAGTGCACCATCATGCCGTAGCCCGCCTGCTTGAACCAATCGCGCTGGGCCTCCAGCTTCATTGCGTCATTCATGGGTGCGCGCTCCTTCCGCGTCGATGATCTTGAGGAGGGTCGTCACCGACCCCACGTTGTAGTTGACGAAGGCGAACAGCGCCGTTCCGTCCTGGCCGACGGCCACCGCCAGCGGCAGCCGCAGTTCCCGGGCGTTCACCCGCTCCCGCCATTGCAGCAGCGCCTTCTCGTCCGGGCTGTGCAGGGCGATGGCCGAGGGGAAGGCCCGCAGCACCGCCTGGAGCTTGTCGTTGGCCAGCTCCACGCGGCTCCTGGCCATCAGCCACAGGGCGACCCCGCGGCGGGTCAGCGCCTCCCGGGCCTCCAAGAGCTCGTTGAGGAAGTGCTCCGTGGGCTCCTCGCCCGGGGCCAGCAGAGCCGCGATGGCCGGACGCCCGTCGGTGGGCAGCGGCAGCGTCACCGGGACGTTATCCCTGCAGGCGTTCAGCGGCGGCAGCGTGGCATAGAGCAGCCGATTCGCGGTGTCGTCCGGCGGCAGCGCCAGCCGGCAGGTCCTTGTCTGGCCCTCCGCCAGCTCGAAGTAGCGCTCCCGGCCCAGCACGCTGCCATCGATCTGCCGGGACGCCGTCATGACCCGATACCTGCCCGGGGCCACTCGCAGCTCCAGCACATCCTCCAGCGGCGTGCCGTACAGGCCCAGCGTCTGCCAGAGGCCGCGCCGCTGCACCGCCACGGAGAAGTGCACCCCCGCCGTCAGCGTCTGGCCGGCGGCGTTTTCCAGCCACAGCGCGGCGGTCTCCGCCTCCTCGGGCAGCAGCGTCCTCCAGCCGCCCTCCGTCCAGATCTCCTTGGCGCCGCTCAGCGGCGACAGCCGCGCGGCAAACCCCAGGGCCCGGCAGGCGGCCACGAACAGCACGTCCCGCAGCGCCTCGGAGCTCCAGCCGAACTCCAGCAGGGCCGGCAAATCCGGTACGAGTCCTTCCGGCTCCATCTGGATCAGGTTCACCCGCTTGCGCAGCGCGTCCCAGACCGCCCCGGGGTCGGCGCAGTCGCGCAGCGCCCCGGCCAGGCGGCGCCTGACGGGATACAGCATCTCGTTCGCCACCCGGGGGCACAGCACGCCCTCCGCCCAGATCTCGCGGGGATAGCGGTCCTTGAAGGGCAGCGCGCCCTCCATGGCGTCCTCCAGCACCGCCGGGGTGACATCGCACAGGTCCTTCTCCCTCAGCGATTCCAGCAGCGCCCGGGTATCGCCACCGTCGTACCGCTGGTCGGCGAGGAAGTTTCCCACCACCTCCCGGTTGCCCCGAGCCGCGTCGATCAGATGGGTTCCGGTCGTCGGGAACCGGGCCTGCCGCGCTTGGGCCGCCTCGGCAAGGAACCGGGCGTGGGCCGCCTGGGTCGCGGGGTCGGTCACGGCGGGCTGGATGCGGGATTCCAGCGGGGGCCGCTGGGCGAACTCGCCCTCTCCTGCCATGAAGGACGACGCGCGTCCAAAGTCGATCAGGCAGGTGGACTCCAGGTTCAGGTCCACCATCCGGGCGACGACCCGGTCTCCGCTGTCCACCCGAACGCGCAGGGTGCCCAGCCCCGCCTCGAGGCTGGCCTCGCCGCGGATGTCGGTGGTCTTGGCGCAGAGCAGCTGCCAGCCGGCCATGTTGGCCACCTCGAAGCGCACCCGGGCGCAGGGCTTCGGCGCGCCGTTCTCCACCACCTGCACGTTCAGCAGCCGGGTCTTTGCGTAATAGCGCGTGCGGTTGATCACGCTGGTGCTGCCGACGCGGCACTCCACCCGCTCGCCCTCCGGCGCGACGCCGAAGGCGCGGGTGTGGATCAGCAGCGCCTTGGAAGCCGCGGCGGTGAACCAGCCGGAATCCAGCACGGGCTCCGGCTCGCAGGCGCCCATATAGTGCCAGACGCCGTCGATCCAGACCTCCACCCATGCGTGGTTGTCGTCACAGTGGCTCCACCACGGGGAATAGAGCTGCCGGGCCGGGATGCCGCAGGCGCGCAGGGCGCTGACCAGCAGCACCGACTCCTCGCCGCAGCGGCCGAAGCCCCGGCGCATCACCGTGAGGGCGTTCGCCGTGCGTCCGTCCGTGCTCTGGTAGGTGGCCTGCTCGTAGCACCACCGGTTGACCTCCAGCGCGGCCCTCGCCATGTCCATGCCCGCGACGCGGCGCTCCAGCTGCCGCCAGATCACCGCGTGGTAGAACTGCGGGTCCTCGTTGTTGACCCGGGGCACCAGCACATAGGCCGCGAAGATGTCTCCGGGCACCTTGGCGCCCCAAGGCGTCGACTCCCGCACGCGCAGCGCATGGGCGGCCACCCGGCGCAGCGCGCTCTCGTCCAGCATGATTCGATCCGCGACCGGCAGCGCCTCTTTCAGTAAGGACACGGCCTTTTCCATCGTCCAGTCATTGCCGCACAGCAGCATGTTCTTTTTTCTCCTTCTGTTTAATTGGATGGATTTGCCTATAGCGAAGGGAGGCGCCAGGCCAGCCGGCGCCTCCCCAAAGAGAGCACAGATTACTTGTACTGCGCGTCGTAGGCGTTCTGGTAGAACTCCACCAGGGTGCCCAGGCCCTGCGCCTCGAGGTCAGCCAGGAAAGCGTCATAATCGGCTTCCACGGTCTTGGTGCCGTTGAAGAAGGCGATCATGTTCTGCTTGATGGTGGTGGCCACGTTCTGCTTGATGATGGACATCTCCTCGTTCTCGTCCTCGGTGAACTTCAGCGGGGGGATGATCTTCTCATCGGTGGTGAAGGGCTTGTACTCGTGGGTCACCTGATACAGCAGGGTCTCCAGGCCCTCGCCGCTGTACAGATCCACGTTGGGGTCGCTGGGCTCGCCCAGGCGGAAGGCAGCGTCACGGAAGGAGGTGACCATCTGCAGCACGCAGTACTGCTGGGGCTCAGACTCCTGCCAGGGGGTCAGCAGGTGGAACTTCGCGGGCTCGCCGTTGATGCCGACCTCGCCCTCCTGGGCGTCGGTCCACTGCTCGCCGTAGATGCCGTAGTAGCCGCGCATGGTGGCCGCGTAGGAGTACATCATGTCGCCGATCATGAAGGCCGCCTCGGGGTTCTCGCAGTCCGCGGAGATCACGAAGCCATGGCCGCCCACGGAATCATGCGGGAAGGACTGGATGCTGGCGTAGCCGTCGGGGCCGGTCACGGGCATCACAGCGCGATACTGGCGATAGGCGTCGCCGCCCAGGTTGGCGAACAGGATGTAGCCGCCGGAGGAAGCGCCCAGACGGCCATCCTCGGCGATCTGGGTCAGACCGGCCAGGTCCTGGGTGAAGGAGCCTTCATAGATCAGGCCCTCGGAAACCCACTGAGCCACGGTCTCGACGCCCTTCTTGAATTCGTCCTTGGCGAAGGGCACGGTCACGGTGCCGTCCTCCAGGTACATGCCGAAGGCTTCGGGGCTGGTGAGAACGGTGGTGTCCAGGTCCAGGTTGTAGAAGGTGAAGGCGCTCATGATGGGCATCTCCACGTTGGTGTACCAGCCGTCCTGATAGTCGCCGGCCAGCGGGATCTCGTCAGTGGCGTCGCCGTTGCCGTTGGCGTCCTGATCGCGGAAGGCCACCAGCACGTCGTGCAGCTCGTCCAGGGTGGTGGGCATGGTCAGGCCCAAGTTGTCCAGCCACTGCTGGTTCATCCAGAACTTGGTGGGGGCGGTGCAGTGATAGCACTCGTTGACCACGGGCAGGCTGTAGATGTTGCCGTCCAGCTGGGTGATCAGGCCCTTGGAGCCCGGATACTCGTCAAAGATCTTGTTGATGAAGTTGCCCTTGGTCTCGATCAGGTCGTTCAGGGGCAGGAAGGCGCCCTCGCCGATGCCGTACTTGGCGATCATGGTGTCGTTCATGCCGCACACCAGGAAGATGTCCGGATAGTCGCCGCTGGCCAGGATCAGGCCCAGCTGCTCAGCGCGGCTCTCGTAGGGGATCAGCTTGAACTCGAGGTCCACGTTGGTGACTTCCTCGACCCACTTCACAAAGGCATTGTCCTCCCAGGACGAAATGGACGCATGGTCGGTGACGGCCACGGTGAGCTTGATGTCGCCGAAGTTGTCGCACAGCTTGTACGCAGACAGATCCTCGTCCAGCTTGGCTTCCGGCTCCCAGGCAAACGCCGTGGAAGCGCAGCTCAGCAGCATGGCGACTGCCAGCAGCAGAACCAACAGTTTCTTCATAGTGTTCTTCCTCCTTTTATTTTGCATAGGCTGCCGCCTATTACAATCGCTTCAAATCAGAGTTTAGAGTTGGGAGTTTAG
>JAUMVG010000103.1 GCA_030530315.1 Clostridia bacterium | reverse complement strand
CGCGAATTTTCGCGTCTTCCTCTCTCGTTGAAAAACCGGGGTTTTTCAACGAATTTCACCGCCCCCGCGCCTTGCGCGGGGGCGGCTTTTTGCCCGCCGGCGCGCGAAGCGGTCCCGGCTTGGATGAGGAAAAACCACAATTTATGTAGAACAAATGACAAGAAAAAACAACATGAGATGTAGACATTTTTGCCTGCTTGTGCTATAATACGAAATGTCGGTTGAAGGGTGCATTTCACATGCGTGTTTTTGTGCAGCCTGCACATAAATACTGCGGCGAAGTGATGGATGTGTGAATTCCTGCCGCGATTCGCGGTTGCCCGGAGGCGGACAGACCCGGATGCTAAGCCCGTTGCGGGCTTGCACAATACATCAAAGGAGTGTAACCGATTATGAAGAAGATTCTTGCTCTGATCGTCTGCGCGATGCTGCTGCTCAGCTGCACTGCCGCTCTGGCCGAGAAGGTCGGCGTCTCCATGCCCACCAAGGACCTGCAGCGTTGGAACCAGGATGGCGCCTACATGGAAGAGAAGCTGAAGGAAGCCGGCTATGAGGTCGAGCTGCAGTTCGCTTCCAACGACGTTCCCACCCAGCTGAACCAGGTTGAGACCATGATCGACAACGGCTGCGAAGTGATCGTCATCGCCGCCATCGAGGGCTCCTCCCTCGGCACCGCCCTGGACAAGGCCGGTGAGAAGGGCATCCCGGTCATCGCCTATGACCGTCTGCTGATGGACAACGGCAACGTTGACTACTATGCCACCTTCGACAACTACTCCGTTGGCACCGTGCAGGGCACCTATGTGAAGGACGCCCTGGATCTGGACAACGCGGAAGGCCCGTTCGTGATGGAGATTACCGCCGGCGATCCCGGTGACAACAATGCCCGCTACTTCTATCAGGGCGCCATTGACGTGCTGAAGCCCTACATCGACGCTGGCAAGATCGTCGTGCCTTCCGGCCAGATCGAGTTCGACCAGGTTGCCACCCCCACCTGGAAGACCGACGTCGCCCAGAAGCGCGCTGAGGATATCCTGACCGCCAACTATGCCGGCGGCGAGAAGATCGATGCCTGGCTGTGCTCCAATGACTCCACCGCCCTGGGCGTGACCAACGCTCTGGAAGCCAACTACGGCGCCGACAACTGGCCGATCATCACCGGTCAGGACTGCGATATCGCCAACACCAAGAACATGATCGCCGGCCTGCAGAGCATGTCCGTCTTCAAGGACACCCGCACCCTGGCGGATCGCGTTGTGACGATGGTCGGCCAGATTCTGGCTGGCGAAGAGGTTGAAGTGAACGACACCGAGACCTACGACAACAACGTGAAGGTCGTTCCTTCCTTCCTGTGCACGCCCGTGTTCGCGGATGCCAACAACTACCAGGAGATCCTGATCGACTCCGGCTACTACACCGAGGATGATCTGAAGTAATCTGAACAGGTGATTCAGAGTGATGCAGGCGGGTGTGCCCCGCCTGCATCATTTCAAGTCATTTTTTCGTGTCAACCGAGGCGGGATTTCATGATTGGAGTGAAACGGAGCCATGGCTAAAATACTGCTGGAAATGAGAAACATCACCAAGACCTTCCCGGGCGTAAAAGCCCTCGACAATGTCAACCTCCAGGTGGAGGAGGGGGAGATCCACGCTCTGGTGGGCGAGAACGGCGCGGGCAAGTCCACGCTGATGAACGTCCTGAGCGGCATCTATCCCCACGGCACCTACGAGGGCGACATCGTCTACAACGGGCAGGTCTGCAAATTTTCAAATATCAAGGATTCCGAAAAGCTGGGCATCGTCATCATCCATCAGGAGCTGGCGCTGGTGCCCGAAATGACCATCGGCGAGAACATGTACCTGGGCAACGAGCGCGGGCACAAGTTTGCCATCGACTGGAACACCACCTATGCCGAGGCCGACAAGTATCTGAAGATGGTGAACCTGGAGGAAAACTCCAAGGTGCAGGTCAAGACCATCGGCACCGGCAAGCAGCAGCTGGTCGAAATCGCGAAGGCGCTGGCCAAGCAGGCGAAGCTGCTGATTCTGGACGAGCCCACCTCGTCCCTGAACGAAGAGGATTCCCGCGCGCTGCTGGATCTGATGCTGGGCTTCAAGAAGCAGGGGATGACCATGATCATCATCTCCCACAAGCTCAACGAGGTCGCCTACGTCGCGGACAAGATAACCGTCATTCGAGACGGCACTACCATCGAGACCATCGACAACCGCGGCCCCGAGCCGGTCTCTGAGGAGCGCATCATCAAGGGCATGGTCGGCCGCGAGATGACCAACCGCTTCCCCAGGCGCGAGGGCGTGAAGATCGGCGACATCATGATGGAGGTGGACCACTGGACGGTGCACCACCCGCTGTATCCCGAGCGCAAGGTGGTGGACGACGTGTCCATCAACGTGCGCAAGGGCGAGGTCGTGGGCATCTACGGCCTGATGGGCGCCGGCCGCACCGAGCTGGGCATGTCCATATTCGGCCAGAGCTACGGCGTGAACTTCTCCGGCGAGCTGAAGATCGACGGCAAGCCGGTGAAAATGAAAAAGAGCGTCACCGACGCCATCAAGCACAGGATCGCCTATGTCACTGAGGACCGGAAGGGCAACGGCCTGATCCTCTCCCAGTCCATCAAGGTGAACACCTCGCTGGCCAACCTGTCGAGCCTTGCGAAGATGGGCGTCATCGACCAGGACAAGGAGTACGCGGTGGCCGAGGAATACCGCGACAAGCTGCGCACCAAGACCCCCTCTGTGGAGCAGCTGGTGGGTAACCTCTCCGGTGGCAACCAGCAGAAGGTGCTGCTGGCCAAGTGGATGTTTGCCGAGCCGGACATCATGATCCTGGACGAGCCCACCCGAGGCATCGACGTCGGCGCGAAGTACGAGATCTACTGCATCATCAACGACCTGGCGGCCCAGGGCAAGTGCGTCATCATGATCTCCTCGGAGCTGCCCGAGGTGCTGGGCATGAGCGATCGGATCTACATCATGAACGAGGGCCGGATGGTCGGCGAGATGAAGGCCAGCGAGGCCACCCAGGAGAACATCATGGCGCTGATCCTCCAGTCGGGAAGGGGTGCATGACGGTGAGTGAGAGCAGAATGAGCGTTGGCGCTTTTTTCCAGAAATATACCATGGTGATCGCCCTGGTGGTCATAGTCGTGTTTTTCGCCATCGCCACCGGCGGCGGCTCGCTGCAGCCCGGCAGCATCAACAACCTGATTTCCCAGAACGGCTATGTGTTCGTGCTGGCGGCAGGCATGCTCCTGTGCATCCTGACCGGTGGCAACATTGACCTGTCCGTCGGCTCGGTGGTCTGCTTCACGGCGTCCATTGGCTGTGTGATGATGGACAGAGGCCTGAATATGTGGCTTGCGGTGCTTGCGATGCTGGTCATCGGAACCGCGATTGGCGTGTTCCAGGGCTTCTGGATCGCAAAGGTCCATGTGCCGGCCTTCATTGCGACCCTCTCGGGCATGTACGCCTTCCGCGGCCTGTCCAACGTGGTGCTGCAGGGCTACCGCGTGGATATCAGCAACGACCAGTTCCTGTTCCTGTTCGGCGGCGGCAGGAATTGCTACATTCCCGATTACATCCGTCAGTGGATGGGGTCGGAGGGCAAGCCCAACCTGACCTGCCTGGCCATCGGCGTGATCGTGGTGGTGATCTACGTGCTGGCGACCGTGCGCAAGATCGGCACCCAGCGGAAGCTGAACATCCACCAGTCCGTCAAGGGCCAGCTTATCACGATGGCCGCGATTTCCGTGGTGGTCCTGTTCATCACCTGGCAGATGGCGAGCTTCAGGGGCGTTCCCACCGTGTTGATCTGGATCGCCCTGGTGCTGGGTATCTACCAGTACATCACCACGAAGACCGCCATGGGCCGCCACCTGTATGCGGTGGGTGGCAATGAAAAGGCCACGGCCCTTTCCGGCGTGAATACCCGCAATGTCTACTGGTTCGCCTATGCCAGCATCGGCCTGATGGCTGGCCTTGCCGGCATACTGACGGCGGCCCGAGCCAAGGGCATCGATCCCACCTACGGCGAGGGCTACGAGATGGACGCCATCGCGTCCTGTTTCATCGGCGGCGCTTCTGCCTATGGTGGCATCGGCAAGGTATCCGGCATGATCATCGGCGCTGTTCTGATGGGCGTCATCAACCAGGGCATGAACATGGTGGGTGTCGACTCCAACCTGCAGAGGGTGGTCAAAGGCCTGGTGCTGTTGGTGGCGGTCATCTTCGACGTCGTGTCCAAGCGCCAGAAGCGATAGGTGAGGAGGGTTGGCATACCATGGAGTATAAAGGCGTGAATAAATCCAATATCAGGCAGTCGAATCCGGTTGCCATGCTGAAAAAGAATGCTATGCTCATTATCCTGGTGCTGGTGTACATCTTTTTCACGATCATGACCAAGGGCCGGATGTTCAGGCCAACCAGCTTCGCCTCGCTGATCAACCAAAACGCGTACGTGTATATTCTCGGCTGCGGCATGCTGATGTGTATGCTCACTGGCGGCAACATCGATCTTTCCTGCGGCGCTTTCGTCTGCCTGCTCGGCGCGCTGGGCGGCATGATGATGGTGTATTGGAAGTGGGGCACGCCCCTTTCTCTGGTGGCCATGCTTGCCGTGGGGATCATCTATGGCTGCGCGTTGGGCGCGCTGATCGCTTACGTGATGGTTCCGCCGTGGATCGCGACGCTGGCCGGTTACTTGGCCTTCCGCGGATTGGGCACTTCCATACTGGGCGTTTCCTCCACCAACTCCATCTCCTTCAAGGACAGCCCGGATTTTCTGCGAATCTTCTCCGGCACGCTGTTCAAGACGCCCGAGGGCCAGCTGAACATGCCCTGCATGATCGTCGGCATCGTGGCTGCGGCGCTGGTGGTGCTGCTGGTGCTCAGGAACCGCGTGGCGCGGCTCAGGAAGGGCTATGAGGTGGATACCCTGGTTATGGACGCCGCCAAGAGCGTTCTGGGCGCATTGGTCATACTGCTGGTCATGTACAAGCTGGCGATGGCCGGCGGTATTCCTACCGTGCTGGTCTGGGTGGCGGCGGTCGTGCTGCTGTACGCCTTCATTACAAGCAAGACCACCATCGGCCGCCACTTCTATGTGGTGGGCGGAAACATCGAAGCGGCGCGCCTGTCTGGCGTGAACACCAAGCGCATCATGTTTCTGGCCTACCTGAACATGGCGATCCTCACCTCGATTTCGGCCATGACCGTCATTTCCCGCTTCACTGCGGCGAATGCGGACGCCGGCAAGAACTTCGAGATGGACGCTATCTCCGCCTGCGTGGTGGGCGGCGTGTCTGCCAGCGGCGGCGCCGGCACCGTCATGGGCATGGTCATCGGCGCGACGCTGATCGGCGTCATCAACCTGGGCATGTTCCAGATCAACCTGGACGCCAACTGGCAGCGCGTGGTTAAGGGCTTCGTGCTGTTGGCCGCTGTGGTGTTCGACATCCTGTCCAAGAAGCGGGAGCGCTGATCGCCTGAATTGAATCCGACCGACCGTGGTTTCGCCACCGGCGCCATCCTTAGGGGTGGCGCCGGTTTAGACCACTGACTGCTGCTGGCGTCGGTCCTACTGGTGTTGTCCCGCTATCTGGATGCCGAGGGCCAGCCGATGACCCTGGACGGCGTCGACTCCCTGGAGCAGGGCACTGCCCTGCTGAACGATGGCATGGTGGCGGCGCTGGCCGGCGCGGCCGAGGCAGGAGAGCTGAAGCTGAGGCTCAGCGGTCGCTACAACAGCTTCGACGTGCAGGTGAACCGCGAGGCCCTGGCCTCGCTGTCCAGGATCGGCGATGTAGCGCAGAGGATGCGCTGAAGGAGGAGAGCATGAGTCAACGAATCATCACCATCAGCCGCGAATTCGGCAGCGGCGGCAGGACCATCGGGCGAATGGCGGCCCTGAAGCTGGGCATTCCCTGCTACGACCAGGAGCTGATCGACAAGGTCGCCGCGGAGAGCGGCCTGGTCCGCGAGTTCGTGGCCGAACACTCCGAGGACATCCGCGGCGGCTGGTTCGGCTATGCCGGCGCCCGGGACTTCTACGGCCGGTCCATCAACGATACCCTCTACGCCGCCCAGACGAAGGTGATAAGGGAGCTGGCGGAAAAGGAATCCTGCGTGATCATCGGGCGCTGTTCGGACTACATCCTGCGGGAGGAAGACAACGTGCTGACGGTGTTTATCCACGCCTCCATGGAGAAGCGGGCCGAGCGCATCGTGCGCCAGTACGGCGAACGGGAAGGCGATCCCTACCAGCGGCTGAAGGACAAGGACCGCAAGCGCCGGGCCTACTACCAGCTGTACACCGACCGCAAGTGGGGCGCGATGGAGAACTACCAGCTGGCGCTGGACAGCGGCAGCCTGGGCATCGAAAAGTGCGCGGAGATCATCGCGAGCCTGTACTGATCAGCGAGGCGGCCTGTGCAGACGAGTTATTTGAGATATATGGTGGAGATCGAGCGGACGCGCTCCATCACCCAGGCAGCGGCCAACCTCTTTTTAAGCCAGCCCAACCTCAGCCGGATCCTCCGTGAGGTCGAGGAGCAGCTGGGCTACGCCCTCTTCGAGCGGACCAGCCGCGGGGTGCGCCCCACCGAGGCGGGGAACGCCTTCCTGCGTCATGCCCGGCGCATCCTCGCCGAGGTGGAGGCTATCGAGGGCATCGGCGTCGGCCGGCGACAGCCGGACCGCTTCCGGATCTGCATGCCCCGTTCCACCGGTATCATGGCGTTGACCATCGACTACCTGAACACCCTGCCGCCGGACCGCTCGCTGGACGCGATGCTGCGGGAGTGCCACGTGCGCCGCGCCTTCGATTCCATCGCGGCGGGGGAGGCCGACCTGGCGATCATCCGCTATCGGGCGGAATACCAGCGCTACTTTGAGGACCAGGCCGCGGAAAACCGGCTGGGCTTTGAGCTGCTGAACAGCTACCGCTACCGCATCACCCTGCAACGGGACCATCCGCTGGCCCGGCAGGAGGAGATCGCGGCGTCTGACCTGGACGCGCTGACGGAGATCATCCACGGGGACACCTTCCGTGCCCACGGCGTTTCCGGCGGGCCGCGCAAGCGCATCCACTCCGTGGACCGCCACGCGCAGCTGATGCTGGTCTCCCGGGTGCCCGACGCCTTCATGTGGTCCACGACGGTGCTGCCGGAGGACCTGGAGCGCTGGAACCTGGTGCAGCGAAGCGTGGTGGACAACCGGGTGGAGTACTGCAACGCGCTGGTGTGCGTCGGCCCGGAGCAGCTCAACGACATCGAGCGGGGCTATACAGCCTACATCCGGGAACGGCATGGACTGTGAATGCCGCGGCGGCTGCCATATCAAATGTGATATGGCAGCCGCCGTTTTTATATTTCACAAAGCGCGTCGGTGGGTGTATAATAATCATCGGCGCGAAGGTGCGCCGGCGGTCCGCCTGCGGGCGGGCGATTTGCGGCAGGCGCATGCCGCCGCGTCGATATTGAGGAGGAATGCATTATGGCACGTTTTACTCTGCCCCGTGACATCTATTTTGGCAAGGGCGCTTTGGAGAACCTGAAGAACCTGAAGGGCAAGAAGGCCATCATCTGTGTGGGCGGCGGCTCCATGAAGCGCTTCGGCTTCCTGGATCGCGCGAAGCAGTACCTGGAGCAGGCCGGCATGGAGGTCGCGCTGTTCGAGGGCATCGAGTCCGATCCCAGCGTGGACACCGTCATGAAGGGCGCGCAGGTCATGCAGGAGTTCGGCCCCGACTGGATCGTGGCCATCGGCGGCGGCAGCCCC
>JAUMVG010000027.1 GCA_030530315.1 Clostridia bacterium | reverse complement strand
GGAGCGGACCTTCCGCTGGGAGCGGACCTTCCGCCGCGGGCGCCAATTATGGCGCCCCTGCGGAGGGTTCCGAACCGTCGGGCAGGGATTCCTTCGCAAAGCGCTTGCTTTGAGTCGGTTCTTTTATGGTCGAAGACTGTCGATTGTCTTGGAAGAACCCTGCGTCACTTCAGGAAGCCGTTGATGATCTGCTCCTCCGCCTCCTGCTCGGTTAGGCCGAGGGTCATCAGCTTGGTCAGCTGCTCGCCGGCGATCTTGCCGATGGCGGCTTCGTGCACCAGGGCAGCGTCCACGTCGTTGGCCTCCAGGCCCGGCACGGCCAGTATGCGGCCGTGGTCCATGATGATGGAGTCGCACTCGGTGTGGCCGGAGCAGGGGGCGTTGCCCACGATCTTGGCGTCGAAGCGCTGGAAGGAATCGTCCCGGGCCACGGAGCGGGAGACCACGTCCGCGCTGGCGCCCGCGCCGTTCAGGTTGACCACGTAGCCGCTCAGCGCCCGCTGGCTGCCGTGGGTCATCAGGCGCTCGCGGACGATCAGCTTCGCCCCGGCGTCCAGCTCGGCGGTGGTGGTGCGGTTGGTGTCGTCCACGCCCTTGATCTGCACCATTTCCATCTCCATGGTGCTGCCCTCGGCCATGTACACCTCGGTGCCGGGGTTCAGGATGCGCTTGCCCGCGCCGGTGCCGGAGCCGTAGTGCTTTTCCACGTACTTCACCCGGGCGTTTTTCCCCACGTAGAAGCGGTGGATGCCGTCGTGCTCGGAATCCTGGGAGCCGCAGTTGTCGATGCCGCAGCCGGCGATGATCACCACGTCGGAATCCTCGCCGATGTAGAAGTCGTTGTAGACCAGCTCCTTCAGGCCGGTCTGGGTCATGATCACCGGGATGTGTACGCTCTCATTCTTCGTGCCGGGCTTGATGCGGATGTCCATGCCGCTGACGTCGGTTTTAGAGGTGATCTCGATGTTGGCGGTGGAGCGACGGCCGACGGCCTGGCTGTTGGAGCGGATGTTGTAGGCCCCCTCGGGCACGGTGTGCAGGTCGGCGATCTCCTGCAGGAGCCGCTTCTGAATGCTGTCCATTTCCATCATGCTCGCCTCCTCACAGTGCCTTGCGGCAGCCCTTGGCCGCCGAGGCGGTGCCGGTCAGCTCCGGCAGGATCTCCTCCCGGGCGCCCTGCCGGCAGACCTCGCCGTCCCGCAGCACGACGATCTCGTCCGCGATGTTCAGGATGCGCTCCTGGTGGGAGATGATCAGTATGGAGCTGTCGGCGATGTTCGCCCGCATGCCCCGGAACACCTCGATCAGGTTCTGGAAGCTCCACAGGTCGATGCCCGCCTCCGGCTCGTCGAACACGGACAGCTTCGCGCCCCGGGCCAGCACCGTGGCGATCTCGATGCGCTTCAGCTCGCCGCCGGACAGGCTGGCGTTGACCTCGCGGTTGATGTAGTCCCGGGCGCACAGGCCCACGGCGGACAGGTATTCGCAGGCGTCGCCCGCGCTCAGGGGCTTGCCCGCGGCCAGGCGGATCAGGTCCAGCACCTGCAGGCCCTTGAAGCGCACGGGCTGCTGGAAGGCGAAGCCTATGCCCAGGCGGGCGCGGTCGGTGATGCTCCTGCGGGTGATGTCCTCGCCGTTCAGCAGGATCTCGCCGGAGGTGGGCTGTTCGATGCCCATGATCAGCCGCGCCAGCGTGGACTTGCCGCCGCCGTTGGGGCCGGTGATGACCACCAGCTTGCCATCTGGAATGGTCAGGCTGATGTCGCGTATGATTTCCTTGCCCTTGCCGTCGTCCTCGACGTCAAAGGAGATGTGCTTCAGTTCAAGCATGGTCGCACCCTCGTTCCGTTGATCGGAGCGCGAGAAGCCCTGAATCCGGGTTTTCCACGCGCTCTGCCTACTATTATACCGCCACGTTGGGCCTGTGCAATCACGTTTGTGTTTAGAGTGCATATTTTTGTGCGCTGCTGCAAGGAAAAAGCGCCGGGAGGGGCGTTGCCGCCTCCGGCGCGAAAAAAGGGGAATTAGAGTCTGTTTCTAAACTCGGAAAGATGCATTTTTGGCATCTAATCCTCCATTTCAGCGTTGGTTTCCCTTGACTTAGCCGAAATGAGGCGTGTCCGCGATTCTTCGCGGTCATGCCGTCTGTTGAAAAACGCGGGTTCCGGGAATCGAGCCGCGTCAGGCGGCGTCCTCCTGGCTCTCCTCGATGTAGTCGATGTATTCCCGCATGGTGGGGAAGTTCATGCGCCGTCCGTCCGGCAGGAAGCCGGTGTAGCCCTGATGCGTGTAATAGCCCTTGGGGGTAAACATGTGAAACACCTCCGCGCGTGGTCCTGTCTGGGTGGCGGGGGAGGCGCTTTCATATGAAAACCTCCCGCCGGTCTGCCTTACGAGGACAGTATACCAGGGGAGGAGTCCAGAAAAATTCCCTTATTGCGTCAGGACGCCATTATTGGGTCCCAAATATTACCCTTTATGCGCCGCCGGACCGCGGGGCTGTCGATGCCTGTCGAAGAAGTCAGCGCTTCGGCGGGTCGTACTGCGCCGAAAGCAGGCGCACCAGGTCCCGCATCTGGCCCACCACGGGGCCGGGGCCGGTGATGCGCACGCCGCCGCCCAGCCCCATGATCCATCCCAGGAACTGGGGGCTGACGGCCACGTTCACCTTGGCCTCGAAGTGGCCGTCGTCCACGGGCACCAGGGGGATGTCCTTGCCGAAGCGGTCGATGACGACGCCCACCATGGCGTTCTCGCCCTCCAGCGTGACCGCGGTCTCCTCACCGCCGTACATGCCGAACAGGCTCTTGGCGTAGTGGGCCATGTCGAACTCGCCGAAACGCTCCTGCCCCTGCCGGGGGTCGCCGGTCAGGCGGATGCGCAGCATCTTGTCCACCCGGTAGTGCTTGATCTTGTCGTCGCCGGGGTCGTAGGCCACCAGGTAGTAGTTCTCGTCGTCCCAGGTCAGGCACCAGGGACTCACCGAATACCAGGCGCCGCCCCGGCGCAGTTCCGTCTCCTTGCGCACGTTCCACTGGTAGTACTGGAAGCGGATCTGGGAGTTGGTGTTGATGGCGCTGTGCAGCTTGTCGATGTTGTAATAGATGCTCTCGTTCATGGCCTTGACCCGGCCGGAGATCAGCACCTGCCGGTGCAGCTGCCGGGCCTGGTGCGCGCTGACCAGGCTTTCCAGCTTGCGGATCAGCTCCCGGGACTTGCGGTCGGTGATGAACTTCGCCGCCTGCACGGAGTCCACCAGCAGCTTCAGCTCCGGCAGCTCGAAGTCCCGGCTGCCCAGGAAATAGTAAGTGTTGTGGCCCCGGTGCTCGGCGATGATGTCCAGGCCGTAGCGCCGCAGCTCCTCGAAATCCTGGTAGAGGGTCTTGCGGTCGGCGTTGACGTCGTAGGCGGCGAGGCGGGAGGTGATCTCCTGCAGGGTCAGGGCGTGCTCGTCGTCGGTCTGCTCGGCAAAGATCCGGGTGAGGTAGAGCATCTTCAGCTTCTGGTTGGCGCCCTTGGCCATGGTGTTCCCTCCTTTGTGTGCGTGAGCGGGCGCGCGATCGGCGCCGCGGGGCTGTCACTGGGGATATTATACTATACCCGGCCTCCGGAATCAAGGCGGCGGGTTCCCCGGGAATTAACCGAAATATAGCGCTTCTGAGCGCTGTTCTGAGCGGGTCTGTGCTATAATGGGATCATGAGGGAGTAACAGGCGCGGCAGGCGGCGCGCGAAGGCCGGAGGCACTTCGCGGGTCGGCCCGGACCGCGGAGCTATGTCGTCATCACGGAGTTCCTTCCCGGCATACTTTGCCATCGGCGGCCCAGGCGCGGCCGGGCAATTGTGAGACTCAGGGTAGCTTTGCTATACCTGGGAACGTCGGGATCGCCAGGTATAGCGCGGCTATATCTGGTTTTTTGTTCCTATATCGAAACGGGGGTTGTTCGCGATGTTTCAAATGGTGTTGGCACTGGTGCTGTTCGCGGCGATGTACGCGCTGCTTCTGATCTTTTCCGAGAAGCGCTGGATGATCGCCCTGGCCGCCGCGGCGGTGTTCATGGTGCTGGGCATACTGCCGGCGCGGTCGGCGCTGAAGGCGATCAACTGGAACGTGCTGATGATGCTGGCGGGCACCATGGCCACGGTGGAGCTGTTCATACAGAGCAAAATGCCCTCCCGGATGGCGGAGGGTCTGCTGCGGATCGTGCCGGACGTGCGCTGGGCCATCGTGGCGCTGAGCCTGTTCTCCGGCATCATCTCCGCCTTCGTGGACAACGTGGCCACGGTGCTGATGGTGGCCCCGGTGGGCCTGGCCGTGGCCAAGCAGATCAAGACCAACCCCGTTCCGGTGATCATTGCCATCGCCGTGTCCAGCAACCTGCAGGGCGCGGCCACGCTGGTGGGGGATACCACGTCGATCCTGCTGGCGGGCCATGTGGGCATGAGCTTCAACGACTTTTTGTGGTTCCACGGACGCCCGGGCATCTTCTTCGCGGTGGAGCTGGGCGCGCTGCTGACGGTGCCGGTGCTGCTGTGGCTGTTCCGCGACGAGCGGGGGAGCATCCGGCCCGGCGAGCTGACCGAGGTGCGGGATTACGTGCCCACCGCGCTGCTGCTGGGCACCATCGCGCTGCTGATCATCGCCTCCCAGTTCCCCAATAAGCCGGAATTGACCAACGGCATCATCTGCATGGCGCTGGCCGTGATCGGCGTCGCCTATGAGGCGTTCCGGCGGGGCCGCCAGGTGGCCGTGGACGTGGCGAAGGCCATCGACTACAAGACGCTGCTGCTGCTGACCGGGCTGTTCCTGGTCATCGAGGGACTGACCCACGCCGGGGTGATCGACGCCATCGCCGGCCTGTTCGTGAAGGTGGGCGGCAGCTCCAAGCTGCTGATGTACGTGATGATCGTGGGCGTGTCCGTGCTGCTGAGCGCCTTCATCGACAACATCCCCTACGTGGCCACCATGCTGCCGGTGGTCAGCGGCATCTCCACCCTGCTGGGCATCGAGCCCTACCTGTTCGCCTTCGGCCTGCTGATCGGCGCCACCCTGGGCGGCAACATCACGCCCATCGGCGCCTCCGCCAACATTGCCGGCATCGGCATATTGCAGAAGGAGGGCTATAAGGTCGCCACGAAGGACTTCACCCGCATCGGCATTCCCTTCACGCTGATCGCCGCCATCTCCGGCGCGGCGCTGATCTGGATCGTCTGGGCGTGAGGCGGGAGCCGGAACAGACCTCCGGTTGACATAAACAGGGGAGCCCTGAAACCGTGTGTTTTCAGGACTCCCCTGTCTTGCGCGATTGATGGGAGCCTTTTCCCGTCGCTCTCGAAATGATCTACACCTTAAACCTGATGCTGTCCAGAACCTGCTGGCGGATTGCGTCCAAATCCGCCTTGAACTGCGTTTCTGAGATGAACTGAATTGAAATCAGCTTTTCACCGCTCGCATGGATGAAGTACGTATAGGTCGTAGCGTCCGCGATATGGTTGTAATCCTCCAGGACCTCGGCGGTGTGGCCATCAATAACGGCATCATAGGTGGTCATTGAATCCAGCGGATCGGCGTAGTATGCGGTATGATCCTGGTTATAAGCGTCCACCATCTCCTGCAATGTCCAGATCGGATTCGTGCGTATCTCTATGTGGGTCAGGTGCAGTGACAGTGACGGCGGCGCCCACACCAGCTCGTATTCGTACTCGGTCCCTTCATAGAAGATATCCCGCTTCCAGTCGGAAGGCAGCTCGTAGCTGATGATATCATTTTCATACTGTACGACATCGGAAGGCCTGGCGTAGGCGACAGTTTCGCCTTCGTCCAAGACCAGCGTGTAATTGCAATACCAGGAATCGTAGTCAACACTCGACAAATGAATATCAACCACTACGTTAGTCAGTTCATCAGTGGAAGTAAACCCATACCCGCCGCCAAAGGGCTCCATGTACAGGTCCTTTGTTGTTCCGGGAAAGATTGGGGAAAAACAGATTCCCTCGTATTTTTGCTCATCCTGTGGGTCAATAAAGCAAAGCGCCGATATCTCGGCACCGTTGATGGTCCCTAAATGGTAGTCCCCGAGATCTTCATCCATGTGTCCGGTATATATACCGACGCCACAGTTTGATTTATTAGTAATGGAGAGCAGGTAGGCCGGTCTCTGTTCAGCAGACGTTTGCACGTCAATCATACCCTTCCCGTGCGAGACAATGGTGAATCTGTCATCATCCACCAGGGTCAAACCGTCCGGGTCGAAGGTTTCCGCGCTCGCGCTGCCAAGGGAAAGGACCAGCACAATGACCGCAAGTATGGCAAGACACTTTCTCATAGAACGCACCCTCCTTTTGTTAATTTTACTATAAGAGGAGGGAGCGTGTCAATATCAACGGCGTCCACACGATCCGTTTCGTTTGAGAACAGACGCCAATTATGGCGTTCCTACGGGCGGTGGTTTCTTTCGATCGAATGCAGACAAACGCATCCAGCCGCCCCATGATCTGCAGGGCGGCTGGATGGTTTCGATGTTTGCTTTCTATAGAGATGAAAGACCGGAGCCTGACCCCTTGAATCTATGGGGGTCAGGCTCCGGTAAATTAGTCGCGTCAGCAATTGGGATTAAACGCCCTGCGTTTACGGCTGCTTGCCGATGTAGGCCAGGATGCCGCCGTCCACGTACAGCACGTGGCCGTTGACGAAGTTCGAGGCGTCGGAGGCCAGGAACACGGCGGGTCCCATCAGGTCGTCGGTGGTGCCCCAGCGGGCCGCGGGGGTCTTGGCCACGATGAACTGATCGAAGGGATGCCGGCTGCCGTCGGGCTGGCGCTCGCGCAGCGGCGCGGTCTGGGGCGTGGCGATGTAGCCCGGGCCGATGCCGTTGCACTGGATGTTGAACTCGCCGTACTCGGAGCAGATGTTCCGGGTCAGCATCTTCAGGCCGCCCTTCGCCGCCGCGTAGGCGGACACCGTCTCGCGGCCCAGCTCGGACATCATGGAGCAGATGTTGATGATCTTGCCGTGGCCCTTCTTGATCATGGAGGGAATGACGGCCTTCGCCACGATGAACGGCGCCACCAGGTCCACGTTGATGACCTTGCTGAACTCCTCAGCGGGCATGTCGCACATCGGAATGCGGCGGATGATGCCGGCGTTGTTCACCAGAATGTCCACCACGCCGACCTCTTCCTCGATCTGCTTGACCAGCGCCTGCACGGCGGCCTCGTTGGTCACGTCGCACACATAGCCCTTGGCGTCGATGCCGGCCTCCTTGTAGGCGGCCAGGCCCTTGTCCACCAGCTCCTGGTTGATGTCGTTGAACACGATCTTCGCGCCGCTCTTGGCATATGCCGTGGCAATGGCAAAGCCGATGCCGTAGGAAGCGCCGGTGATCCAGGCGATCTTGCCCTCAAGGCTGAAGTTCTTCAGAAATTCATTCATGGGAATCTCCTCCTGTCTGCGTTGGGTTTTGTTTACCTGAGCTCCGTGGTCGGGATGTTGTCCATGTCGTCAAAGGCCTGGTTCTCGCCGCCCATGGCCCAGATGAAGGTGTAGTTGCTGGTGCCCGCGCCGGCATGGATGGACCAGGAGGGGCTGATGACGGCCTGCTCGTTCTGCATCACGATGTGGCGGGTCTGCTGGCCCTCGCCCATGAAGTGGAAGACCACGTTGTTCTCCGGGACCTCGAAGTAGAAGTAGACCTCCATGCGGCGCTCGTGGGTATGGGCCGGCATGGTGTTCCACACGGAGCCGGGCTCCAGCACGGTCATGCCCATGGACAGCTGGCAGGTCTTCAGCACGGAGGGATGGATGAACTGGTTGATCACGCGCTTGTTGCTGGTCTCCATGGAGCCCAGGGGCTTCTTGGCCGCGTCGGCGATGCGGATAAGCTTGGTCTCGTAGCTGGTGTGGGCCGGGGCGGAGACGATGTAGAACTTTGCGGGCTGCGCCGGATGGTCGCTGGCGAAGGTGATCTCCTTCGCGCCCTTGGTGATGTACAGGCAGTCCTTGTAGCCCAGCTCGTAGACGGTGCCGTCCACGGTGACGGAGCCCGCGCCGCCCACGTTGAACATGCCGCACTCGCGGCGCTCCAGGAAGAACTGGGTGCCGAAGTTGTGCCACACGTCGATGCCCTTGTCGATGGGCACCACGTCGTTCACCGGCATGACGCCCAGGGTGACCATGCGGTCCACGTGGCTGTACACGGCGGTGACCTCGTCGGCCACGAACAGCTTCTCGATCAGGAATTCGGCCCGGGTCTCCTCGGTGGTGTAGCGCTTGAAGTCGCGCTGGTTGCAGGAATAGCGAATGTCCATGCTTGCGTTCTCTCCTTATAATCGTGGTGGTATGGGCGAGGGAACCCCCTATACACCCAACGTACTACTGTATAACATTATAATGGCTCCGCCATGCAAAGTCAACCGCCGCGGCGGCGTTTGCCGGGGCTTCGGCGGCAATTTTGCCCCGCGGAGCGGGGCCGCTTCCGCTGCCCGCGCATAGGACGCGCCTATGGCCGGCAATATGCTTGACTTTTAACAACGGGGGGCATTATAATAGGGCTTACAGGCGATGATGAAGAGAGTAGCGCGAGGCCGGGCCTGCAGAGAGCCGGGAAAGCTGAAAGCCGGCGGCTGACGGGCGCGCGCGAACATGGCTTCGGAGCTCCGAACGCGAACGGCGCGGCCCTGAGCGTTTGGCGGAGGCAGACCTGCCGCCCCGTTACAGGCGTCCAAGGCGCGCACTGGACCTGTGCCATTGCGCGTGAAGAGGGTTGGTACCGCGCGAAGGCGCCCCTTGCAAGGGGGCGTTTTATTTATCCGAAAAAGGGGGAGTCGACACATGCCCAAGCCCACTTTCTACCTGACCACGCCCATCTACTATCCCAGCGGGAACATGCACATCGGCCACACCTACACCACGGTGGCCGCCGACACCATGATCCGCTTCAAGAAGCAGACCGGCTATGACACCTATTTCCTCACCGGCACCGACGAGCACGGCCAGAAGATCGAGCGCAAGGCCGCCGAGGCCGGCGTGACGCCCCAGCAGTTCGTGGACAAGATCGTGGCCGAGACCCAGGAGCTGTGGAAGCTGATGAACATCGAGTACGACGACTTCATCCGCACCACCCAGCCCCGCCACGAGAAGATCGTGCAGAAGATCTTCAAGCAGCTGTACGACCAGGGCGACATCTACAAGAGCGAATACGAGGGCCTGTACTGCACGCCTTGCGAGTCCTTCTGGACGCCCACCCAGGTGAAGAACGGCTGCTGCCCGGACTGCGGCCGCCCCGTGGAGCCCATGAAGGAGGAGAGCTACTTCTTCCGCATGAGCAAGTACCAGGACTGGATGATCCAGTACATCGAGGACCACCCGGACTTCATCCAGCCGCCGTCGAGGGCCAACGAGATGCTGAACAACTTCCTGCGGCCCGGCCTGCAGGACCTGTGCGTCAGCCGCACTTCCTTCAAGTGGGGCGTGCCGGTGGACTTTGACCCCAAGCACGTGGTCTACGTGTGGATCGACGCGCTGAGCAACTACATCACTGCCCTGGGCTATGGCACCGACAACGACGCGCTGTACCGCAAGTACTGGCCCGCGGACGTGCACCTGGTGGGCAAGGAAATCGTGCGCTTCCACACCATCTACTGGCCGATCATGCTCCACGCCCTGGGGCAGCCCCTGCCCAAGCAGGTGTTCGGCCACGGCTGGCTGCTGTTCGGCGAGGACAAGATGTCCAAGTCCAAGGGCAATATCGTCTATCCCGGCCCCATCGTGCAGCGCTACGGCGTGGACACCCTGCGCTACTATTTGATGCGCGAGATGCCCTTCGGCGCCGATGGCAACTACACCAACGAGGCCATGCTGACCCGCATGAACTCCGACCTGGTCAACGACCTGGGCAACCTGGTCAGCCGCACCGTGGCGATGATCGAGAAGTACTTCGGCGGCGTTGTGCCCGCGCCCACCGGCTATGAGGGCCCCGACAAGGACCTGATCGCCCACTTCGAGGCGCTGCCCGCCATCGTCGAAGAGCAGATGAACAAGCTGCAGTTCTCCGTGGCGCTGTCCGAGATCTGGAAGCTGATCGGCGAGTGCAACAAGTACATCGACCTCACCCAGCCCTGGGTGCTGGGCAAGACCGACGAGGGCAAGCCGAGGCTTCAGACCGTCATGTATGTGCTGGCGGAGTGCATCCGCGCCATCGCCGTGTACATCTATCCCACGATGCCCTCCACCCCGGACCGCATCTACGCCCAGCTGGGCGTGACCGACGACGCCCTCAAGACCTGGGATTCCCTCAAGACCTTCGGCCAGCTCGTGCCCGGCACCGTGGTGAAGAAGGGCGAGGCCCTGTTTCCCCGCGTGGACATCAAAAAGGAGCTCGAGGCCATGGCCGGCGACAAGGAAAAGGAGCAGAAGAAGGCGGAAAAGGCCGAGGCCAAGGCGGAGAAGAAGCAGGAAAAGGCTGCGAAAAAGGAAGAGAAGCCCGCCGGCGACGGCATCGCTACCTTTGATGACTTCATGAAGATCAAGCTGATCGCCGCGAAGGTGATCGCCTGCGAAAAGGTGGAGAAGTCCGACAAGCTGCTCAAGGAGACCCTGGACGTGGGCAACGGCCAGACCAAGACCGTCTGCTCCGGCATCGCCAAATACTACAGCCCCGAGGAGATGGTCGGCAAGACCGTGGTGTTGGTGAACAACTTCGCGCCGCGCAAGATGGCCGGTCAGGTGTCCGAGGGCATGCTGCTGTGCGCCGAGGACCCCGACGGCAAGGTGCGCCTGCTGACCGTTGACGGCGACGTGGCGCCCGGCAGCGAGATCGGCTGAGCCCCGAATCAGACCACGAGCCGCCGTTGGCAGACGACAAAACAACATGACGACATGCGGGGCGGGGGAGCGATCACCCGCCCCGACGAGGTTTCTATGAGATTGTTTGATACCCATTGCCACATCGCAGACCCGAGGTTCGACGGGGACCGGGACGAGGTCATCCGGCGGTTCCGGGACGCGGGCGTGGCCCGCGCGCTGGTGGTGGCGGACCCGAGGGAGCCCATCTACGATGGCCCGGAGGACGAGGGCGGCAAACTGGTATGCGTCGGCAACGAGGAGAAGGTGTTCTCCATCGTCGAGGCCCATGACTTTCTGTACGGGGCCATCGGCGTGCATCCCCACAACGCCAGCGGGTGGGACGGGGACGCCGAGGCCACCGTGTCGCGGTACCTGGAGAAGCCCAAATGCCGCCTGCTGGGGGAGATCGGGCTGGACTACCACTACGACCTCTCGCCGAGGGACGTCCAGAGGGAGGTGTTCGACCGCCAGCTGGACATGGCCTTTGACCGGGGCGTTCCCGTGCAGCTGCACATCCGGGAGGCCCACGGGGACTGCCTGGACATGCTCCGCGCCCGGGCCGCGGCGGGGCGGATGCCCGCGGGCATCATGCACTGCTACACCGGCAGCTGGGAGAGCGCGAAGATCTACCTGGACCTGGGGCTGTACATCAGCCTGTCGGGCGCGGTGACCTTCAAGAACGCGCCGAAGCTCTCGGAGGTGGCGCGGAACGTGCCCGCCGACCGGCTGCTCATCGAGACGGATTGCCCCTACATGGCCCCCGTGCCCCTGAGGGGCAAGCGCAACGAGCCCGCCTTCGTCGTCCACACCTTTGCGAAGGTGGCCGAATTGAGAGGGGAGGGCCCCGATCCGCTGTCCGAACAGCTGTGGGCGAACGCCAACCGCGCGCTGGGGCTGGCGGATGAATAGAGACAACAAACGACGGAAAGCGCTGTATTTACAGTGCTTTTCTTCTTGCCCTCGTGGGTATTCTATGTTAAAATAGGAATAACGCCGGTTCGGGCAGCTGGCACTGCCGGCAGCGCCTGGAGCGGCATGCGAACGAGGGGGAGAGAGACATGAACGGAACCAAGAAGCTGTCCACCGGCAAGGTGTGGTGCTTTGCCGTGGGCCAATTCGGCTGGTCGGTGCTGGCGGCGCTCATTTCCAGCTGGCTGGTCAACTACTATCAGCCCGACCTGGCCACACAGCAGGCGGGCCAGCCCATATTCATTCCGCAGGGGCTGGCGATCCTGGGCGTGCTGACCATCCTGGGCGCGATCACGGCCTTCGGCCGCATCTTCGACGCCATCACAGATCCGCTGATCGCCTCGCTGTCCGACCGCTGCAAGAGCAAGGACGGCCGGCGCATACCGTTCATGCGGGCGGCGGCGATTCCCTTCGCCCTGACCTGCATATTCACGTTCTGGTCCCCGGTCAACGGCGTGAGCTGGGTCAACGCGGCGTTCCTGTTCCTGATGCTGATGCTGTTCTACCTGTTCATGACCATGTACTGCACGCCCTATAACGCCCTGATCCCGGAGCTGGGCAGCGACCAGAAGACCCGCATGGCCATCTCCACGTCCATCTCCTTCACCTACATCGCCGGCATGGCCATGGCCTACCTCGCGCCGGTGGTGTGGGGCATGCTGCAGGGCGCGGGCATGGAGCGCGTGACGGCCATCCGCACCACCTTCACCGTCATGGCGCTGATCGGCATGGTGTGCATGTTCGTGCCGGTGTTCACCATCCGGGAGAAGGACTACGTCACGGCGGCGCCCAGCGAGTCCACGGCGCTGAAATCCCTGGCGGCCACCTTCAAGAACCGGGACTTCCGGGTGTTCGTGGCCTCGGATATCGCCTATTTCCTGGGCATCACCATGTTCCAGACGGCGCTGCCGTTCTTCGTCACCTCGCTGCTGAAGCTGGATGAGAGCATGAGCACCGTGTACTTCGTGCTGATGACGGCGCTGTCCGTGCTGTTCTACGTGCCCATCAACAAGCTGACGCCCAAATTTGGCAAGAAGAAGCTGATCCTGTTCGCCTTCGTGGTCTTCACCGTCAGCTTCGTCTACACCGCCTTCTTCGGCAGCGCCCTGCCGATCCCGCCGGCGGTACAGGGCTACATCCTGTGCGTGGTGGCGGCCCCGGCCATGGCCATCTTCGGCATACTGCCCCAGGCCGTGGTGGCGGACATCGCCGAGTGCGACGCCCTGGACACCCACGAAAACCGCAGCGGCATGTTCTACGCCGCGCGCACCTTCGCCTTCAAGCTAGGCCAGTCCCTGGCCATGCTGCTGGTGACGGCCTTCGCCACCATCGGGCAGGAGACCGGCGCGGGCTACCGCATCACGGCGGTGGCCGCCGCGGCGGTGTGCGTGCTGGGCGGCGTGCTGTTCATGCTGTACAACGAGAAAAAGGTCTACGCGAAGATATTGAAATAACGGCGATTGTCGTGCCGGGCGGCCCTTGTCGCCCGGCGCGGCCTCTTTGCCCTGGCGCCCGCGCGGTTTCCCGCGGGCGCGGGGGAGTATGACGGGAGGGATGACGATGGCGGTGGCGCGCTTCAACCCGGACGGACTGGCACTGTCCGAGGGCTACGCCCAGACCATGGAGCGGGCGGTGCTGCCCTATATCAACGCGCGGCGCGCGGACAGCACGGTGGCGGGAGACGGCGGCCGGCCGCTGTTCGTCAGCCGCTTCAACGCGGACGCGCCACGGGGCACGGTGCTGCTGGTCCATGGCTTCACCGAAAGCGCGGACAAGTTCGCGGAGTTGATCCACTCGCTGCTGCGCAACGGCTACAGTGCCCTGGCCTACGACCAGCGGGGCCACGGGCGCTCCTGGCGGGACCCGGCTCTGGCGGGCGAACCGTCCCTGACCCACGTGGACGACTTCGACGAGTACGTGCGTGACATGGAGAAGGTGGCGGAGGGGCCGCTTGCGCAGATGCCGAAGCCCTGGTTCCTGTTTGCCCACTCCATGGGCGGCGCGGTCTCCTCGCTGTATATGGAGCGGCATCCCGGGGTGTTCGCCCGGGCGGCGCTGTGCGCGCCGATGATCGCGCCCAACCTGGGCGGGCTGCCTCTGCCGCTGGCCCGGGTCCTCTGCGGCGTGGAGGGACGCCTGGGGCGGAGCAAGCGGCGGATATTCGCCTCGAAGCCCTACGCCGGGCCGGAGGATTTCGCCACCTCCGCCGCCACGGACCCGCAGCGCTTTGCCTGGTACGACGCCGTCAAGGCGTCCGACCCGGCCTTCAGCAACAACGGCCCCACCTACGGCTGGGTCCGGGAGGCCCTGCGCGCCTCCCGCATGGTGCTGGCCCCCGGGACAGTGGAAAAAATCGACGCGCCGGTGCTGCTGTTCACCGCGGAGAACGACGGCTCCGTCATGCCCGGTCCCCAGGAGGATTTCGCCGCGCGGCTGAAGCGCGGCCGCCGCGAACTGGTGAAGGGCGCGAAGCACGAGATCTATCGCTCCACCGACGAGGTGCTGTTCCCCTGGTGGCGGGAGATCCTGGACTTCTACGAAGGCCGGGAGCGCAGGGCGTAGGCCGGCCTTCCGCGCGCGGCTTGAGCGCCACTGCCTGAAAACATAACAGATTCGCGTTGAAAAGCCCCCGATTTGATGCTATCATAGTCGGGGGTTTTCCCAACCTGATATCTACGGGGTGAGCGCGTGTTTTCATTCATGAAGAAGCTGGATCGCGTGCAGCGCGCACTGATCTACACCTGCTTCTACGCCTTTTTCTGCAACGGCCTGATCTCGCTGACCATGGGCTCGCTGATGCCGGACATGAAGGCGGCCTACGGCCTGTCCGACACGGTGGGCGGGGTCATGCTGTCGGCCCACTCCATCGGCAACCTGGTGGCGGGCTTCGTCAGCGGCCTGATCCCGCTGTACCTGGGGCGCAGGCGCTCCGTGCTGCTGCTGGCCGCGCTGGGCGGCGTGGGCATGCTGATGATCGCCCTGTTCAGTGCGCCGGCGCTGCTGTTCGTGGCCTTCGTGTTCACCGGCGTGGGCCGGGGCGGCGTCACCAACTTCAACACCCGCACGGTGAACGCGGTCACGGACGGCAGCCCCGCGGCCTCCAACCTGCTGCACGCGGTGTTCGCCGTCGGCGCCATCTCCGCGCCGATGATCTTCCTGGCCCTGCGGGGGCTGATCGGCTGGCAGGCCGGGGCGGTGTTCGTGGCGGTCTGCGTGGCGGCGGAGGTGGTCAACTTCGCGGTCCGGGTGCCCGACGAGCGCCCCGACAGGCGGGAGAAGGCCAACCACAGCATGGCGTTCATGAAGGACCCCGCCTTCCTGGTGCTGGCGGGCATGCTGCTGTGCTACATCTGCTCGGAATACGCCATCAACGGCTGGCTGGTGAGCTACATCCAGAACAAGGGGGAGCTGGCCGCGGCCTTTGAGGGCGAGGCGGCCATCCGTACCTACAGCCAGACCATGGCGACGCTGCTGTGGGCGGTGATCCTGGTGGGCCGGCTGACCTGCGCCTGGCTGTCCCAGCGGGTGCACCCGAAGAAGCTGATGTTGATCGCCGCCGTGGGCGAGGCCCTGGGCTTCGCGGGCATGCTGTTCTCCGGCAGCATCGCCATGGTGACGGTGTGCGTGGCGGTCCTGGGCTTCTGCATGGCGGGCATCTGCCCGATGATCTATTCGGACGCGGTCTACTTCACCAACAACTTCCCGCTGGCCACCGGGGCGCTATTGGCCATCGGCGCCATCGGCGGCGTGTTGATGCCCTCGGTGGTGGGCGTGCTGGCGGACCGGCTGGGCTTCGGCGGCGGCATGACGGCGATCCTGGTCGCCATCGCGCTGCTGGCGGTGCTGTCGGCGGTGAACGCGGCGATGAAGCCGAAGCGCTGACCCGATCGACTTGAACGACAATGCGCATAAGCGCGAGGAGGATTGACCATGAAGGCGAATGTGGTATTTGAGAAGGACGCGGCATTGAAGGACCTGGGCGGCGGCGTCACCCGGCGGGTGCTGGCCTACACGCCCCAGCTGATGATCGTGGAGGTCAACTTTGAGACCGGCAGCGAGGGCAGCGTGCACAGCCACCCCCACTGCCAGAACACCTATGTGCGCTCCGGCCGGTTCCGCTTCAACGTGGACGGCGAATACGTGGAGGTGGGCCCCGGCGACACGCTGGCCTTCCCCTCGAATGTGTCCCACGGCACCCTGTGCCTGGAGGCGGGCACGCTGCTGGACATCTTCGCCCCGATGCGCGAGGATTTCGTCTGATTTCGGCCATGACCCGGAAGCCCCTTTCGGCGGTATGAATCGCCGGAAGGGGCTTTTGCGCGCGGGTTAAATGTTTGCGCGGGAACGCAACCCCTTGAAGAATGGGTATTTATCATTTATAATAGATTGTGGAAGATTAGTAGGTTTCCCGGCAGGACGCCGCAGGGGACCTGATATGATGGAGTACGGCAGCTTATGAAGTGGATTGCGAGCGCCGCCTTTGGCATGGAGGGCATGACCGGGCGGGATTTGAAGCACCTGGGCATGCAGAACGTGCGCGTGATGGACGTGGGCGGGGCGATGTTCGAGGGCGACTTTGCCGACGCCTTCCGGGCCAGCCTGTGGCTGCGCACCTGCGACCGGATCCTGCTGGTGATGGCGCAGTTCGAGGCGCGCACCTACGAGGAGCTGTTCCAGGGCGTCAAGGCCGTGGAATGGGAGAAGCTCCTCCCGGCGGACGCCGCCTTTCCCATTCGCGCCAAGTGCGTGAAGTCCCAGCTGATGAGCCCCTCGGACGTGCAGAAGATTGCCAAGCGGGCCATGGTGGAGCGGATGAAGTCCGCCTACGGCGCGGACTGGTTCTCCGAGACCGGCGCGCTGTTCCAGGTGGACGTGTCCATCCGGGGCGACCTGGTGACGGTGGCGGTGGACGCCTCCGGCGAGCCGCTCTCCAAGCGGGGCTATCGCACCTGGAACGGCGAGGCGCCCCTGCGGGAGACGCTGGCGGCGGCGCTGGTGCTCCAGAGCGGCTGGCACCCCTGGCAGCCGCTGTACGACCCCTGCTGCGGAACCGGCACGATATTGATCGAGGCGGCGTTCATCGCGCTGAACCGCGCTCCGGGGCTGACCCGGAAGTTTGCCATGGAGGCCTGGCCCTGCGCGCCCCACGAGGCCATGGAGGCCATTCGCGCCGAGGCGCGGAAGAAGTTCGAGGAGGGCAGCCGCCGGGCGCTGAACGTGGCCGGCAGCGACATAAACCCCGAGGCCATCGAGCTGGCCCAGCGCCACGTGAAGCAGGCGGGGCTGGCGGGCCGGATCGCCCTGTCCGTGAAGGACATGCGGGACGTGACGCCCGGAACGGACGTGCCCGCGGACGAGGCGGGGGTGTTCATCGCGAACCCGCCCTACGGCGAGCGCCTGGACAACGCCCGGGCGGCTCACGCCGTGGCCCGGCAGCTGGGCGCGCTGCAAAAGCGCTGCCCGGGCTGGAAGCTGTGCGCCTTCAGCGCGGACATGGGCTTCGAGAAGGAGTACGGCCGCCGCGCCACCCGGCGCAGGCGCTACTATAACGGCAGGATCGAGTGCGAATACCGAATCTTTGAATAGCGCGCGCGGAGGGGGAGAACGCCCCGCCGCCCGCGGATGAGCAATACTTTCAACTACGCTGATGAGGAGCAGAGCCATGAAACCCATTTTCAACAGGGCCCCCCTGACGCCCAACGCCCTTTCCCCGCTGCCCCTGGGCAGCATCCGCCCCGAAGACTGGCTGCTGGACCAGCTCCAGACCCAGCGGGACGGCCTGACCGGCAGGCTGGACGCGCTGTGGGAGGACGTGGGCGAGCAGAGCGGCTGGCTGGGCGGCCCCGGCGACAGCGGCGACCGCGCCCCGCAGTACCTGCTCGGGCTGGTAGCCCTGGCCTGGACGCTGGACGACGAGGTGCTGAAGGCCAAGGCGATGCGCTACATCGAGTGGATTTTGCAGAGCCAGCGGGAGGACGGCTGGTTCGGCCCGGCGGACAACGAGGACTACTGGCCGCTGATGGTAGCGATGAAGGCCCTGAGGCTGTACTTCACGGCCACCGGCGACCGGCGGGTGCTGGTGCTGATGGATCGCTTCTTCAAGTACCAGTTTGCCGGCCTGAAGGACCACCCCCTGAAGGAGTGGGCGGTGGCCCGGGGCGGCGAGAACATGGAACTGGCGCTGTGGCTGTATAACATCACCGGCCAGAAGCACCTGCTGGAGCTGTGCAAGCGGCTCCGGGCCCAGACGCTGGACTGGCCCAACTACTTCCACACCTTCGCCAACACCGTGCCCATGAGCAAGTCCCTGAAGCGCGAGCGGCTGGAGGAGGCGCTGGAGGAGGAGAAGAACGAGCCCCTGATCGGCGAGAAGCGGCCCTTCTTCCACACCCAGTATCATCTGTCCCACGGCGTGAACATCGCCGCGGGGCTCAAGACCCCCGGCGTGATCAACCTGTTCAAGTCTGGCTTCAAGGAGCAGGGCGGCTTCCGCTTCGGCTGGGCCAAGCTGGTCAAGCACCACGGCGTGGCCAGCGGCATGTTCATCTGCGACGAGCACCTGAACGGCAACAGCCCCACCCAGGGCTCCCGCCTGGAGGCCGCGGTGGAGCTGATGGACTCCCTTGAGGCGCTGCTGGGGCTGGGAGACTTCAACCCCGAATGTGCCGACCTGCTGGAGAAGATCGCCTACAACGCCCTGCCGGCGGCCTTTACCGCCGACATGACCGCCCACCAGTACCTGGAGCAGGTGAACCAGGTGAAGGTCTCCCGGGAGAAGCGGCGCTGGTACAACGACGGCGACGACGCCAACCTGTACAGCCCCGCCCCCTTTGACGCCGGCTGCGGCCAGGGCTGGCCGAAGTTCGCGGCCTCGCTGTGGTATGCCACCAGCGACGGCGGCCTGCAGGCCATCAGCTACGCGCCCAGCACGGTGCGCGCCACGCTGGACGGCGTGCCGGTGCGGCTGCGGGTGTCCGGCGGCTATCCCTTCGGGCAGTCCGTGGAGATCCAGGTGTTTGTCAAGCAGCCCTGCGAGTTCCCGCTGTATCTGCGCATGCCCTTCTGGACGCGCCAGCCGATGGTGTTCCTGCCGGACGGTGAGATCATGCAGGTGCGCGCCGGGGATACGACCTGCGTGCGCCGCCGCTGGCGCTCGGGCGACGTGGTGCGGGTGGAGCTGCCCACGGTGCCCCGGGTGACCAAGTGGTACCACCAGTCCGGCGCGGTGGAGCTGGGCCCGCTGCTGATGGCCTATCAGCCCGAAGAGGACTGGCAGCAGCTGGAGGACGGCAGCTGGCAGGTGACGGCCAAGGGCGCGTGGAACTGGGCGCTGGTGCGGGACGAGCCGATGAAGGCCGTCTATTCCGACGCGCCCGCCGCCTTCGGCAAGGGCGAGGCCCCGGTGCGCGTGCTGGTGAAGGCCGCGCCCGTGGACTGGCACATGGACGGTGCGAGCTGCGCCGGCGTGCCCATGGTGCCCGCGATCCGGGAGGAGGACGCCCGGGTGATCGAGCTGGTGCCCTTCGGCGGCACGGCGCTGCGCATCGGCCAGTTCCCGTTGGGACGGGGCAGCGGCAGGTAATCCCGGAGGACGGAGCCCCGGGACGGTTTACGACCCCTGGTATGGAGTACAGGTCTATGGGAAACGAGCATCTTGAGCACCTCAGCCGGGAACGGCTGATGGAGCTGATCAACGTGTATTCGCTGAACTGGCTGGCCTTGGACGGGCTGTGGTTCCAGTCCGTGGAAAAGGAAGAGGGCATGGACGCGGCCATGCGCCGGGACGTGGACGTCTGGCGCGTGTACACGGCCATCGAGGCCCGGCGGTTGAAGAAGTTCCTGAACCTGCCGGAGCGGCCCGGCCTGGAGGGGCTGCGGCAGGCCATGGACCTGCGCTTCAACGCCCACCACAACCGGCATGAGTTCGTCGTCGAGGGCGAGCGCTCCATGGTGTTCCGCACGGTGTACTGCCGGGTGCAGGACACGCGCGGCCGCAAGGGCATGCCCTTCCACCCCTGTGTCCAGGTGGGGGAGGTGGAGTTCGGGGAATTTGTCCGGGCCATCGACGATCGCATCCGCTGCGAATGCGTCAGCTGCTATCCCGACATCCGGGATGAGAGCTGCAACTGCGCCTGGCGGTTTACGCTGGAGGAATGAGTTTCGGCTTGCCCAGGCATGACAAGAGGGGCCGGATCAAATCGCGCGATTTTTTAAGGGCCCAATGGCCGTTTATACTTACTGTCTAGGGATCAGGGTGTTGGTTGGGGGATTTGCTCGGGCGCGGGGGGTTTTCGGGGGGTGTATGTATTTGGGCGTGGCCCGGGCTGGCCAGGGGGGGCGGGAAAACTGGGCGGGATTTGATCCGGCCCCTCTGCCGTTTCATCCTTACTTCATCGGGAACAGGGTGTTCTTGGCGTAATTGGCCCGGGCGGTGGACTGGGAGGTGCGGGCGGCGGGCGCTTCAAAGTTGAAGCAGAAGTAGTAGGCCGCGTCGTAGGCGCCCTCGGCGGTGTTCTCCACCTGGCGGACGTAGTTGTACACCTGGGAATAGCGGGTGGGCAGCTCGTACTGCAGGAAGCGCAGCTGGCCGTCCAGCGTGGTGTAGTCCAGGTTGTTGTTCTGACACCAGCTGATCAGGTTGGTCTTGCGCCCGGCGTGCCACTGGCAGATGCCGTAGCTGGTGCCGCTGTCGCCGTTGATGTCCGGCTTGTAGGCGGATTCATACTTGATGTTGGCCATGATGCCCATGGCCGCGGCGCGGTTGAAGCCCATCTCCCCGGTCAGGAAGGCATAGATGGTGTGCTCGTTGCTGCCGCTGGAAAAGGGGTTGCGGCTGCTGACGCTCTGGCTGCTGCCGCCGGAGGTCTTGCTCAGGCTGCTGACGCCGGTGTAGCCCACAGTGCCGTTGCGCTCCACCAGGGCCCACTCGCCCTTGATGGCCAGCAGGGTCATGGCCGTGCCCTTCTGCACGGTGACGGACTCGCTGAAGGTGCTGGGGCGGGCGAACACGCGGCAGGCGGTGTTGGCCACCACGTCGGCCTTGCCGGTCTGGATGTCGCTGTTCGGGCTGGTCTCGGGCTGCGGGGTGGTCTGGGGCGCGACGGAGGCCTCCGGCGTCTGCTGGGGGGCGGGCGTCTCCTCGATCTGCTCCGCCGTGCCCAGGTGGCTGTAGACCGCGTAGCCCACCTGGCCGTTCCGCGAGACCTTGGCGCAGGCGCCCTTCACCGCCAGCAGCTTCATCTCGGTGCCGGCCTTCACGGTGGCATAGCGGCTGGAGGTGCTGGCCTTGCGATAGATCCGCGTCGTGCGCAGGGCGACCACATCCATGGGAGCCGTCTCGATCTGGGACTCCTGCGGCTGCTCGGTATCGGCGGATGCGGCGGTCAGGTCCGAGACCTGGACGATGCCGCTTCTGCCGTTGCTGCTGATCAGCGCGGCACTGCCGGAGTAGGCCTCCACGGTGACCACCGAGCCCTTAGGCAGTGTGCCCAGGAAGCTGTAGGGAGCCTTGGCGCTGTAGACCTTCATGGAATCCACCGCTACGACGGCCTGGAAGCTGCCGGCGGCCATGGCCGCGGGAACGGCGCTCAGCATCAGGGCCAGCGCCAGCAGCGCGATCAGGATTTTCAGCGGATTTCGACGTGTGTTCATGGCATTTGTTCTCCGTTTGAATAAGTCACTCTGTAATAGATTCGTAATAATTATACCATCGGCATAAATCTTTGTCAACCGCCCCTCCCGGGCCCAGGACGGACCGGCCCGCCAAGCGGACAGGACCTCCGGAAAACGAGGCGATTTCAGCCCTGTTTCGGCCTGAAACCGCCCGGTTTTGGCTGGGAAAGCGCCCAAAAGGCGCGCAAATATGATCAATCTCGCCTATTTGCCGGTCCGGACGGGTGCGCTCAGGCACCCTTCCCAAAGGCAAAAGCCACGATGGTTTTGAAATGTTGTCGCAATTTTGTAATATTTATGCGGTTCATGGCGATCAGGCCCCCATCGCCTGTATTTTACCTTTGCCCACTGTTCAACGCCGGAAAAAAGTGCTATAATGAAGTATCATATCGCATCGACGGGCGCTGCCGCCGGCTGTGCCCCAGGGAGGAGAAGGACTATGGAAAATGAAGTGAGGCGTCCCGCGAATTTTATCGAGGAATTCGTCGAGCAGGACCTGGCCAGCGGCCGCTTTGACCACGTGCACACCCGCTTCCCGCCGGAGCCCAACGGCTACCTGCACATCGGCCACTGCAAGGCCCTCTGCGTGGACTTCGGCATCGCCGAAAAGTTCGGCGGCAAGTGCAACCTGCGCTTCGACGACACCAACCCCACCAAGGAGGAGACCGCCTTCGTGGAGGGCATCCAGCGGGACATCGAGTGGCTGGGCTACAAGTGGGACAAGCTGTACTTCGCTTCCGATTTCTTCGATCGCCTGTATGAGATCGCCAAGGACATGATCCGCCGCGGCGTGGCCTACGTGGACGACCAGACCCCGGAGGAGATGCGCGCCAATCGCGGCACGCTGACCAAGCCCGGCGTCAACAGCCCCTACCGCGACCGCTCGGTCGAGGAGAACCTGGACCTGTTCGAGCGCATGAAGAACGGCGAGTTCGAGGAGGGCACCCGCGTGCTGCGCGCCAAGATCGACATGGCGAACCCCAACGTGCTGCTGCGCGACCCCACCATGTACCGCATCAACCGCCACAGCCATCACCGCACCGGCGACAAGTGGTGCATCTACCCGATGTACGACTTCCAGCATCCCATCCAGGATGCCATCGAGGGCATTTCCCACTCCCTGTGCTCCCTGGAGTATGAGATCCACCGCCCGCTGTACGACTGGTTCGTGAACCACGCCGGCGTCACCGACCAGCCCCCGCGCCAGATCGAGTTCGCCCGCCTGAACATCGAGCGCACCGTGATGAGCAAGCGCCACCTGCGCCGCATGGTGGAGGAGGGCGTGGTGTCCGGCTGGGACGACCCCCGCATGCCCACCCTGGTGGCCATGCGCCGCCGTGGCTATCCCGCCGCCGCCATCCACGACTTCATGGGCCGCGTGGGCGTCGCCAAGGCCGACTCCACCGTCGAGGGCAGCCTGCTGGACCACTGTGTCCGCGAGGCGCTGGCCGACACTGCTCCCCGCGCCATGGCCGTGCTGCGCCCGCTGAAGGTGGTGCTGACCAACTGGCCCGAGGACAAGACCGATACCCTGACCATCGAGAATCACCCCGATCACCCCGAGTTCGGCACCCGCGAGGTCGCCTTTGGCCGGGAGCTGTACATCGAGCAGGAGGACTTCATGGAGGAGCCCGTGAAGAAGTTCTTCCGCCTCGCTCCGGGCAAGGAGGTCCGCCTGAAGGGCGCCTACATCATCAAGTGCGAGGACTTCGTGAAGGACGCCGAGGGCAACGTGGTGGAGCTGCGCTGTACCGTGGACCTCGACAGCCGCTCCGGCAGCGAGGGCGCCAACCGCAAGGTGAAGGGCACCCTGCACTGGGTGAACGCCGCGGACGCCGTGCCCGCCGAGTTCCGGCTGTATGAGCCCATACTGGCCGAGGACGAGCCCGAGAGCAACGCCGTGACCGTGGACGAGGACGGCAACGAGGTCGACGCCGCGCCGGCGGACTTCATGGACAAGCTGAATCCCAACAGCCTGACCGTCGTCAAGGGCTTCTGCGAGTCCTGGATCGCCGCGCACGAGGTGGGCGCCACCTTCCAGTTCCTGCGCATGGGCTATTTCTGCAAGGACAAGGACTCCACCGACGCGCTGCCCGTGTTCAACCGCACCGTGCCGCTGAAGGACAGCTGGGCCAAGGAAGCCAAGAAGTAAAAAAGACAAGACAACAGGAGAACGGCAAATGACGCCGCTCTCCTGTTTTTTACTGCAGTCTCTTTGTTTCCCGCGCGTGAAAAGCGCTACAGCGCTTCGACAAAGGCTTCGATCAGGCGGTTGACCTGCTCGGGCGCGTCGGTGTTTGCGTTGTGCCCGGCGCCCTTGATCCATTCGAGGGGAATGCCGGTCTTCCGATGCCACGCCTTGCTGTACCGGATGCAGGAGCCCGCGCGGTCCTTCTCCCCGCAGAGGAGCAGCGCGGGGCAGCGGAGCGCGTAGGGCAGGTCGGCCTCCATCGCCTCGGCGAGCATCCGGAAGCCGTGCCCGGAGATGCGGGCATACCGCGCCTGGTCGCCGTCGTAGACCATCATGATCTTCCGCATCAATTCCCGGCCGTAATCGGAGGTGGCAACCCCATTCGTTCCCGATTTCAGCAGGGCTTTCCAGGGATAGCGGCGGTAGACGGGTTCCATCCGCTTGAGGAGCCAGATTTCGACGGCGGTGACGTATTCCCTTTGCAGCGGCGCGGAATCGATGGAGATGAAGCCGCGCAGCTTGTCCGGGAACAGCTGCGAATACATCTGCCCGACGTATCCGCCCATGGATTGCCCGATGATGATCGGCGCGCCGATGCCCTCCTGCGCAAGGAGCCCATCCAGCCAGCGGGCCTTGTCCGCCAAATTGAAGGCGGCGTCGAAGGGCCAGGAGGCGGCGTGCTCCGGGGCGTCCCACACGAGGACGCGGTACTTGTCCTGGAAATACGCCACCTGCCTGTCGAACAGCCTGTGGTCGGCCGTCAGCCCGGGCAGCAGCACCAGCGCCCTGGACGGATCCGCGGTCTTGCCGTTGACCCAGTAGTGAATAGCCCCGCAGGGGGTGGAATAGGTCTTCTCGATCACGGGCAATTCTCCCCTCAGCAGCCTCCGCAGCTGCCGCAGTCCCCGCCGCAATCGCCGCAGTCCTCCCCGCAGCCGGCGCAGCCGGAATTGGGGGCGGAGAGCTTGATCTCGGGGTCGTACTTCAGGCCGCCCTCGACCAGGGCGGTGATGGCCTCGTCCGCGCTGCCGGTGACGCCGCCGTAGAACATGATGCCGGCGTCCGCCAGCGCCTGCATGGCCCGGTCGCCGATGTTGCCACAGAGCACGACGCGCACGTCCATCGACCGGAGCAGCTCGGCCACGGCGGTGTGGCCCTCCGTCTCCACCTCCACCACCATCTCCATCAAGATCTGGTGGTTTTCCACCTCGTAGACCTTGAAGCTGGGTGCGTGGCCGAAGTGCTGAAAGACCTGCCCCATATAGTAGGGAATCGCGATGCGCATAAGACAGTTTCCTCCCGTATGAATTGCTGGATAGCGCCGGATACGACGCAGCTTGAGCATACACCACTTCGGGGATTTTGTCAACGCGGCGGCGGGAATTCGGCGCAAGGGCGGGAGCGAAAAGTTATTTGTATTTTTACAAAGACGACGAACAATATACCTTAAACAGCCGTGGGGTTATGTGGTATAATTGAATAAGACGAAACTGCGCGCTTTGAAGCGCCGGTTTCGGCATGGCTTGGAACGCGGCAGACGGGCGCTTCGGCGCGCTCCGGCTGTCGCTGTACGATAGATTGGGAGCAGGAACATTGACCAACGAGCGTTATCCGCAAAACAGAATCAGCGGCGGTACCGGCTCGAATGCCCGGCCGCGGCCCGCTTCCGGCGCGGCCCGCAGGCCCGCGGGCGGCAACCGCAGCAGGACGACCACGGGTCCCCGGCCTGCGGCCTCCGCAAGGCCCGGCTCAGCGGCGCGTCCGGCGGCTCCCGGCAGGACCAGGGGCACGGCCCAGTCCGCGGCCCGAAGGCCCGCGAACGGCCGCCAGCCCGTCCGGCAGGCGAGGCCTGCCGCCGGCGGACGGCGCGCTCCGGCGCCCAAACGGCCCGGAAAGGGCTGGCGGGACATCCCGGCGAAGCTGCGCCTGGCCATCTGCGCGGCGGTCCTGGTGCTGGTGATCTTCGGCGCGGTCAAGCTGATCGCGGGGGCGGTCGCCAATCAGGAGGAGCGCTTCGTCGACAACGTGTTCGTCAACGGCCTGTCCATGGGCGGCTATACCCTGGAGGAGGGCTACGCCGCGATGGAGCAGCTGCGCGACGAGCGGCTGAACACCACCTATGTGCTGACCCACGGGGGCAAGTCCTGGAACTTCACGCCCTCGGATTTCGGCGCGTCGATGGACTATGAATCCGAGATGGAGCGCGCCTGGAACCTGGGCCACGTGGGCGACAGGGCGGTGCGTCGGCAGATCATTGAAAACCTGCGGGAGGTCCCCGCCGAGTTCAACAGCGAATTGACCTTCGACGAGGCCGCGCTGGAGACCTTCATCGACGGCTTGGCCGCGGAGATTCACGTGGATCCCGTGGACGCCGAGGTGGCGCTCACCGAGGAGAAGCCGATCATCACCCGCGCCTCCGAGCACGGCTGGGATCTGGACCAGGAACGGACCATGGAAAACCTCCAGTCGCTGATCCTCACCGGCGAGGGCGACACCCAGCTGCCCGTGGACGAGGTCGAGCCCACCGTCAGCTCCGACAACATGGAGATGAAGGTGGTCGCCAAGTTCTCCACCGACGTCAGCTTCCGCGGCGCGGACAGCCGCGCGAACGTGCGCCTGGCGCTGAGCTACTTCAACTGCTTTGCGCTGTATCCGGGCGAAACCGCGGATTTCAACGCGGTCGTCGGGCCCCGCACCGAGGCCAGAGGCTTCAGAGAGGCCCCGGAGTACGCCGGAAACGAGCTGAAGAAGGGCTTTGGCGGCGGCGTCTGCCAGGCGTCGACTACGCTCTACAACGCCGTGATCATGGCCAACATGACCATTCTGGAGCGCCACAACCACAACATGACCGTCGCCTACGTGGAGCCCAGCCAGGACGCCGCGGTGGAGTACGGCACGGACGGCAAGAACTTCCTGTTCCGCAACGACACGGAGCACGCCATCTACATCTACACCAACGTGGACAAGGAAAACGCCACGGTGACCATCTACGGCACCCGGCCGGAGTACCACTACGAGCTGGTGTCCGTCATTGTCAGCGAGCAGAAATCCAACCGCAGGCGCTACGAATACGACTACGAGGGCCGCTACGTCTACTACATCACCGACCCGCCGAAGCTGAAGCAGGAGGGCCACGGCAGCTGCCACAGCGAGGGCTGGGTGGTGGCCTACGACTGGGACACCAAGCAGGAGGTCAGCCGCGAGCAGATCAGCTATGACGACTACGTGGCCGGCATGAACGTCTACTGGAAGGGCGTGCACGACGCCCAGGGCAACGTTGTGGATCCGAACGCGACACAGGAGCCGGGCTGATCCCCGGCAGGGAGGCGCAGATATGAAGCGATGCTTCTTGACGCAGGCGGGGCCCAAGGCCATTGGACCCTACTCGACAGCGGTGATACAGGGCGGCTCTTGCTACCTGTCGGGAATGATTCCCGTCGATCCTGCCACCGGCAGGCTGGCGGGGGAGGACGTGAAGGTTCAGGCCCGGCAGGTGTTCGAGAACATGAAAACCGTTTTGGAGGAATTGAACCTTTCCCTGGCGGACATATTGAAAACAACCGTATTTCTGACGGATTTGGGTACCTTTGGCGAGGTGAATGAAATCTACGCGGATTACTTTGGGCCGGATTATCCGGCGCGGAGCTGCGTGCAGGTTTCGGCGCTGCCGATGGGCGCCCGGATCGAGGTGGAGGCAGTGGCCTCTCTGGAATGACGGTTTTTTTATCGCCGCACGGCACTGCGGCGGGGAAGTAGTCCAAATAACGGCAAAACAAAGGAGTGTTGGGGTTTATGTTTGAGACCGCGAATATCTCTATCTTCGCTGGCAGCGGCGGAAGGACCTTTGCGGAGCGCATGTGCAGCTACATGAACAAGCCGCTGGGTTCCTGCGAGGTGATTACCTTCTCGGAGGGCAACACCTTCGTGCGCGTCAACGAAACCGTCCGCGACCGTGACATCTTCCTGGTCCAGCCCATCGGTTTGCATTCCAACGACGAGTTCGTGGAGATCCTGTTCTGGATGGATGCCTTCAAGCGCGCCAACGCGCTGTCCTGCACGCTGATCATGCCCTACTTTGGCTATGGCAAGGGCGACAAGAAGGACGAGCCCCGCGTGTCCATCCGCGCCCGCGTCTGTGCCGAATGCATGGAGCTGGCCGGCGCGGACCGCTTTGTGACCATGGACCTGCATGCTCCGCAGCTCCAGGGCTTCTTCAAGCGACCGGTGGACCACCTGTACGCCGCGCCCATGCTGGTGGAGGTAGCCAAGCGCATCGGCACCGAGAACATGGTGGTCGTCTCCCCGGACGCCGGGTTTGCCAAGCAGGCCCGCAAGTTCGCCGACGCCCTGCACCTGCCCATCGCCATCGGCGACAAGAGCCGTACCGATCACACCGAGAACGCCCAGGTGCTGGAGGTCATCGGCGACGTGAAGGACAAGAACTGTCTGATCGTGGACGACTTCACCATCTCCGGCGGCACGCTGGTGAACCTGGCCGAGTCCCTCAAGGCCCGCGGCGCGAAGGACATCACCGCCATGCTCAGCCACAACATCATCTCCGAGAAGGGCGTGGAGAAGATCAACGCCAGCCCGATCAAGATGGTCTACTCCACCGACACCGTGGAGAACCCCAACATCGTCGGCCAGCCGAAGTTCCAGACGGTCTCCGTGGCCCCGATCTTCGCCGAGACCATCATGCGCTACTACAATTACCAGTCCGTCAACTCCATGTTCAGCAAGCTGCCCGACAATGTGGTCACCGCCGGCTTCAAATTCACCGGCCTGCAGCTGTAATCGCCAGACAGGCGGACAGACAACGATGAGCTCCCGAATCCGGGGGCTCATTTTCATGCCGCCAATCCTTACCCAATTGCCCCACCGCCGTCAAAAACGGGGACCGGGGCCGTGGTATAATGTATGGGTGCGCGCGGCGGAGGCCGCGCAACCACCGACCGCGCCCTTAAATGCGCGGGATCATTTTTACGAGGTACAAGCATGAACAGAAAAGAGATCGCCGAGATTCGCCGCCGCCTGAACCCGGACAAAAACGCCATCAGCTGCGTGCGGGGCTGCTATGTGAATGAAAAGCGGGAGATCGTCGCTACCTTCAACCGTTCCCTCATGGCCTTTCCCCAGGAGGAGCAGGAAAAATACCTGAGCATATTCAAGCGCACCCTGGCGGGGATCCCCGGCCGCAATTTGATCGATATCGAGTTTCGTCCGGACCAGGTGATGGAGGACGAGGCCCACGGGCTTCTGATGGGCCTGCGGAACACCGCCCTGACCGTGGACGCCGGTGTGGAGCAGCTGTGCGCGAAGATCATCGACAGCCTGGAGCTGGAGGGCAACTACCTGATCCTGATGATGCACGACGCCTACGACGTGCCCTTCCGCCACACCGACGAAAACAAGGCGGACGTGGTGTCGGAGGAGGTCTTCAATTACATGCTGGTCAGTGTGTGCCCCGTGAAGCTGACCAAGCCCGCGCTGAGCTATTTCAGCGAGGACAACGCCTTCCACAGCCGCGACTTGGAGTGGGTGGTGGCCGCGCCGGAGCTGGGCTTCATGTTTCCCACCTTCGACGACCGGGCGACCAATATCTACAGCGCGCTGTACTTCACCCGGGACGCCGCCAACGTGCACGACGAGTTCATCGACGCCATTTTCCACTGCGACGCGCCGATGCCCGCTGCCGAGCAGCGGGAGGTGTTCCAGGCGGTGCTGGAGGACGCCCTGGACGACGACCTGAGCTTCGAGGTGGCCCAGACCGTGCACGAGCAGCTGCGGGAGATGATCGAGACCCACAACCAGGACAAGGCCGCGGAGCCGCTGGTGGTGTCCCGCAAGGAGGTCTCCGGCATGCTGGAGTCCTGCGGCGTGCCCGAGGAAAAGCTGGCGGCCTTCGAGGAGAAGTACGACGCCGAGTTCGGCCAGGGCATCTCCCTGAGCGCCGTGAACATCGCCGAGCCGAAGAAGTTCGAGGTGCGCACCCCGGACGTGGTGGTGCAGGTGAACCCCGAGCGCAGCGACCTGATCGAGACCCGCATCATCGACGGCTTCAAATACATCCTGATCCGTGCCGAGGAGGGCGTGGAGGTGAACGGCGTGAGCATCAACATCGCCTCCCGGGAGACCAGCGAAGGCGCGCCCTTCTGATCGGGACGGTTGACGCAGGATACAGAAAACCCGCCGTGCGCGCAAACGCACAGCGGGTTTTGTATTTCGTCTGCCGACTATCCCTCCGGCGCGTCCTGCCAGCCCTTGCAGACATCCACCCAGCCCTGGCAGAACTGGGCGGCGGACTCCAGCTCGGCCGGGGTCAGTTCGATGGCGCTGTTGGCGCTGCCGCAGGCGGGAAACACCGTGTCGAAGCGGCGCAGGGAGGCGTCCAGGTAGGTCCGCACGCCTTCATTCAGGGCGAAGGGGCACACGCCGCCCACCCCGTGGCCCACGAGCCCGGCGACCTCCTCCCGGGTGAGCATCTTTGCCTTGGCGTGGAACTGGGCCTTGAAGCGGGGGTTGTCGACGCGGGCGTCCCCGGCGGCGATCACCAGGATCGGCCCGTCCGGCAGCATGAAGCTGAGGGATTTGGCGATGCGGGCGGGAATGACCCCCGCCGCCTGGGCGGCCAGCTCCACCGTGGCGCTGGAGGTGTCGAATTCGAGGATCCTGCCGTCCAGCCCCAGGGGCTTCAGGTAAGCGCGCACGCGATCTACGGACATGCTCTCAACTCCCTTTCCCGGATGCGATGAATCGTCAGAGGGTCTCTTCGGCGCCGGACCGGTCGGCCTGACTGAACTCGGCTTCCGCCTTGCCGCCGCCCTTGCCGGACTTCCTGTCCCTTCCGCGCAGTACGCCCAGCAGGTGGGCGCGCAGAGCCTCGTCGGGCTGGAGCACCAGGATCGCGGTCTTGCCGTTCTCCAGGTAGGCCATGGCGAAGGGCTCCAGGTCGCACTGGCTGCGGGTGGCGCTGGAGACGCGGGCGCCAGGGAAGCGCTGCTTCACGTCCTCGGGGCTGCCGTAGCTCTGCACCTGGTTGAGCCAAACGTCGGTCATGAAGCGCTCCCGCTTGCCGTAGAAGCGGCACACGCGCAGGCAGTCGGCGTTGGCGGTGTAGATGAAGCCCATCACGTACCAGTCCAGCAGGAACCAGGCGATGGCGCAGCCGTAGGCGATGAAGCCCACCGAGGACAGCGTGCCGATGGAGGGCTCCAGGCGCGAGAAGAAGGCGGAGCCCGCCAGTACCGCCAGGGCGATGAGCAGGATCAGCCCCGCGCCGCGCAGCGCGTCAGGCTGCCGGTTCCGTATCCTCTGTTCCAGCATCGGTTGCCTCCGTCGTAAGGGCCGTCAGGTCCTCCATCATGTATTCCAGGGCCTTCATCGTGGTCTCCACGTTGCCGCCGTTGCCGGCGACGCACAGGAACGCGCCTTCGTTGTTGAACGCGCTCATTTGGGCCAGGGCGTCCACCTCGTCCAGCCGTAGCCCGGCCAGGTAGGTCTCGCTCTCGCCGGTCTCCTCGTCGACCACCGTCGCGTAATAGGGCTCCAGCGGGTATTCGGCCAGCCACCCGCCGGCGACGCTCTCGTCCAGCCGCACCAGGGCGTCGGACTGCACCAGCGCGTCCATCACCGTCTGGGAGGCCAGGAAGGCGTCGCCCTCGCCGACGGCCAGGCGGGTCATCAGCAGCATGGGGCCGGAGTAATCCTGGTCGCTGTATTGCAGGCTCTGGAACTCCACCTCCATCAGCGTGTCGTCGAATTCCCGGGTGCGCTCCAGCATGTCCCGGGCGACGTCCTGCAGGGGGGTGGTGTAGGAATAGGCGTCCGCCAGGAATACGATCACGTTTTGCTCGTTGGGCACGCGGGGCCGCGTGGTGGTCCACAGCAGGTTGGTGCCCACCAGGCTCAGGGCGATGCCCACGAGGTAGATCCAGAAGTACTTGCGCAGGTGCTCGCGCAGGCCGCACCAGGAGAATTTTGTATCGGGCATAGGGTCCTCCGAAATCGTGGTTTGAGGCGGCGGGAACCCGCCACCATTCTATTATAAAACACATTTTGCCGTGAATCAAGGGATTTGCGCGGATTCTCCGCTTGACAGGGGATGGGGGAGCGTCTAAAATGAAATGAGAAACTGACTGCATGGAGGGCGATGGGCGATGAGGGCACAGCCGCAGCTACAGGCGATGATCAAGGGACAGGTGTTTGACGGCTTTCTGCTGGTGCACTCCGCGGCGCAGAAGACCAGCTCCAACGGCGGGAAATATCTGGACATGACGCTGTGCGACATCTCCGGCGAGGTGAACGCCAAGATGTGGGACGGCCTGACCGCGCCGCCGCCGGCAGCCCAGGTGATCCGCGTGCGCGGCATGATGCTGGAGTACAACGGCCGGCCCCAGCTGCGGGTGGACAAGATGCGCCTGGCCACCGAGGCGGACGACTACGACATGGACGCCCTGACGCCCTGCGCGCCGCTGCCTCCCGGGGAAATGCTGGACTACATACTGAACCGGGTGGACGCCTTCTCCGACCACGAGCTGAAGGCGCTGGTGCTGAAGCGGCTGGAGGAGTGTGGCGACCGGCTGAACTACTATCCGGCGGCCTCGAAGCTGCACCACGCGGAGCGCTCGGGCCTGCTGCACCACACCAGCACCATGCTGCGGGCCGCGACGGCCATCTGCGAGGTGTACCCCACGCTGGACGCGGACCTGCTGGCCGCGGGCGTCATACTCCACGACCTGTGCAAGATCACGGAGATGGACGCCGACGAGATCGGCCTGGTGTCCGACTACACTGCCGAGGGCATGCTGATCGGCCACCTGGTGCAGGGCGTGGCGGAGCTCTCCCGCTGCGGCCGGGAGCTGAACGTGCGGCCGGAGCTGCTGATGATGCTGGAGCACATGGTGCTCTCCCACCACGACCTGCCGGAGTACGGCAGCCCCAAGCCGCCGATGTTCCCGGAGGCCGAGGTGCTGCACGTGCTGGACCTGCTGGACGCCCGCATCTTCGAGATGAACCGGGCCTTGGCCGGCGTTCAGCCGGGCGGGTTCACGGAGCGCATCTGGTCGCTGGACCGCAAGCTGTACCGCCGCAAGGAGCCCAGGAACGGCGAGAAGCGGACGGGCGAGCAGGATTGAGGACGGTCCTTCGGAACACCGACAAAGTATGCAAACGCAAGAATCTCTGCTGACAATACTCAGCGGAGATTTTTGTCTGCTGCGCCTGTCTCCATGTTTTACAGACGAGTTGATAAATTGTTGATATTCTTGCCCTATAATGGCATCCGGGATGGAATGCTTCGGCCCGCGCGGGCCAAAATAGATATACCGATCAAAACATGGAGGACGCACGCATGAACCAAGCCGTGGTGGCGGTCAATTTTGCCATAGGGGCGCTGTTTACGATCTGCTTCGCCTACCAGGTCTTTTATTATGCGCTGGCGCTGCTGCGCCGGGAGAAGCCCCGGGCCGAGGCGGAGGACGAGGCGCCGAAGCACCGCTTTGCCGTGCTCGTCTGCGCGCGCAACGAGGAGAACGTGATCGGGCACCTGCTGGAGAGCATCGCCGGGCAGGACTATCCGGCGGAACTGATCCGGACCTTCGTGATCGCGGACAACTGCACCGATGGCACCGCCCAAAGGGCCCGGGAACATGGGGCCGAGGTGTGGGAGCGCCATGACGCCGTGAACGTGGGCAAGGGCTACGCCATGACCGCCCTGATCGACCACATCTGGGAGCGCTACGGCTCGAAATACTTCGACGGCTACTTTGTGTTCGACGCGGACAACCTGCTGGAGCCGGACTACATCCGCCAGATGGACCGCACCTTCCGGGAGGGCTACCAGATCGTCACCGGTTACCGCAATTCCAAGAATTACGGCGACAACTGGATCTCCGCGGGCAACGGCCTGTGGTTCCTGCGGGAGGCCCAGTTCCTGAACCGCCCCCGCCAGATGCTGGGCACCAGCTGCACGGTCTCCGGCACCGGCTTCATGTTCAGCGGCGAGGTGCTGCGCCGCCAGGGCGGCTGGCCCTTCCACCTGATGACCGAGGACATCGAGTTCTCCCTGTCCAACGTGCTGCTGGGCACGCGGATCGGCTACTGCGGCGCGGCCATGCTCTACGACGAGCAGCCCACCCGCTTCTCACAGTCCTGGAACCAGCGCCTGCGCTGGGCCAAGGGCTATCTCCAGGTGTTCGCCAAGTTCGGCCGGCGCATGGCCCGGCGCTGTGTGACGAAGCGGGACTGGTCCTGCTTCGACATCGGCATGTGCGTGCTGCCGGTGTTCACCCTGACGGCGGTGGGCATGGTGTTCAACCTGGTCATGACGGTGCTGGCCGCGGTGCTCGGCCGGGACGTCGGCCCCGCGCTGGGCTCGCTGATGATGTCCCTGGTCAACAGCTACGGCGCGATGTTCGCCATGGGCGCGGTGGCGCTGGCCTCCGAGTGGAAGAAGGTCAAGGCCCCCGGCTGGCGGAAGCTGGCGCTGCTGTTCACCTTCCCGATCTTCCAGATGACCTACATTCCCATCTCCTGCGCGGCGCTGTTCGTGGACGTGGAGTGGAAACCCATCGTGCACGCCCGGGCCCTCTCCATGGGCGATCTGGGCGAGCCCGGCGCGCGCCGGGAGGCCCCCGATGAGGGCCGCGCCCACGGGATGGAGAAGGTGTCCGAGGCGGTGGAGTGAGGTCGCCGGGCGCGAGCCTGCGCGGCGTGATGGCCGGAAAGCGCGCTCTTTCAGCCCCTGCCGGAACAATGATTTTCAACATATAAGACGGGAGCCGCTTCGATCGAAGCGGCTCCCGCATTGTCTCTGTTTGCGCCTATGCCACCGGCAGGGCGTCGCCCACCGGCAGGGGATGCGCGGCCTGGCGCATGGCCTCCGTCAGCTTGGCGAAGAAATCCGGGAACAGGGCAAAGGCCACGAAGACCAGCACGGCGCAAACCACCATCAGCACGATGCCCGCGATGGCGAAGCTGCGCTTGCTGCTGGACCTGGCGAAGATGGCGGAAAGGATCAGGAAGATCAGGTTGACGCCGGGGATGCCGTACAGTATCAGTGTGCCCATCCAGTTCAGTACGGAAGGCTGTTTTTTGGTGCTCTTTGCCATGGTGCAAGCTCCTCTCCTATGGACAATTGCCGTTTCGGCAAGCGTTATGCGCACTCATACTACCTTCTATTATACATATCCGGGCGGGACACGTCAAACCCCGGCGGTGGATTTTGAAAAAAAGTCAAAATTGTCCGGCGCTCACAGCTTCGCGGCCACCTGGGCCGCCAGGGCGGCGTTGTTGTACACCAGCCGGATGTTGCTGGCCAGGCTGTCGCCGCCGGTGATGTCCTTGATCTTCGCCAGCAGGAAGGGGGTGGTCTGCTTGCCCTTGATGCCCTTCGCGTTGGCTTCGGCCACGGCCTCGTCGATGGCCTTGTTGATCACCGCCGGGTCCATGCTGTACTGCTCGGGGATGGGGTTGGTGACCAGCATGCCGCCCTTGAGGCCCATGTCCAGCTTGGCGGCGAAGGCCGCGGCGACCTCCTCGGGGGTGTCCAGGCGATAGTCCACGCCGAAGCCGCTGGTGCGGGTGTAGAAGGCGGGCAGCTCTTCCGTGCCGTAGCCGATCACCGGCACGCCCTTGGTCTCCAGGTATTCCAGGGTCAGGCCCAGGTCGAGGATGGACTTCGCGCCGGCGCACACCACCAGCACGGGCGTCTGGGCCAGCTCCTCCAGGTCGGCGGAGATGTCCATGGTGGTCTCCGCGCCGCGGTGCACGCCGCCGATGCCGCCGGTGGCGAACACGCGGATGCCCGCCATGGCCGCGATGATCATCGTGGTGGCCACGGTGGTGGCGCCGTCCTCACCCCGGGCGACGAGCACCGGCAGGTCGCGCCGGGAGGCCTTGGTCACGGCGTAGCCCTTCTTGCCCAGGTATTCGATCTCCTCAGGGCTGAGGCCGGCCTTCAGCTTGCCCCCGATGATGGCGATGGTGGCCGGGACCGCGCCGTTTTCGCGGACGATGCGCTCCACGTTCAGCGCCGTCTCCACGTTCTGGGGATAGGGCATGCCGTGGGAAATGATGGTGGATTCCAGGGCGACCACCGGCTTGCCGGCGGCCAGCGCCTGACGAACCTCGGGGGAGATGTCCAGATACTTGTTCATGGTTTGCCTCCTGTCGGATTGGTTATAGTTACAATTCCTGAATGCCCTGCCCGTCCAGGCAGAGGGCCATGCGCTCCCGCAGGGCGTCGGCGCTGATTTGAGGGCTGACGGTCGCCATGCTCTCCACGGCGATGGAAGCCGCTGCCAGGCCCGCCGCGGCGCACTGGCACAGCGTCAGACCCCGGGCCTCGCCCCAGGCCAGCGCCGCGGTGAAGGCGTCGCCCGCGCCGGTGGCGTTGACCAGCTTCACCGTCCCGCCGGGGAGATAGTACACCCGGCTGCCCTCGGCGCAGCACACGCCGCGCTCGCCCAGGGTGATGTACACGCGCTTTACGCCCATCTCCGTCAGCCGGCGGGCGGCCCTCGCCGCGGACTCAGGCCCGTGCACGGGGATGCCGGAGAGGGTCTCTGCCTCGATGGCGTTGGGCTTCAGCGCTCGCAGGCGGGGGAGGGCGCCGGCCAGCCGGGGCGCCTTGGCGGTGGATACGGCGTCCGCCAGCAGGGGCGGCGTGAGCCGCTCGGCGAGGAAATCCAGCGCCCGGGCGGACAGGTTGCTGTCCAGCACGACGGCGTCCATGGCGTTCAGCGCCTCCAGCCGCGCTTCCAGGCGCTCGGGGGTCAGGCGCGCGCAGATGTCCATGTCGCTGACGGCCAGCTGCATGTCGCCCGCGGCGTCGGCGATGAACAGGTAGGAGGAGGTGGCTTCGCCCTCAAAGGTGAAGGAGAGCTCCGTGTGCACCCCGGCGGCGGCGCAGTCCGAACGGACGATGTTCGCGAAGGCGTCCGTCCCCAGGGCGGTGAGCAGGTGGGTCTCCACGCCCAGGCGGGCCAGGTTGCAGGCGATGTTGCGGCCCACGCCCCCGGCGGAGAGGGTCACCCTGCCGGGATTGGAATCCTGCATGGCGAGCCTGCCCGCGGGAAAGCCGCCGATGTCGATGTTCGCCGCGCCGACCACGGCGCAGCGGGGTCTTGCTGTGCTCATCGAAACGCCTCCGAAAACGCTGCAAAGGGATGTTAATATCATATCAGCCGGGCGCGGGAAAGTCAAACGGGGGAGGCTGAAAACCGGCGCAAGGAGCGGTCCAGGGGGCCGTATGCGACACTTTTGCCGTCAAAGTTTGAAAATTATCCAAAAAGTTGTTGCAATTGACACAGTTTTAAAATATAATATCGACAATTACCTTATCTGGAGGAATGTCGACATGTCCCAACGGACATTGAGGTTTATACGCATCGCACTGATCGTCGCGCTGGCAGCGCTGCTTGCGGGCACGTCCGCGCTGGCGGATTCCGTATCCGTCAAGCTGAACGCCTCCGCGAAGGTCTACCAGTCGGCCTCCGGCTCCGCGCGGTACATCAAGGCGCCCAAGGGCCTGAAGGTGACGCTGAAGGCCTATGCCGGCGGCTGGGGACGCATCTCCTACAAGGGCCGCACGGGCTACATCAAGCTGAAGTACCTGGACCGCGTGAAGCCCCTGAAGGCCTACGCCGCCAAGAGCGCCGCGGTGTACAAGGACGCCGGCGGCTCCCGGAAACTGACCACCATCCCCGCGGGCACCCTGGTCTACGCGGTGGGCGTGGACGGCAGCTATGTGCGGGTGATCAACAAGGCCGGCACCCGTAAGGGCTACATCAAGGCGGACGCGCTGTCCGGCGAGCCGGTTTCCAGCGGCGGCGCCCCGGAGGACGGCGACGGCGGCGGCAGCGCCGTGGCGGACACCGTGCCCGAGTCGCTGCGCTCCACCACCACCTCCGCCTCGGATTCCAGGATCGAATACACGATCTACGTGGCCCAGAACCTGATCGGCGTGCCCTACGCCAGCGACGCAAATCCCCCCAAGACCTTCGACTGCGCCAAGTATGCCAATTACTGCTACGGCAAGGCCAAGAGCGGCGCGCTGAAGGGCTCCTCCAAGGCCCAGGGCTATGACGAGCGCTACCAGAAGATCGAATACGACAACCTGAAGCGCGGCGACCTGGTCTGCTTCGACACCGTCAGCGATGACGACCTGAGCGACCACGTGGGCATCTATCTGGGCAGCGGATACTTCCTCCACGCCTCCTCCGCGGCCAAGAAGGTCATCCTCAGCTCCCTCAGCTCCGGCTACTACAAGCGCACCTTCAGCTGGGGCCTGCGGATCTTCGAAAGCTGAGAAAGAGCGGGAAAGACAAAAACAAAAACATCGCGGCATGCTTCCGAAACGGCGGAAAGCATGCCGCGATTTGTGCCCTGTGATCCGTGCCAATGTCCAGCTACGGCTCGAATTCCCCGGTGAACACCGTCTCCGCGGGGCCGGTCATGTACAGGTGGCCGTCCTCCGCCCAGCGGATGTCCAGCGTGCCGCCGGGCAGGTGAATGGGCGCGCTGCGGGGCAGCAGGCCCTGGCTGACCCCGGCGGTCAGCACGGCGCAGGCGCCGGTGCCGCAGGCCAGGGTGGGGCCGTCGCCCCGCTCCCACACCCGCACGTCGGCGCCGCCCTGGGGATTCAGGCGGCAGAACTCGATGTTGGCGCGGCGGGGGAACAGCGGGTGCCTCTCCAGCTGCGCGCCGAGCCGCAGGAATGCCTCGCCCTCGGGGTACAGGTCGAAGGTCACCGCGTGGGGGTTGCCCATGGAGACGCAGAAGAAGCGCAGCGCGCGGCCCTCGATTTCGATGGTGACGGCGTTGGACGGGGCTGCCACGGGGATCTCGCCGGGTTCCAGCCTGGGCGCGCCCATGTCCACGGTCATCCGGTGGACGCGGCCTTCCCCGGGCTCCAGGGAGAGCGTCAGCACGCCCGCCAGGGTCTCCACGGTCATCGCCGGCTTGCGGCAGAGGCCGCTGTCATAGAGGAACCCACCCAGGCAGCGGATGCCGTTGCCGCACATCTCCGGCTCGCCGCCGTCGCTGTTGAAGATGCGCATCCGCGCGTCCGCGACCCTGGAGGGCAGCGCCAGGATCAGGCCATCGGCGCCGACGCCGAAGTGCCGGTCGCACAGCCGCGCGGCCAGGGCCCGGGGGTCTTCAATGGCGCAGTGAAAGCCGTCGATGAGTATGAAGTCGTTGCCGATGCCGTGCATCTTGGTGAATCGCATGCCGCTCGCCGCCTGTCGTCGTGGTGTTTCGGCCCGTCGGGAACGCCCCGGCGGGCCGGTACCATTATACCCGATGGCAGCCTGTTTTACAAGGCGCGGGAGGCATGGCGGCGGGTATGTTTTTGGCGTGTGAGGGCCCAGTTAAATATCGGCACCGCGGCCTCCCCGGCGATGCGCGGCGTTGACAATAAAACATGGCGTATGATAGAATTCTTCCAATGAAGCAAAGGATGCCGGAGCCGGGCCGAGGCCCCTCCGGATGTGTTTGGAGGCAGGGGCATGAAGAGAGTTGTTGCCGTCGCGCTGGCCCTGGCGCTGCTGCTGACGGCGGCCTTCGCGGGGGCGGAGGAGAGCATGGCGAGCACGCTGACGCTGCGCGAGCTGGAGCTTTCCCTCGTGCGGGAGGACGGCGTTCGCAGCGTGAGCTTCGAAGGCACGAGTATTCAGCTGATGCTGGGCAGCGCCGGGGGCATCCCCACGCTGCAGGCCACCTTCAGTAACGGCGAGGGCCAGCAGGTGGACGCCGTCATGCAGGTGCGAAGCGGTCAGCTGCTGTTATCCGTGGGCGGCATCACCGGCCAGTATTACTACGACATCGCGCAGCGACTCGGCGCGGACTACGCCTTTGCGCTGGGCGGGGTGATGCTGCTGGCGGGCGGAAACCTGGAAAAGGCGCTGGACCTCGTCACGACCGAGGACGAGGACGGCAACCATTCGCTGCAGGTAAGCATTCCCGCCGGGACGCTGTCCATTGCCGCCCTGGGCCTGCTGGGCATGGCCTCCAGCAGCGGTGCGGTGGACCTGGACGAGCTGCGCGCCGCTCTGGCGGGCGTCGGCGGCAGCTCCAGCCTGAACTTCAGCTACAATCCCGGCCTCGGGCGCTTTACCCTGGAGATCGTCCAGGCGGGCGGCACCGTGCGGCTGGAGGGCACCATGGAGATGAGCGTGAGCCCGGTGGAGTTCGTGGAGGTCAGCGACGAGGAGGAGCGGTACGACCTGATGGACCTGGACGCCGAGACCCTGTCGCAGCTGCAGGGGGAGTTGGGCCTGATCGGCATGAAGCTCACCCACTTCGCCGACGGCGCGGGCCTGGACGACATGCTGGATTATTAGACGCTTCAGATGGCAAAAGGACGCATTATCGGCGCTGTGGACGGCGCCAGGGAGACGGGAGCCCCGCCGGAAAGGATGCCTGCGGGGCTCCCGCTTTTGATGGCCGCAGAAGTATGTTATTATTTGGTGAATTCCATTTCTTTTGCATGACAAATTCACCCAAAAGGGGTATGATCAAGGTTGGCACAGAAGCCCGATGATTTGGGTAGAGCTTCCATTACCCCGCCGGTCTGCCGGCGTGAAATAACGATTTGAACAGGAGACAGAGCGATGACAAAGGTAAATATCATTTCCGGTTTTTTGGGCGCCGGCAAGACCACGCTGATCAAGAAGCTGCTGGACGGCGCGTTTGAGGGCGAGAAGGTCGTCCTGCTGGAGAACGAGTATGGCGAGGTGGGCATCGACGGCGGCTTCATGAAGGAGACCGGCATCCAGATCACCGAGCTGAACTCCGGCTGCATCTGCTGCACGCTGGTGGGCGACTTCACCGTGGCCCTGGGCGAGCTGATCGACACCTACCATCCCGACCGCATCCTGATCGAGCCCTCCGGCGTGGGCAAGCTGTCCGACATTCGCCGCGTGGTGGACGACGTGGCCAAGACCCACGAGGTCGAGCTGGCCGGCTGCGCCACCGTGGCGGACGTGGGCAAGTGCCGCATGTACGCGCACAACTTCGGCGAGTTCTTCATCGATCAGATCGAGAGCGCCGAGACCATCATCCTCAGCCGCACCCAGACCACCTCTCAGGAGAAGATCGAAAGGTGCGTCGCCCTGCTGCGCCAGCACAACGACAAGGCCCGCATCATCACCACGCCCTGGGACCAGCTGGACAGCAAGGTGATGCTGGAGACCATCGAGCATCCCACCTTCCTGCTGACCCTGGACGATCTGCCGGAGCCGGATCATCACGATCACGAGCATCATCACGACCACGATCACGATGAGCACGAGCATCATCACG